>NZ_JBICUN010000005.1:8209-412342 GCF_043198195.1 Micromonospora sp. NPDC048868
CGTCGGCGACGGCGGGGCTCTCGTCGGCGACGGCGGGGCTCTCGTCGGCGACGGCGGGGCTCTCGTCGGCGACGGCGGGGCTCTCGTCGGCGACGGCGGGGCTCTCGTCGGCGACGGCGGCGCGGGCGCGGACGTCCTTCTCCACCCGGGCGTGCCGGGGCGGGACGGCGAGGCGGAGCACGTCGGCGAGGTTGCCGGCGTAGCGGTCCGCGACCGCCCGGGCCAGCCGGGCGACCTCCGGCGCGAGCACCGGCTCGGGCGAGACGACCTTCTCCAGGTACGCCAGCCGGCCGGTGTGCCCCGAGTCGTCGGCCCGCTCCAGCAGCCAGCCGTCGACGAGCTGCCCCGCGAAGCGGACCTTCACGCGTACGCCGGGGACGGCGTCGGCGTCCAGCTCGGCCGGGACGAGGTAGTCGAACGGGCGGTCCAGGTGGGCCAGGGGGACGTCGACGCAGACACGAGCGACCGGCGACCCGTCCGCGGGTCGCCGGTCGCTGCGCCTGGTGCCGGTCAGGCTCCCGCGGCCGACTTGAGGTCGGCGGCCCGGTCGGTGCTCTCCCAGGTCAGGTCCGGCAGCTCCCGGCCGAAGTGGCCGTAGGCGGCGGTCTGCTGGTAGATCGGGCGGAGCAGGTTCAGGTCCCGGATGATGGCGGCCGGGCGCAGGTCGAAGACCTCGGAGACGGCCTTCTCGATCGAGGCGACCGGCACGGTCTCGGTGCCGAACGTCTCGACGAAGAGGCTGACCGGGTGGGCCTTGCCGATCGCGTACGCGACCTGGACCTCGCACCGCTCGGCCAGGCCGGCGGCGACCACGTTCTTGGCCACCCAGCGGGTCGCGTACGCCGCCGAGCGGTCCACCTTCGACGGGTCCTTGCCGGAGAACGCGCCGCCGCCGTGCCGGGCGTAGCCGCCGTAGGTGTCGACGATGATCTTGCGGCCGGTCAGGCCGGCGTCGCCCATCGGCCCGCCGATCTCGAACCGGCCGGTCGGGTTGACCAGCAGCCGGTAGCCCTCGGTGTCGAGCCCGAGGCTCTCCAACTCCGGGGCGATGACGTGCTCGCGCACGTCGGGGGTGAGCAGCGAGTCCAGCGAGATGTCCGCCGCGTGCTGGCTGGAGACGACGACCGTGTTGAGCCGGACGGGGCGCAGCCCCTCGTACTCGATCGTGACCTGGGTCTTGCCGTCGGGGCGCAGGTACGGGATCGTGCCGTCCTTGCGGACCTGGGAGAGCCGCCGGGCCAGCCGGTGCGCCAGGGCGATCGGCAGCGGCATCAGCTCCGGCGTCTCAGAGCAGGCGAAGCCGAACATCATGCCCTGGTCGCCGGCGCCCTGGGCGTCCAGCGCGCTCTCCGACGCCCCGGTACGCAGCTCGAAGGCGTTGTCGACGCCCTGCGCGATGTCCTCGGACTGGGCGCCGATGGAGACGCTGACGCCGCACGAGGCGCCGTCGAAGCCCTTCTTCGACGAGTCGTAGCCGATGTCGAGGATGGTCCGGCGGACGATGGTCGGGATGTCGGCGTACGCCTTGGTGGTCACCTCGCCCGCGATGTGCACCTGACCGGTGGTGATCAGGGTCTCCACGGCGACGCGGCTGCGGGGGTCCTCGGCGAGCAGGGCGTCGAGGATGCCGTCGCTGATCTGGTCGGCGATCTTGTCCGGGTGGCCTTCCGTGACCGATTCGGAAGTGAAGAGGCGGCGTGTCACGGCACTCCTAAATTGTGGAAGTCGTTCCGCGGCAGTGTAGTCATCCGCGTCAGAGCCTGGCCTCTTCGGTCGTGCCCGTTTCCAGCCGTCAGGAACGGCCGGGCAACCGGGCCACCACGAGATCCCAGACGCCGTCGGCGAGGTCCTCCTTGGACCGCTCGGGCATCCGGCTGACCGAACCGTCCGCGCCGATGACCGTCGCCGCGTTGGTCTCGGCGCCGAAGACCTTGTCGGACCCGACCTCGTTGATCACGACGAGGTCCGCCCGCTTGCGGGCGAGCTTGGCCCGGCCGTTGGCCTCGGCGTCGCCCGTCTCCGCGGCGAACACCACCAGCACCTGCTCCGGTCGACGGCGCCGGCCCAGCTCGGCCGCGATGTCCGGGTTGGTGACGAGCTCGATGGTGGGCGCGCTGCCGTCGTCCGACTTCTTGATTTTGCCAGGCGCGTAGGTCGCGGGGCGGAAATCGGCCGGAGCCGCCGCCATCACCACCGCGTCGGCGTCGGCCGCCGCCGCGAGCGTGGCGTCGCGCAGCTCGGCCGTGGTGCCGACGCGGACCAGGTCGACGCCGGCGGGGTCGGACAGCGAGACGTTGGCCGAGATCAGGGTGACCCGGGCGCCCCGGGCCACGGCGCAGCGGGCGAAGGCGTAGCCCTGCTTGCCCGAGGAGCGGTTGCCCAGGAAGCGGACCGGGTCGAGGGGCTCGCGGGTGCCGCCGGCGGTCACCACCACGTGCCGCCCGGCGAGGTCGGCGGGGGCCCCGACGCCCCGCGCGAGGGCCCGGCGGGCGACCGCGAAGATCTCCGCCGGGTCGGGCAGCCGGCCCTTGCCGGTGTCGGCGCCGGTGAGCCGGCCGACGGCGGGCTCGACGACGCGCACGCCCCGGGAGCGCAGCGTCGCGACGTTGGCGACGGTGGCCGGGTGCTCCCACATCTCGGTGTGCATGGCCGGGGCCAGCACGACCGGGCAGCGGGCGGTCAGCAGCGTGTTGGTGAGCAGGTCGTCGGCGAGGCCGTGGGCGGCCTTGGCCAGCAGGTCGGCGGTGGCCGGCGCGACCACCACCAGGTCGGCCTGCTGACCGAGCCGGACGTGCGGCACCTCGTGCACGTCCGACCAGACGTCGTCGGCGACGGGCTGACCGGAGAGCGCCGCCCAGGTCGGGGCTCCGACGAAGCGCAACGCCGACGCGGTCGGCACGACCCGGACCTGGTGGCCCGACTCGGTGAAGAGCCGCAGCAGCTCGCACGCCTTGTAGGCGGCGATGCCACCGCCGACCCCGAGGACGATCCGGGGGGACATCGACGCGGGGCGGATTACGGCTGGTCGGTCGGCTCGGCGGTGAGCAGGCCCGCGTTGATCTCGCGCATGGCGATGGAGAGGGGCTTCTCCTGCGGCGTGGTCTCGACCAGCGGGCCGACGTATTCCAGCAGACCCTCACCGAGCTGGCTGTAGTAGGCGTTGACCTGGCGCGCGCGCTTGGCGGCGAAGATCACCAGCGCGTACTTCGAGGTCGTCTTCTCGAGGAGCTCGTCGATCGGCGGGTTGGTGATGCCTTCGGGGTTTGCGATGGATCCCACGAATTAACCTCTGCGTCTATCGCACCGCGCTTGGCGGTGCTGGCGGTCAACCGCGTATCCGCGGTGGCGCCGGAGCCAGGAAAGAAGAACCGGACAAGCCTACCAGCTCGTCGACGACCCGCCCGGTGTGGTCGTGCGCGAGGGTGTGTTCGAAGGCGGCCGGCGTGACCTGCGGGGGGAGGCGCCCCGGCGGGTGCAGCAGCACCAGCCGGGCGTCGGGCAGCACCGCCCGGACCAGCAGCGCGCCGGCCAGGTCGAGGCCGATCAGCACCGGCTGCCCGGCGGCGAGCCGGGCGCGCAACGGTTCGAGGGGGGTGCCGCGCCGGTACGGCCCGGCCCGGCTCCACTCCAGCAGCTCCCCGGCGGCGACCATCCGGTCGAACCCGGCGGGGGTCAGGAAGAGCCGGTCGACGCCGTCCAGTTCGCTCTCCCGGCGGGATCGCGTGGTGGCCGGCACCGGAACCCACACGGACGGAGAACGCGCCCGGACGCGCTCGACGACACTCTCCGTGCCGGAGCCCGAAGGCCCCGCCAGGACAGTGAGCCGAGCCGCCGGGCGCGCCTCGTCATCCGTGCTCACTGCTTGTTTCTACACGCAGCCAGCCTCAGTTGGCGGCGAACTCTCCAAGCAGTGCCTTGCGCTGCTGCTCGCCGAGGCCACGCAGGCGACGGCTGTCGGCGATCTTGAGCTTCTCCATGATCTGGGTGGCCCGGATCTTGCCGATACCCGGCATCGCCTGCAGCACGGCGGAGACCTTGAGCTTGCCGACGACGTCGTCGGACTCGGCACGCTCGAGGACGGCTCCGAGGGTGGTCTTGCCCTGCTTGAGCTGCTCCTTCAGCTCAGCACGGGCCTTGCGGATCTCCGCGGCCTTCTCCAGCGCGGCAGCGCGCTGTTCGGGGGTCAGTGACGGGAGCGGCACCAGTTCTCCTCAGGTCCCTATCGCGACGGGCGGGACGCACCGCCGCATCTGTGAAACGTGGTGTCGCTGTGAACCAAGGGGTCCGTGGTTCCCAGCGCGGGGAAAACTAGCGGTCGACGGCGCATTCGGCAACGTGGACGCGCGATGATCTTCACAAAGGTGACCGAGCCGTCAGTCAGTCACCAGCGGCGAGGGCGGCCCGGCAGCCGGTCAGGGCGCGGTCGGCGGCGGCCCGCAGCGCGTCCGGATCCGGGCCCGCGCCCAGCACCTCGCGGGAGTACGAGGGCAGCACCGCGGGCAGGGCGGAGCCGAAGACGACGCGCAGATCGGCCGCCGTGGCGCCCTGCGCCCCGAGGCCCGGAGCGAGCAGCGGACCGTTCACGGCGGACAGGTCGTGACCGGTGTCGCCGATGGTCGCGCCGACCACAAGTCCGACGCTGCCGAGCGGCTGCGCACCCGCGTTGAGCTGGGAAATCTCGTCGATCACGGCCTGCGCGACGGTGCGTCCGTCGGCGGTGCGCGCGCGCTGCACGGCGGCGCCCTCGGGGTTGGAGGTGAGCGCCAGCACGAAGACCCCGCCGCCGTGCTCGGCGGCCAGTTCGAACATCGGCGCGAGCGCGCCGACACCGAGGTACGGGCTCGCGGTCACCGCGTCCACATGGACCGGGCTGGATGGATCGAGGTACGCCGAGGCGTACGCGGCGACGGTCGAGCCGATGTCGCCGCGCTTGACGTCCAGCAGAACGAGCGAGCCGGCATCGCGTAACTGTCGGATAGTTGACTCAAGAATCGCGATACCTTTCGAGCCGAACCGCTCGAAAAAGGCCGACTGGGGCTTGATCACCGCGACCCGGTCACCGAGGGCGTCCGTGACCGTCCGGGCGAACCGGTCAAGCCCCCGGATGTCGTCGTCGAGCCCCCAGCGGGCCAGCAGCCCCGGGTGCGGGTCGATGCCGACGCAGAGCGGACCCCGCTCGCTGACGGCCCGGTGCAGGCGGGCGCCGAAGCTTTCCATCCGGTTCTCTCCCTCTCCTCGGCACCCCAGGGCGTCCGCCGCCGGGGCACGCTCCTGTCGCGGGCGGCGCGTGCGCCCGCGTACTCCTGCCGGACCGTGACCGGCGGCTCAGCCGGCCCGCACCGCGGCGGCGACCCCGGCGGCGATCCGGGCCAGGTCGGCGTCGTCGGTGACGTACGGCGGCATGGTGTAGACCAGGTCGCGGAACGGCCGCAGCCAGACCCCCTCCGCGACCGCCGCGGCGGTGGCGGCGGGCAGGTCCACCTCGTGGTCCAGCTGGACCACGCCGATCGCCCCGAGCACCCGCACGTCGGCCACCCCCGGGGCGCCGCGCAACGGCTCCAGGCCGGCCCGCAGGCCCGCCTGCACCCCCGCCACCCGCCCCGCCCAGTCGCCGGCCCGCAGCAGGCCGAGGGAGGCGTTGGCGACCGCACAGGCCAGCGGGTTGCCCATGAACGTCGGGCCGTGCGCCAGCACCCCGCCGGCGGAGATGCCCCGGGCGACCTGCGCCGTGCAGAGCGTGGCGGCCAGCGTCAGGTACCCGCCGGTGAGCGCCTTGCCCACGCACATCACGTCGGGCACCACCCCGGCGTGCTCGGCGGCGAACATCGTGCCCGTGCGGCCGAAGCCGGTGGCGATCTCGTCGAAGATCAGCAGCACGCCGTGCGCCCGGGTCACCTCGCGCAGCACCCGCAGGTAGTGCGGGTGGTGGAAGCGCATCCCGCCGGCGCCCTGGACCACCGGCTCCACGACGACCGCGGCCAGCTCGTGGGCGTGCCGCTCGACCGCCTCCACCAGGGCCGCCTCGTAGGCCGGCTCGGGCGGGGTGTCGAAGCCGCCGGGCGGCACGGGGGCGAAGACCTGCCGGGGCAGCACGTCGCCCCAGAGGTGGTGCATGCCGCCCTCGGGGTCGCAGACGCTCATCGGGTGGAACGTGTCGCCGTGGTAGCCGCCCCGCCAGGTGCCCAGCCGGCGGCGCTCCGGCCGGCCGGTAGCGCGTTGGTACTGCAGGCACATCTTGATCGCGACCTCGACGCCGACCGAGCCGGAGTCGGCCAGGAAGACGTGCTCCAGCCCGTCCGGGGCCAGCTCGACCAGGGTGGCCGCCAGGCGGACCGCGGGCTCGTGGGTGAGCCCGCCGAACATCACGTGGCTCATCCGGCCGAGCTGGTCGGTCACGGCCGCGTCGAGCACCGGGTGCCGGTAGCCGTGGATCGCCGCCCACCACGACGACATCCCGTCGACGAGCTCCCGGCCGTCGGCCAGCCGCAGCCGTACGCCCGCCGCGCTCTCCACCACGTAGGGCGCGCTCGCCGGCGGCAGGGCCGCGTACGGGTGCCACACGTGCGCGCGGTCGGCGGCCAGGACCTCCGCGGGGGTCACCCGCCCGTCCCCGTGGCGCGGGCGGCGGCACGGACCAGGTCCGGGCCGCGATAGATGAAGCCGGTGTAGAGCTGCACCAGGGCGGCGCCGGCGTCGAACATCCGGGCCGCCGCGTCCGGGTCCACGATGCCCCCGACGCCGATCACCGGCAGCCGCCCGCCGGCCTCCCGGTGCACGAAGGCGACCACCTCGCGGGCGCGGTCGGCGAGCGGGCGACCCGACAGGCCGCCGGTCTCCGCGCCGCGCGCCCGGTCCGCCGGGGCGAGGCCGTCGCGGGCCAGCGTGGTGTTGGTGGCGATCACCCCGGCCGCGCCCCGGGCCAGGCAGACCTCCAGCAGCTCGGCGATCGCCGGCTCGGTGAGGTCCGGGGCGATCTTCACCAGCACCGGCTTCTCCCCCACCAGCGCCGCCAGGATGGCGTCCAGGTGCGCCCGGTCCTGCAGGGAGCGCAGCCCGGGGGTGTTCGGCGAGGAAACGTTGACCGCGAAGTAGTCGCCGTGCCCGCGCAGCGCCCGGTAGGACGCCTGGTAGTCCGCCACCGCCTCGTCCAGCGGGGTCACCTTGGACTTGCCCAGCGAGATGCCCAGCGGCACGCCGATCGGGCGCGGCAGCGCCGCGAGCCGGGCCGCCAGGGCCTCGGCGCCGGCGTTGTTGAAGCCCATCCGGTTCACCACGGCCTCGCTGCCGGGCAGCCGGAACAGCCGGGGCCGGGGATTACCCGGCTGTGGGTGCGCGGTGACCGTGCCGACCTCGACGAAGCCGAAGCCGAGCGCCGGCCAGGCCGGCAGGGCCGCGCCGTCCTTGTCCATCCCGGCGGCCAGCCCCACCGGGTTGGGAAACCCGACGCCGAACACCGTGCGCGGCGCCCGCACGGCGTACCGGGCCCGCAACACCCCAAGCGCCGCCGGCCGGCGGGACAACCCCGCCAGCCGCCGCAGCGTCCACTCGTGCGCCGCCTCGGCGTCCCCGCCGCCGATCCGGAACAACCCCGGCCGGACCACCCGCTCGAACATCACGACCGACCACCCCCGTTGATCATGAAGTTATCGCCGCGACACGCCGTGCCGGCTGGCAACAACTTCATGATCAACGCGTACGGGCGGGGGTGGGGGTGGGAGCGGTGGGGGGTCATTCGGCGGCTCGGAGGGCGGCGTGCAGCTCCTGGAGCGGGCGGACCTGCATGTCGCCCCGGATTCGCGCCTCGATGCCCATCACCGCCGCCGCCGCGCCCGGCACCGTGGTGATGCACGGGATGTCCGCCGTGACGGCGGCACTGCGGATCTCGTAGCCGTCCGAACGGGCGCTCGCGCCCGAGCCCTGCGGAGTGTTGATCACCAGCGCCACGTCGCCGCCGAGGATCAGCGACACCGCGTCCTCGCCCCCGCCGGACTCGTAGTGCTTGCGGATCTGCTCGCAGGCGATGCCGTGCCGGCGCAGTACCTCCGCCGTGCCGGTGGTGGCGACGATCTCGAACCCCAGGTCGGCCAGGCGCTTGATCGGGAAGATCATGCCGCGCTTGTCCCGGTTGGCGACCGAGACGAAGATCTTCCCGGCGGTCGGCAGCGAACCGTACGCGGCCGACTGCGACTTGGCGAAGGCGTGCCCGAAGGCGGTGTCGATGCCCATCACCTCGCCGGTGGACTTCATCTCCGGGCCGAGCAGCGAGTCCACGCCCTTGCCGGTCGGGGTGCGGAACCGCTTGAACGGCAGCACCGCCTCCTTGACCGCGATCGGGGCGCCGGCCGGCAGCGAACCGCCGTCCCCGGTCGCCGGGAGCAGCCCCTCGGCGCGCAGCTCGGCGATGGTGGCGCCCAGCGCGATCCGGGCCGCCGCCTTCGCCAGCGGCACCGCCGTCGCCTTGGAGACGAAGGGCACCGTCCGGGACGCGCGCGGGTTCGCCTCCAGCACGTAGAGCACGTCGTCCTTCAGGGCGTACTGCACGTTGAGCAGGCCCCGCACGCCGACGCCCCGGGCGATCGCCTCGGTGTAGCGGCGCACCTGGGCCACGTGCGAGCCCGCCAGGGTGATCGGCGGCAGCGCGCAGGACGAGTCGCCGGAGTGGATGCCGGCCTCCTCGATGTGCTCCATGACCCCGCCGAGGTAGACCTCCCCGTCGGCGTCGCAGAGCGCGTCCACGTCGATCTCGATGGCGTCGTCGAGGAACCGGTCGACCAGCACCGGGTGGTCCGGGGAGATCTCCGTGGCCCGCCCGATGTAGTCACGCAGCGTGGCGTCGTCGTAGACGATCTCCATGCCCCGCCCGCCCAGCACGTACGACGGCCGGACCAGCACCGGGTAGCCGATCTCGTCGGCGATCGCCTTCGCCTCGTCGTACGAGGTGGCCATGCCGTGCGCCGGCGCGCGCAGTCCGGCCCGGGCCAGCACCGCCCCGAACGCGCCCCGCTCCTCGGCCAGGTGGATCGACTCCGGCGAGGTGCCGACGACCGGCACACCCGCGTCCTTCAGCCGCTGCGCCAGGCCCAGCGGGGTCTGCCCGCCGAGCTGGACGATCACCCCGACCACGCCCGGCCCGCCGGCCGCCCTGCCGGAGGAGTCCTCGGCGTGCCAGACCTCCAGCACGTCCTCGAAGGTGAGCGGCTCGAAGTAGAGCCGGTCGGCGGTGTCGTAGTCGGTGGAGACGGTCTCCGGGTTGCAGTTGACCATGACGGTCTCGAAACCGGCACCCGCAGCGCCGGAGGCGGAACCCGCGCCCGCGGCGGCCGGGACGGCGGTGCCGACCGGCGCGCTCCGCAGCGCCTGCACCGCGTGCACGCACGAGTAGTCGAACTCGATGCCCTGGCCGATCCGGTTCGGCCCGGAACCCAGGATCATCACCTTCGGCCGGGCCGACGGCACGACCTCCGTCTCCTGGTCGTACGTCGAGTAGTGGTAGGGCGTGGTCGCCTCGAACTCGGCGGCGCAGGTGTCCACCGTCTTGTAGACCGGGCGGACGTCGAGGCGGTGCCGCAGCGTCCGTACGCCGTCCTCGGCGGCCAGTTCCGGACGCAGCGCGGCCAGCTGCCGGTCCGACAGGCCGGCCCGCTTGGCCCGGCGCAGCAGCTCGGCGTCGAGCACCGGGGCGTCCACGATCTCCGCGCGCAGCTCGACGAGGGCGGCGATCTGGTCCAGGAACCAGGGGTCGATCCCGCCCGACGCGGCGGTGACCTCGGCGATCGACGCGCCGAGGCGCAGCGCCCGCTCGACGGTGTAGAGCCGGCCGTCGTGCGGCATCCGCAGCGCGTCGAGGGTGTTCTCCTTCGTCGCGCCGGCCGGGTCCGGCACGGTCCAGAACCCGCCCGCCTTCGTCTCCAGCGACCGCATCGCCTTGTTCAGCGCCTCGCTGAAGTTGCGGCCCAGGCTCATCGCCTCGCCGACGGACTTCATGGTCGTGGTCAGCTCCGGGTCGGCGCCCGGGAACTTCTCGAACGCGAACCGGGGGATCTTCACCACCACGTAGTCCAGGGTCGGCTCGAACGCCGCCGGGGTCTTCAGGGTGATGTCGTTGGGGATCTCGTCGAGGGTGTAGCCGATGGCCAGCTTCGCGGCGATCTTCGCGATCGGGAAGCCGGTGGCCTTCGAGGCCAGCGCCGACGACCGGGACACCCGGGGGTTCATCTCGATCACCACGATCCGGCCGTCGGCCGGGTTCACGGCGAACTGGATGTTGCAGCCCCCGGTGTCCACCCCGACCTCGCGCAGCACCGCGATGCCCAGGTCGCGCAGCCGCTGGTACTCGCGGTCGGTGAGCGTCATGGCCGGGGCGACGGTGACGCTGTCGCCGGTGTGCACGCCCATCGGGTCGACGTTCTCGATCGAGCAGACCACCACGACGTTGTCGTGCCGGTCGCGCATCAGTTCGAGCTCGTACTCCTTCCAGCCGAGCACGCTCTCCTCGATGAGCACCTCGTGCACCGGGCTGGCGGTCAGCCCGTCGCCAGCGATGCGCGCCAGGTCCTCCGGGGTGTGCGCCATGCCGGAGCCGAGGCCGCCCATGGTGAACGACGGCCGGATCACCACCGGCAGGCCCAGCTCGGCGACCGTCGCCTCGACCTCCGCCATCGAGTGGCAGACCCGGGAGCGGGGCACCAGGCCCGCCGGGTCGTCGACACCCAGGCGTACGCCGGCCTTGGCGACGATGTCCTTGAACAGCTGCCGGTCCTCGCCGCGGTTGATCGCCTCGATGTTGGCGCCGATCAGCTCCACGCCGTACTTGTCGAGCACGCCGGCCTCGTGCAGGGCGACGGCGGTGTTCAGCGCGGTCTGCCCGCCGAGGGTGGGCAGGATCGCGTCGGGGCGCTCCTTGGCGATCACCAGCTCGACGAACTCCGGGGTGATCGGTTCGACGTACGTGGCGTCGGCGAACTCGGGGTCCGTCATGATCGTCGCCGGGTTCGAGTTGACCAGGCTGACCCGGATCCCCTCGCTGCGCAGCACCCGGCAGGCCTGGGTGCCGGAGTAGTCGAACTCGCAGGCCTGCCCGATCACGATCGGCCCGGAGCCGATCACCAGGATGTGCTTGAGATCGGTCCGCTTAGGCATGTGTGCGCCCCTCGCTCTGGGTCCGGCCCTCGATGAGCTCGGCGAAGCGGTCGAAGAGGTAGTCCGCGTCGTGCGGGCCGGCCGCCGCCTCCGGGTGGTACTGGACGGTGAAGGCGGGCACGTCCTTCGCCCGCAGCCCCTCGACCACGTTGTCATTGAGGCAGACGTGTGACACCTGGACGCCACCGAACTCGGTCTCGATCACCTGGTCGGGGACGACCGCCCCGGCCACGGCGCCCGGCACCTGGACGGCGAAGCCGTGGTTGTGGCTGGTCACCTCGACCTTGCCGGTGACCCGGTCGAGCACCGGCTGGTTGATGCCCCGGTGGCCGTAGCCGAGCTTGTAGGTGCCGAAGCCGAGCGCCCGGCCGAGGATCTGGCTGCCGAAGCAGATGCCGAAGAGCGGAATCCTGCGGCTGAGCACCTCCCGCGCCAGGGCCACCGGCGCGTCGGCGGTGGCCGGGTCGCCCGGGCCGGGCGAGAAGAAGACCGCGTCCGCGCCGGTGGCGAGCAGGTCGTCGATGGTGGAGCCGGCCGGGAGCACGTGCGTGGTGACCCCGCGGGCGGCGAGCCGGCGCGGGACGTTGCGCTTGATGCCCAGGTCCAGCGCGGCGACCGTGAACCGGTGCTCGCCCTCGGCCTGGACCACGTACGGCTTCTCGGTGGTGACCTCGGCGGAGAGGTCCGCGCCGACCATCTCCGGGGCCTGCCGCACCCGGGCCAGCAGCGCCCGTGGGTCGGTCTCGATGCTGGAGATGCCGACCCGCATGGCGCCGCGCTCGCGCAGGTGCCGGGTCAGCGCCCGGGTGTCCACGCCGCTGACGCCGACCACGCCCTCGGCGGCCAGCCGCTCCTCCAGCCCGCCGGTGGCCCGCCAGTTCGAGCCGATCCGGGCCGGGTCGCGGACCACGTAGCCGGCAACCCAGATGCGGCCCGACTCGTCGTCCTCGCCGTTGACGCCCGTGTTGCCGATGTGCGGGGCGGTCTGCACCACCACCTGACGGTGGTAGGACGGGTCGGTCAACGTCTCCTGGTAGCCGGTCATGCCGGTGTTGAAGACCGCCTCGCCGAAGGTCTCCCCGACGCTGCCGTACGCCTCACCGTGGAACGTGCGCCCGTCCTCCAGCACGAGGATCGCGGGCCTCCGCTTCGTCACGCTGCGTCTCCTTCGATCCGGACTGCGGGGCTCCGCTCCGCTGCACTCCTCGCTCGGATCACTTAACAGCCTTTCCGTCCAGGACCGTCGGCTCGCCGCGCAGGAAGGTCGCCACGATGCGACCCGGCAGCGTCATGCGGGCGTACGGGGTGTTGCGGCTACGGCTGGCCAGCTCCGCCGGCTCGATGGTGCGGCGGGCGGCCGGGTCGACCAGGGTCAGGTTCGCCGGCACGCCGGGCGCCGGGTCGAGGCCGTGCCCCTCCAGCCCGGCGATCCGGGCCGGGGTGCGCGACATCCGCTCGGCGATCAGGTCCCACTGCGGGCCGAGCACGTCGAGGGCGATCGACAGCGCCGTCTCCAGCCCGAGCATGCCCGGCCGGGCGTACGCCCACTCACACTCCTTGTCCTCCACCGCGTGCGGGGCGTGGTCGGTGGCGACGATGTCGATCACGCCCTCGACCAGGGCCGCGCGCAGCGCGGCGACGTCGGCCGCGGTGCGCAGCGGCGGGTTGACCTTGTAGACCGGGTCGTACGTCTCGGCCCGGGAGTCGGTGAGCAGCAGGTGGTGCGGGGTGACCTCGGCGGTGACCCGGACGCCCCGGGCCTTTGCCTGGCGCAGCACCTCCACGCTGCCGGCGGTGGAGACGTGGCACACGTGCAGGCGGCTGCCGACGTGCTCGGCGAGCAGCACGTCCCGGGCGATGATCGCCTCCTCGGCGACCGCCGGCCAGCCGGTCAGGCCGAGGCGGGTCGAGACCTCGCCCTCGTGCATCTGCGCGCCCTCGGTGAGCCTGGGCTCCTCGGCGTGCTGGGCGATGATCCCGTCGAACGCCTTCACGTACTCAAGCGCCCGGCGCATCAGCCTCGGGTCGGCGACGCAGTGCCCGTCGTCGGAGAAGATCCGTACCCGGGCCGCCGAGTCGGCCATCGCGCCCAGCTCGGCGAGGTGCTCGCCGGCCAGGCCGACGGTGACCGCGCCGATCGGCTGCACGTCCACCAGCCCGGCCTCCCGGCCCAGGCGCCAGACCTGCTCGACCACGCCGGCGGTGTCGGCCACCGGCGAGGTGTTGGCCATCGCGCAGACCGCGGTGTAGCCGCCGAGCGCCGCCGCCCGGGACCCGGACTCGACGGTCTCGGCGTCCTCCCGGCCGGGCTCGCGCAGGTGGGTGTGCAGGTCGACCAGGCCGGGCAGGGCGACCAGCCCGGTGCCGTCGACGACGGTCGCCTCCGGTGCGTCCAGCCCGGCGCCGACGGCCGCGACGACGCCGTCGCGGATGAGCACGTCGGTCGGCGCGGCGCCGACGACGCGGACGTTGGAGATCAGGTACGAGCTCACCGGTTGTTCCCCCCGAGCAGCAGATAGAGGACGGCCATCCGCACGGAGACCCCGTTGGCGACCTGTTCGACGATGGTGGAGCGGGGCGAGTCGGCCACCTCGGGCGTGATCTCCATCCCCCGGTTCATCGGTCCGGGGTGCATGACGATCGCGTGCTCGGGCAGCCGGCGCATCCGCGGGCCGTCCAGGCCGTAGCGGCGGGCGTACTCGCGGGCGGACGGGAAGTAGGAGGCGTTCATCCGCTCGCGCTGCACCCGCAGCATCATCACCACGTCCGACTGCGGCAGCACCGCGTCGAGGTCGTAGGAGACGTCGGTGCCGGGCGCGAGCGCCTGCGCGATGTGGACGGGGATCAGCGTCGGCGGCCCGACCAGGGTCACCTTGGCGCCGAGCGTGGACAGCAGCAGGACGTTCGAGCGGGCCACCCGGCTGTGCAGGACGTCCCCGACCACCGCGACCGACAGGCCGGCCAGCCGCCCCAGCCGGGAGCGCATCGTGTACGCGTCGAGCAGCGCCTGGGTCGGGTGCTCGTGGGTGCCGTCGCCGGCGTTGACCACCGAGCCGTCGACCCAGTCGGCGAGCCGGTGCGGGGCACCGGAGGCGGGATGCCGGACGACCACGGCGTCGGCCCCCATCGCCTGGAGGGTCAGCGCGGTGTCCTTCAGGCTCTCGCCCTTGGTGACGCTGGAGCCCTTGGCCGAGAAGTTGATCACGTCGGCGCTGAGCCGCTTCGCCGCCGCCTCGAAGGAGATCCGGGTGCGGGTGGAGTCCTCGTAGAAGAGGTTCACCACGGTGCGCCCGCGCAGCGCGGGGAGCTTCTTGACCTCCCGGCCGGCGACCGTGGCCATCTCGGCGGCCGTGTCCAGGATCTCGGTGGCGGTGGCGGCGTCCAGGTCGGCGCCGGAGAGCAGGTGCCTGATCATGAGGGGGTCCCCCCGTACAGCCTGACCTCGTCGGTGCCGTCGGTCTCCGCGAGGGTGACCTTCACGCTCTCCGCCAGGGACGTCGGGATGTTCTTGCCGACGTAGTCGGCGCGGATCGGCAGCTCGCGGTGGCCGCGGTCGACCAGGACGGCGAGCTGGACGGACGCCGGCCGCCCGACGTCGTTGAGCGCGTCGAGCGCGGCCCGCACCGTGCGGCCGGAGAAGAGCACGTCGTCGACGAGGACGACCCGCTTGCCGTCGATGCCGCCGGGCGGCACCTGGGTCGGCCCGACCGCGCGGGTGGCGTGCCGGCGCAGGTCGTCGCGGTAGAGGGTGATGTCGAGCACGCCGACCGGGACGGTCACGTCCTCGAAGGTGCTGATCCGGGCGGCGAGCCGCTTCGCGAGCGGGGCGCCCCGGGTGGGGATGCCCAGCAGCACGGTGTCCGCGGCGCCCTGGGTCTTCTCCAGGATCTGGTGGGCGATGCGGTCGATCACGCGCTGAACGTCGGCGCTGGCGAGGATCACCTTCACCGAGGGTTGTCGCGGCGGCGACGACTGGGCAGCAGGTGGGTAGGCCACGGCGGACCTCCTTCCCCGCCTCACGGGACGGGTCGTTAAAGGACGTCGGATGCCGGTACCGGGACGCGAGCGGCCCGGACCGGGGCTTCCCGCCACGTTACCAGTGGTCACCGCACCGACCGCCGCCGGCCACTGACCCCCTGGTCAGCCCGGCGAAATGCGGACAACTCCCCCGGTGATCCCAACGGTAAGGTCACGACCACTTGACCAGTTGTACCAATCCCCGTACCGTCACGCTCCGTAGCGACCCTGGGAGAACCCCGAGCAGCACTGGGAGTGTTTAATGCCCTCTGAATACGCCAAGTCTCTGGGCGCCCGCCTGCGCTCCATCCGTCAGCAGCAGGGCCTGTCCCTGCAGGGCGTGGAGGAGAAGTCGAACGGGCGGTGGAAGGCGGTGGTGGTCGGCTCCTACGAGCGCGGCGACCGCGCCGTCACGGTGTCGCGCCTGGCCGAGCTTGCCGACTTCTACCGCGTTCCCGTCTCGGAGCTGCTGCCCGACGGCAGCGGGGTTCGCCACGAGCCCACCAGCAAGATCGTCCTCGACCTGGAGCGGCTCTACGACGAGGCATCCGAGGACCTCGCCTACGTCGCCCGGTACGCGCGTGCCATCCAGCAGCAGCGCGGTGACTACAACGGCCGCGTGCTCTCCATCCGCGCCGACGACCTGCGCGCGCTCGCGATCGTGTACGACGCCTCGCCGTCCGGCCTGATCGAGCGGCTCACCGAGCACGGCGTGCTGGTCGCCGACCCGCGGGCGTTCTTCGCCAGCTGACCAGGAACGCGAGAGGGGCCCGTGCCGTCCGGCACGGGCCCCTCTCGTCGTCGTTCGTGTCGCGTCCCGCCTGTTGAGCACACCGGCTGTGACGCACGTCCGGGTGTGACGTGCGCCGCGTCAGCGGGTGGCGTACTCGGCGATGCGGCCGAGGATGCCGTTGAGGAAGCGCGGCGAGTCGTCGGTCGACATCTGCCGGGCCAGCTCGACGGCCTCGCTGATGGCCACCGCGTCGTCGATCTCGTCGACGTAGAGCAGCTCGTAGACCGCGATCCGGGCGAGGTTGCGGTCGACCGCCGGCATCCGGTCCAGCGTCCACCCCTCGGCGTAGCTGGCGATCACCTCGTCGATCCGGTCGAGGTGAGCGGCGACGCCCTCGACGAGGCTCACCGCGTATCCCAGGTGCTCGGGTCGGGGCTTCTCGATCCGCTCGATGTAGCCGGCGAGCACCTCGACCGGCGGGCGGTCCCGCAGGTCGGCCTCGAAGAGCACGTCCAGCGCCCGCTTACGCGCCTTGCGGCGCGCAGGCATCTGCTGCTTGGGGCCCTCGGCCATCAGGCGCGGCCGAGGTAACGGCCGTCGCGGGTGTCGACCTTGATCTTCTCGCCGGTGGTGATGAAGAGCGGCACCTGGACCGTCGCGTCGGTCTCGACGGTCGCCGGCTTGTTGCCGCCGGTCGACCGGTCGCCCTGCAGGCCCGGCTCGGTGTAGGTGACCTCCAGCACGACGCTGGTCGGCAGCTCGATGTAGAGCGGGACACCCTCGTGGGTGGCCACGGTCGCCTCAGCCTCGGGCAGCAGGTAGTTCGCCGCGTCGCCGACGGTGGCACCCGGCACGTTGATCTGGTCGAACGTCTCCAGGTCCATGAAGACGTAGTCCTCGCCGTCGGCGTAGAGGTACTGCATGGTGCGCTTGTCCACGGTCGCAGTCTCGACCTTGGTGCCCGCGTTGAAGGTCTTGTCGACCACCTTGCCGGACAGCACGTTCTTCAGCGTGGTACGCACGAACGCACCACCCTTACCGGGCTTGACGTGCTGGAACTCGACGACGGCCCAGAGCTCTCCGTCGAGGTTGAGTACCAGGCCGTTCTTCAGGTCGTTGGTGGTGGCCATTTCCTGCCTTGATCATCAATTGGCGGACAGACCTGGCAAGTCTACTAGTTGCGCCGAACGCCGCTGTCCGCCGCTTCCCGCCGCCCTTCCGCCACTCTCCCCCCGCCCGCTCGCGACGCCTTCCGCCGCGCCCCACCATTCGCCGCCGCCGCTGCCGCAGTTGCCCCGCCGGTCCCGCCATTGGTTGCCCGCCGACCGGCCGAGCCGCTGTCGCCCCCGCGGCCGGCCCCGCCACGCCGCCCCGCAGCCGACCCAGCAGCGTCACCGCGCCGGCCCAGCCACCGCTGCCCCGCCGGCCGAGCCGCCGGCCCAGCCACCTTGCGGGGTCGCCAGCGACAACGCACGCCAGCACTCACACTCCGTAAGCCGCCACGCTCCCCGGCAGAACCCCTCCACCCTCCCTTTGCTCTGCACCCACGGAGGCGCCAGTTACGCGTGGTCACTTTGTCGCCTCCGGCCACGATTCGCCGTCGACAAGAAATCCCAGCTCAGACCGGTGGTGCGAATTCGGATGCAGAGCAAAGCGTCGGAGGGGCATGGAGCACGAGCCGGAGCGGCGGTAACCGGCAGTAACGAAGGGAGATATCACTCACCGTCACGACGACTGGAGCGCAGAGCGCGCCACCGGCACTCATCTCGCCGCTCCCGCACGCGACGGCGGGACGGGGGACGGGCGGTACGGGCGGTACGGGCAGAGCGGGCGGGACGGGGCAGGGCGGGACGGGGCAGGCGGGGCGGGACGGGCGGGGCGGGGCGGGGCGGGGCAGGCGGGAGCGGGGAGGGCAACCGGGGTCAGCGGATCAGGGCGGCCAGGTGGTGCAGGGCCAGGCGGTAGCCGTCGACGCCGAGGCCGCAGATCACCCCGGTCGCCACCGCCGACACCACGGAATGGTGCCGGAACTCCTCGCGGGCGTGGATGTTGGAGATGTGCACCTCGACCAGCGGCCCGCGCAGCATGGCGCAGGCGTCCCGGACCGCGTACGAGTAGTGCGACCAGGCGGCGGGATTGAGCACCACGGCGGCGCCCTCGTCGGCGGCGGCGTGCAGCCAGGCCAGCAGCTCGTGCTCGGCGTCGGTCTGCCGGACCGTCACGTCCAGCCCGAGCTCCCGCCCGGTCGACTCGCAGAGCGCCACCAGGTCCGCGTAGCTGGTCGCCCCGTAGACGTCCGGCTGCCGGGTGCCGAGCCGGCCGAGGTTCGGGCCGTTCAGCACGTGGACCTTCATGCGGCCACCTCGCGGTAGGCCGCCTCCAGCAGCTCGTCGTCCGGGCCCTCCAGGATCGCCGGCCGGGCCAGCCCGTCCAGCACGACGAAACGCAGTTGGTTGCCCCGGGCCTTCTTGTCCACCCGCATCGTGGCGAGCAGTCCGGGCCAGGCCTGGGCGGGATAGCTGGTGGGCAGGCCGAGCGCCGCCATGGCCGTCCGGTGCCGCTCGGCGGTGGGGGCGTCCAGCCGCCCAGCCAGTCGGGCCAACTCACCGGCGTAGACGACGCCGACCGACACGGCGTGGCCGTGCCGCCAGCGGTAGTCCTCCGCCTTCTCGATGGCGTGGGCCAGGGTGTGACCGTAGTTGAGCACCTCCCGCACGCCCGACTCGCGCAGGTCGCCCGAGACCACGTCGGACTTCACCCGGATCGCCCGCTCGATCAGCTCGCGGGTCACCGGGCCGGTCGGGTCGGTGGCCGCCGCCCGGTCCCGCTCCACCAGGTCGAGGATCACCGGGTCGGCGATGAAGCCGCACTTGACCACCTCGGCCAGACCGGCGGCGAGGTCGGCCTGCGGGAGGCTGTCCAGCGTCGTCAGGTCGGCGAGGACGCCGACCGGCGGATGGAACGCCCCGACCAGGTTCTTGCCGGCGGCGGTGTTGATCCCGGTCTTGCCGCCCACCGCCGCGTCGACCATGCCCAGCAGCGAGGTCGCCACCGGAACCCAGCGCACCCCCCGCAGCCAGCAGGCCGCGACGAAGCCGGCCAGGTCGGTGACCGCGCCGCCACCGACGCCCACCACCGCGTCGGTACGGGTGAAACCCGCCTCGCCCAGCCGGTCCCAACAGGTCGCCGCCACGTCGATGCGCTTGCCCGCCTCGGCGTCCGGCACCTCGATCAGCAGCGGTGCGACGCCGGCGGCGCGCAGCCGCCCGCCGATCGCGTCGGCCAGTTCCTTCAGCGGGTGCGCGTGCAGCACCGCCACCCGGGTCGCGTCCGGCAGCAGCCCGGGCAGCGCGTCGAGCAGGTCGCGTCCCACCAGCACGTCGTACGGGCGCTCGCCGCCGACCGGGATCCGGGTCACCTCGTCCATCGCCGGCAGCCTAGTCCAGCCGCCCGATCCGAGGGGGGAACTGTCCACTTCGTGGCCACCGTTCCCGCGCCGGGGCGGACCGCGCGGGCCGCGCCCCGGGGCGGGATCACCCGGGCACCCGGGCCGCCCACGCGGCCAGCCCCCGGGCGTGCGCGGCGACCTCGGCGCGCAGGGCCTCGGGGCGTACGACGGTGAACGGCCAGCCCAGCCCCGCGAGCAGTTGGGCCATCCCGGCCAGGTTCTCCGCGCGGGCGCGCAGCAGCACGCCTCCGTCGGTCGTGCTCAGCTCGGCCACGCTGGGCGGCAGGCGGCGTCGGGCGGCGGCCAGGTCGGCTTCCAGCAGCACCTCGACGTCGTGGGCGTACGGGACGCGGGCCAGCGAGCGGGTCACCTGGGCGACCGGGTCGAAGCCGTGGGGCACGGCGAAGGTCTCCTCCCCCGGCAGCACCTCCCTGATCCGGTCCAGTCGGAACGTGCGCACCTCCCCGCGCAGGTGGTCGTGGCCCGTGACGTACCAGCGGCCGGAGTGGAAGACCAGCCCGTACGGGTCGAGCTCCCGGCGGGTCACCGTGCCGGAGGAGGAACGGTGCTCCAGCCGTACCCGGCGCCGGTGCCGAGCGGCGGCGCCGAGGGTGAGCAGCGTCCCGGTCGCCGGCCGGGGCTGCGGCGCCGATTGCCGCAGGGTGAAGCCGAGGTGCTCCTGCACCGCCGCGAGGCGGTCACTGAGCGTGGGCGGGAGCACCCTGCGGATCTTGGCCAGCGCGGTCGCGGTCGCCGGTTCTTCGGTGCCCAGCCCGAGCCGCTCGGCGGCGACCAGACCGAGCAGCACGGCGACGGCCTCGTCGTCGGTGAGCATCAGCGGCGGCAGCTTGTAGCCGGGGCGCAGCCGGTAGCCGCCGTGGCGGCCCCGCTCGGCGGCGACCGGGATGCCCAGCTCGGCCAGGGTCGCGGCGTAGCGGCGCACCGTACGCCCGTCCACCCCCAGCCGGCGGGCCAGCTCCGCCCCGGTGAGCCGGTGGTGGCTCTGGAGCAGTTCGAGCATGCCGAGCACCCGGGCGGCGGGATGCGACACGGACCACTCCTTAAAAGCGGGCGGAAAGCGTCCGGATTCGATCGTACGGTGGTCGCGAACGACGAGAGAGGGAGGCCGCGATGGCGACGTTCGTACTGGTGCCGGGGTTCTGGTTGGGCGGTTGGGCGTGGCGCGACGTGACGGCGGCGCTGCGCGGGCAGGGCCACGAGGTCCACCCGGTGACGCTGACCGGGGTGGCCGAGCGCGCCCACCTCGCCGGCCCGGAGGTCGGCCTGGAGACACACACCACCGACATCGTCCGGTTGATCGAGGTGGAGGAGCTGCACGACGTCGTGCTGGTGGGCCACTCCGGCGGCGGGCTGCCGGTGACCCAGGCGGCGGACCGCCTCGGCGAGCGGATCGCCCGGGTGGTCTACGTGGAGAGCGGGCCGATGCCCGACGGCATGTCGCAGTTCGACAGCAACCCGCCCGAGGAGCAGGAGCGGCTGCGCGCCGAGATCGGCGACGGGCACCTGCTGCCGCCGCCCGCGTTCGATCCGGCCCAGGACCCGCAGAACCTGGCCGGGCTGACTCCCGCCGCGCTCGCGCTGCTGCGGCGGCGGGCCACCGCCCACCCGCTGCGCGCCGCCACCGACCCGGTCCGCCGCACCGGTGGACACGCGGTGCCGACGGCCCTGGTGGCGAGCACCTTCCCGCTCGCGGTGGTCGAGGACATGATCGCGCAGGGCCACCCGTTCTTCGCCGGGCTGGCCGGCGGCCGGCTGTACGCGCTGCCCACCGGCCACTGGCCGATGCTCAGCGAGCCGAAGGGCCTGACCGACGTGCTCGACGGCATCGCCCGCGAGTGACACGGCCGCCGGGGTCCCGGGGCCCGCGGCGGTGCGGGGCTCAGCGCTTGAGCAGCGCGGCGATCTCGGCGGCGATCTCCGCCGGTTCCCGCCCGTCGGTGACGACCGTGGCGGTGGCCACCTCGGCGTAGAGCGGGCGGCGCTGGTCCAGCAGGTACTTCAGCGTCGCCCGGGGGTTTATCGCCAGCAGCGGGCGGCCCCCGCCTAGCCCGACCCGCTTCACCGCGTCGGACAGCTCGACGGAGAGGTGGACCACGGGGTGCCCGACCAGGGCCGCGCGGTTCTCCTCGGCGAGGATCGCGCCGCCGCCGAGGGCGAGCACGCCCCCGCACGAGGCCAGCCCCGCCGCCACGGCCGCCCGTTCGAGGGTACGGAAGTGGTCCTCACCCTCGTCGATGAAGATCTCGGAGATCGGCTTGCCGGCCAGCCGCACGATGTCCAGGTCGGTGTCGCGGAACTCCACACCGAGCAGCTCGGCCAGCGCCAGCCCGACGGTGGTCTTGCCCGAGCCGGGTGCCCCCACCAGTACGCAGACCGGCGCCATCAGCGGCACCGCCGAACCGCCGCGCGCCCCGCCCGCCGAGCCGCGCTCACCGGATCACCAGGGCGTCGAGGTAGCCGGCCAGGTTGCGGCGGATCTCGGCGACCGAGTCGCCGCCGAACTTCTCGGTGGCGGCCTCCGCCAGCACCAGCGCCACCATCGCCTCGGCGACGACGGCGGCGGCGGGCACGGCGCACACGTCCGAGCGCTGGTTGATCGCGGTGGCCGGCTCGCCGGTGGTGACGTCCACCGTCGCCAGGGCCCGGTTCAGCGACGAGATCGGCTTCATGGCGGCCTTCACGCGCAGCGGCTCGCCGGTGGTGATGCCGCCCTCCAGCCCGCCGGCCCGGTCGGTGACCCGACGTACGCCGGTGGCGGTGGGGATGATCTCGTCGTGCGCCTCGGAACCACGGGAGCGCGCCTGCTGCCAACCGTCGCCGATCTCCACGCCCTTGATGGCCTGGATCGACATCAGGGCGGTCGCGAGCCGGGCGTCGAGCTTGCGGTCCCACTGCACGTGGCTGCCCAGGCCCGGCGGCACCCCGTACGCCAGCACCTCGACCACGCCACCCAGGGTGTCGGCGGCCTTCTTCGCGGCGTCGACCTCGGCGACCATCCGGGCGCTGGCCTCCGGGTCGAGGCAGCGCAGCGGGTCCGCGTCGATGCGGTCGGCGTCGGCGGGCGTGGGGCGCAGCCCCGGCTTGGCGGCGACCGGGCCCAGCTCCACCACGTGCGAGACGATCTCGATGCCGAGGGCCTGCCGGAGCAGTGCCTTGGCGACCGTGCCGACGGCGACCCGGGCGGCGGTCTCCCGCGCGCTGGCCCGCTCCAGGATCGGCCGGGCGTCGGTGTGGCCGTACTTCTGCATGCCGGCCAGGTCGGCGTGCCCCGGGCGGGGGCGGGTGAGCGGCGCGTTGCGGGCCTGGCTGGCCAGTTCCTCCGCGTCGACCGGGTCGGCGGCCATCACGGTGCGCCACTTGGGCCACTCGGAGTTGCCGACGCGGATCGCGACGGGGCTGCCGAGGGTCGCCCCGTGCCGCAGCCCGCCGATGACCTCCACCTCGTCCTGCTCGAACGACATCCGCGCGCCCCGGCCGTAGCCGAGCCGGCGCCGGGCCAGCTCACCGGCGATGTCCCCGGTGGTCACCTCGACGCCGGCGGGCACGCCCTCCATCATCGCGACGAGGGCGGGACCGTGCGATTCCCCTGCAGTCAACCAGCGCAACACAGCGGTCAGTCTGTCACGCCCGGTGGCCGCCGCCATGCGGTGCCCGCCGCGTCCCGCCCTGCGGACGCGGCACGGCCCGCCGCGACCGCCGGGCTGGCCCGCCGCCCGGCCTCCGCCGCTTCCGGCGGCTCCGGGCCTGTCACCTCCGATAGCGCTGTGCCACTGCCGCGAAGGCGGCCTTGGGCTCCCATTCCATGTCGGGGTAGGTCTGCCCACGGCGTCCTTCGAGGAGCTTGACGATGCCCAGGCTGGCCCGGTCCAGGTCGTCCCTGGGGTCGCCGTCCGGGCGGTGCGGGTAGCCGGGCAGGGCGAACAGGAACACGAACGCGCTGTCCACGCCCTCGGTCTCGAAGATCTCCAGCAGCTCGCTCAGATATGCGGCCTGGCCGGCCTCGTCCCGCTCGTGTACGCCGTTGAGCCGTACCGGGGCCCTGGTCTCCGGGTCGTGCTCGACCACTTCCAGTACCCGCCCGCCGCGGTCTCCCGCGCCGCGGTAGGCCGCGGTGCCGAACCCGGTGATGGCGAGCGGCTTCGGGCCCTGGGCCAGGGTGCGCACCGCGTCCCGGAACCGGTCGGCGACCTCGGCGGAGCGGATCAGCTCGAACGCCACGATGTCGAAGGGGGTCCAGTCGACCTGCTCGAACTGGATGGACGCATAGGTGAGCCTGCCCTGGAAGCGCTCGCGGACCGTGGCCGCCGCGTCGCGGAGGAACGCGTTGATGTGCACCCCGAGTTCGCGGATGGCTTCGGCCCGCCGTTCGGGTCGGCTCATCAGCCGCGCGACCCGATCCTCGGGGCTCTCGCCGGGCAGGAACCCACGGTTCATCACGCTCAGCTCGACCCCTGCGACGAACACGACCGCGGCCCCCTGCTGCCGGAGCCGTTCCGCCCGCTCGGCGCAGTCGCGGAAGAGCGTGAGGATCTGCTCCGGATCCAGCTCCAGCGGATAGGGCGAGAACCAGACCTCCAGGCCGAGTTCGGCGGCGGCGCCGGCGGCCAGCTCCAGTCGATCCGGGTCGCCGCCGATGATCTGGACCGCGTTGCAGTGCAGGTCGTCGCGGATGATGGCGAGCTCGCGCCGGACCACCGCAGGATCGAAGTGTTCGCGGGACGTCTGGCCGTGCACGACGAATCCGGTGTCGTAGGTCATTCCTCTTGCGCGCATGGCGGCGTCCTCTCCGTCGGTCCCGGTCGGGTCGAGACTGACAGCAAAAGTGCGCGCACGCAAGTTTACGTACGCGCAACTTTGCGCGTACGTAGTCCTGCATGGGACGCTGACACCGTGACGACGCCACCACCGGGGCTGCGGGAGCGGAAGAAGCAGGCCACCCGCGAGGCGCTACGCGAGGCGGCCCTGCGCCTGGCCGTGCAGCACGGACCGGACCAGGTGCGGGTCGAGGACATCGCCGAGGCGGCCGGGGTCTCGCCGCGCACCTACAACAACTACTTCGCCAGCCGGGAGCAGGCGATCGTCTCCGCCGTCACCGCGGACCGGGAGGCGCGGATCGCGGCGGCGGTCACGGCCCGGCCCGCAGGAGCGCGCCTGGCCGACGTCGTCACCGAGGCAGTGGTCGAGCAGTACGCGAACACCGGCGAGCACGAACGCCACGTGCTGCTGTTGATCACCACCCGGACCGCGCTGCGCGACGCGTTCCTCGACACCACCACCGGCATCGAGCCCCCGCTCACGGCAGCGATCGCCGAACGCCTGGGTGACGCCGGAGCGCACACGGCCCGCGTTCTCGCGGCAAGCGTGGCCGCGGCGGTGCGGATCGCACTGGAGGGCTGGCTCCAGCCGGCCGGGAACGCGGGGGCCGCCGAGGGCTTCGGAGCCGGAGGACTGGTCGTGCCCTCCGGCTCGCTGCCCGACCAGCTCCGCGCGGCGCTGGCCCCGCTCGCGCCCGCGTTCGACGCCGCGGAGCGACGCACCGTGCCCTGACCGCGCGCTCAGATGCCCCGGCCGCGTTTGTGCAGGGTACGCAGCACCGCGTCGGCGCGGACCATCCGCCCGGCCACGGCGAGGGCCAGGTACGCCCTCGGCTCGCGCGGGTTGCGCCGGATGGTGTGCCGGGCCCAGCGCATCGCGCCCCGCCGGTCGCCGGACGCGGCGCGGGCGAAGGCGATCTGCCCGGTGACCCGCGCCTCACCGGCCGGCTGCGTGCCGAACTCGGGGTAGCGCTCCAGCAGCCACTGCAACGCCTCGGAGATGGTGTCCCAGCGCTGCGCGAAGTAGGACCGCTTGTGCCAGCGCACCAGCACGTACGGCGTGCGCAGGTTGACCAGCGGCGCGCTGCGGGCGGCCCGGAGCAGGAACTCGTAGTCCTCCGCGTAGCTGCCCGGGATCTCCTCGTCGACCAGCCCGAACCCGTCGCGCAGCGCGGCGGCGCGGATCAGGAAGGTCGACGGGTGCAGCTCCGTCATCCGGTCCCGCAGCAGGTCGGCCAGGGTGACCGAGTCCTTCGGCAGCGCCCGGTCGACGGTGTGCCCGTCGTAGCTGACCCGGATGCCGCAGCTGACGAACTCCGCGTCGGGGTGGGCGGCGAGCGCCTCGACCTGGGCCCGCAGCTTGCCTGGCAGCCACTCGTCGTCGTCGTCGCAGAACGCGACGAGCTCGCCGGTGGCGGCCAGGACGCCCGAGTTGCGGGCGCCGGCCAGGCCGGGGGCGCGCTCGTTGCGGATGACCCGGACCAGCCGGTCCGGGCGGGACAGCTCGGCCAGCGAGGCGTCCGGCTCGGACTGGTCGTAGACCACCACCACCTCGATCGGCCCGGGGTGGTCCTGGTCGAGGATGGCGCGTACGGCGGCCCGGAGCAGTTCCGGGCGGTCCCGGGTGGGCACCACCGCGCTCACGCTCGGGTGTTCGGTCATCGCCGCTCTCCGTTCCGGGCCGGCCGTGCCCACGGCCGCCACCTCGTCCGCTGCCGTCGTCCGGTCGACGCGGCCACCAGGTCCTCCACGATCCGTCCCACCTGCTCGACCGCCGCGCGGCGCGCCCGGGACGCGTCCGGGTCGGCCGCGACGGCGAACCGCGACGGGTCGGCGAGGCCGGCGGTGAGCGCCTCGAACAGCGCCTCCCGGGTCTCGGCCAGCGCCACCATGCCGGCCGCGCCCAGGCGACGGGCGAACAACTGCTGGTGGTCGTCGACGTGTTCGCCCCGGGTCGGGTCCCGTGGGACGACGATCGGCAGGTGCCCGTGCCGGCGGGCCTCCAGGATGGTGGCCGGGCCGCCGTGGCAGACCACGAGGTCGGCCTCGGCCATCGCCGTCTGCAGCTCGTCGTGACCGAGGAAGGGCATCGCCCCGGGCACCCCGGGGGCCCGGGTGTGTCCGTGCTGGACGGTCAGCCCGACGCCCTCGGCGACGGCGGGATGCCACTCCTCCAGCCAGCCGACCAGGCGGTCGAACGGGTGTTTGTCGGTGCCGACGGCGACCAGCAGCCGGGCCTGCGCGAGGCCGCCGGAGTCGCGCGGCCGGGGCAGCCGGGTGGCGGGCGCAGGCCGGGGACGGCCGGGGGCGACGCGGTGCGCGGGGGTGGTTCCGGTGCTCTCGGCGCTCACAGCAGGGTCCCCACGACGGTGGCCTCCGGGTACTGCCGGCGCTGCTCGTCCCACTGCACGAGCATCGCGGAGAGGAAGGGCCGGCAGAGCCGGGCGGTCAGGGTCGGGGTGTCGATGCGGTCGTACACCTCGATGTAGACGGTCGGCACGCCCCGGAGCCGGGCCAGCACCACGAACGGGACGGCCACGCCGGCGCCGGTGGTCACCACCGCGGCGACCCGGCGCGACCGCAGCACCCGCCAGGCGAGTACGGCGTTGCGCAGCAGGTTCGGCACGTTGCGGGTGGTCGGGTGGTGCGCCGGGACGAGTTCCTCGCCAGCCAGCAGCGAGAGCGCCTCGGGTGTGTCGAAGGTGACCCAGCACCGCCGCCAGCGTTCGTACCACGGGCGCAGGGCGAGCAGTTGGGCCAGATGGCCGCCGCTGGAGCCCACCAGGAGCAGGAATCCGGGCTCGCCGGCATCCTCGGTCGTCGTTTCCACGCGACTCCCCACAAGTTCGCTTGGATGTTCGGTGGTCGCCACGCGACAGCAGATCACACGTCCCCCGGCTGGTGAAATAGGGCGACCGGGCGACAGATCGATCTCCGCGGGTGACGGATCGGGTGCGCCGCGGCGACCATCGGTATCGACGATCGTCACGACCTGGAGTTTCTTCGTCACTATCCGGAGTCGACGGTGCCCCTCAGGTCCCGGCGATTTCGGTGGATCAGCCGCTATGTCGTTTCTCGATGACGTCCAGCAGGGCGGGATGCAGCGCCGCGTTCCAGCCGGCGCCCGCGTCGGCGAGGCGCCAGGTGCGCAGCCACATCTCCAGCAGGTAGGCGTCGGCCACCAGCCGCCGGGCCGCCGGCCCGAGCCCGAGGTCGGTGCCGTACCGGTCGAGGTGGGCGTCGACGGCCCGCGCCGCCGCCGCGGCCGGCTCGCCCCGCAGCACCAGGGCCCGCTGGAACGCGTCGTGCGCCAGGTCGAAGCCGAGCGGCACGTCCGGCCCGCTGTGCTCCCAGTCCCAGGCGACGAGGCGGCCGGCGTGCACGCCGAGGTTCCAGGGCACCCAGTCGCCGTGCCAGTGCCCGAACTCGACGGTCGTGCCGCCGTGCCTGTCGGTCAGGGCGGCGACGGCGGCGACCGCCCGGGCCCCGTCCGGCGTGCCGGCGGCGGCGCGCCCGGCGTCGGCGGCACGCCGGGCCAGGAACGCCGACCCGGCCAGGGGGCGCGGTGGCGCCGGCGGGCGGCCCCGGCGGGCCACGGCCAGCAGGGCCGCGATCCGCGGCGCCTCGCCGGCCGACACGCCCCGCACGGCCGGTGGCAGCGGCTCGACCAGCGCGACGACCTGCCCGGCGGCCGTCGTCTCGGCCAGCAGCCGGGGCGCCGCCGGGTGGTCGGGCACGCCGGTCACCGCCGGCAACTCCCGCAGGGCCGCCGCCTCGGCGGTCACCAGCGCCCGGGTGGCCCCGTTCCAGCCGATCTTCGCGTAGCCGAGGGCCCGGCCGTCCGGGGCGAACAGTTGCAGGGTGGGCTTGTGGTTCGGGTCCGGCGGGCGGACCCCGCAGGCCGCGTACACCGCCGGTCTCCCGAGCGCGGCGCCCAGCCGCCCGGCCAGCAGCGCCTCGTCGGCCGCGACGCCCTCGGGCAGCGACACCGTCAGCCGGGGGAACGGGGCCAGGTCGACCGCGCCGACCCGCGCCAGCGTGCCGAGCCCGGCCCGCACGGCCCGCACCTTCGGCGGGCGCAGCGCGTTGTACGCCAGCAGCGAGGCGGCCGTGGCCCGGGGCGCGCCGAGCGGCAGCAGGAAGCGGGCCCGGGCGAGCGACGGGACGACGGCGTACCGGGCGACGGCGCGGTGCCCGGGCGGCGGCGGGGCGCCCACGGTCAGGGCGATCCGCTCGTCGCCGAACACCGCCCGGGTGACCCAGCCCAGCCCGTCGGTGCGCGTGCGGGGGTCGGCGGCGGTGGCCCGCGCCGTCACGGGGCCTGGTCCGGCCAGTCGAGCTCCAGCCCCAACCGCTGCCGCAACGCGTCGTTGTACGGGCGGTAGTACTCGGTCAGCTCGGCGCGCACCGCCGGCTCCAGCGGCGACGAACGGCGGTCGTTGTAGACCTTGAAGTCGGGCAGGTCGTGCGGGGGCAGGCCGAGGAAGTCCAGCGTCCGGCGGTAGGTGGACCGGGCGTCGCGGTAGAGGTCCTCGCTGGGCAGAAAGAGGATCTGCTCCCGGTCGAAGCGCTCCAGCCACGGCTCCAGGTGCTCCAGGTAGCGGCCCCGGGCCCGGTAGGTGTACCAGTCGTACGGCTCGCTGAAGTACTCCGGCTCGGCGATCAGCCGCTCCCGCTCCCCCGCCGTGCGCTCCTGCTCGGCGGCGAGCGCGGCGGCGAAGTCGAGCGGCTCGATGCCGTGCGTGCGCCGCTCCTTCCAGTGCGAGTACGCCCGCTCCACCGGGTCGCGCAGCAGCACGATCAGCCGCACCGACGGCATCAGCGCCGCGACCCGCTGCGCCGCGAGGGGGTGGAACATGTACAGCGGCGCCGCCTCGCCGACGCGTACCGGCCCGCCGTGCCGCTTCTCCAGCGCCTCCCGGTGGCGCTGGGTGGGAAAGTGCGAGCGGTACCAGGCCTCGCCCCGACGCCAGTGCTCCTCGAAGTAGTGCGAGGACTTGGTGTTCCAGGCCGGGAAGAGCCGGGGCACCAGCGGGTGCTGGATCAGGTAGTTCCACAGCGAGGTGGTGCCGCCCCGCTTGGTGCCGATGATGAGGAAGTCCGGCAGTGGTCGCCGGTCGCTGGTCCGTACCCCGTAGTCGACGAGCGACTCCCGCACCCGCTCCGTCACCTGGGTCGGTACGAGCTGCTTCACCCGGTCTCGGATGGACGGCACGACGAACCTCACCTGCCCTTCGATTCCTCCGGGGCGCGCCCGGTGGCGGCCGGGGCCGCCTCCTGCCGCCCACGAACCTGCACCATGGTCACCCGGATGCGGTGCCGCACCCGGGGCAACGTCAACAAGCCGACGCAGCCGGCGGCCAGCACGCCCAGGGCCACGGCCAGGCCGCCGATCCCCCGGCCGCCGGCCAGCACCCCGATCGTCGCCGCGGCCCCCACCCCGGCGACGGTGGCCGCCCCGGCCCGCAGCATCGCCGCGTCGACAAGCGGCTGGCCGACCACGGCCCGGGCGCAGCCGACCGCCGTGAGGTTCTCGGTGGCGATGCCGAGCGCCCAGGCCAGCGCCGCCCCCGTCGCGCCGTGCGCCGGAATCAGCCACAGCCCGAGGGAGACCGTGACCAGCAGCCCGGCCAGCGTGGCGGCCAGGTGCAGCCCGCTGCGCCCGCCCATCAGCAGCAGGCTCTGCACGTTGCCGACCCCGGTGTTGACAAGCATGGCCAGCGCGAGCACGGTCATCGCGGGGGCGCCGGCGGTGAACTCGGGCCCGAAGAGCTGGAGGAAGGCCAGCCCGAAGACGGCGAGCAGCAGGTAGACCGGCCAGGACAGCACCAGCCCCCACGTGGTCAACTGCCGGTGCACGGCCGCCGCCGCGGCCCGGTCCCCGCGCCCGAGCAGCCGGGACAGCTGCGGTGACACCGCCACCCGCAGCCCCTGCATGGCCAGTTGGCCGGCGAGGATGTAGCGCCCGACCGCGCCGAACACGCCGGCGTCGGCCGGCCCGGCGAGCACCGACGTGAGCAGCACGCCCACCCACATGTTGCCGGCGTCGATGGCGGCCGACGCGGCCCTCGGCAGCGCGAAGCGCCAGAACGCCGACCAGTCGCCGGGGGCGGGTCGCAGCGCCGCGCCCCGGCCGACGCCGAGCGGGCCGGCCACCAGCGTCAGGCAGGCCAGCAGGGCGAGCGCCGCCGGCACCAGCCAGCCGGTCATGCCGGCCAGCAGGCCACCGCCGGCCAGGGCCGCCGCGCCGACCAGCACGGGCCGGGCCACCGGCAGCAGGAAGAACTGCACCCCGACGTACGCCCGGATCGGGCGCACGCAGCGCAGCGCCGCGAGCAGCAGCGTCATCGCCACCACCACCGGCACCGCGACGAAGCTGGCCGTCAGCAGGGCCGCGCCGTCGACGCCGGAGCCGCCGAGCAGGCGCGGGGCGAGCGCGTCGGCGGCGAGCACCCCGGCCACGGCGACGGCGACCGCGGCCAGCAGCGGCGGGATCAGCGCCACCCGGAGCACCCGGGCGGCGTCGCCCCGCGCGCCGAGGCGCCGGCGGGGCAGCGCCCACATCAGCCCGGTCTCGGCGCCGAGGGTGCACACGGCGGTGGCGACGGTGACCACACCGATCGCGGCGAAGAAAGCCCCGGAGCCGACCGTGCCGTAGCCGCGGGTGATGACCACCGCGAGCAGGAAGCCGAAGAGGCCGCTGGTGGCCGCGCCGACCAGCCCGGCCACGCCGCTGCGGACGCTGCGGCGGGTCTCCGTGTCGTCGCCGGTCGGCGCACCGCCCGGGCCCGACTCGGCGGGTGCGGCGGCCGGTTGGGGGCCGGACGGCGGGCGGGTGGCGGCGGTCATGCGGGCACCGCCTTCGGGCGCGGGATGCGGGGGCGGTGCAGTCGGGCCACCGTCTCCCGCTCGGTGAGCGCCATCGCGAAGGCGACCGCGAAGAAGGCGACCGCGAGGTTCTGGTTGGCCATGCCGTAGAAGGGGATCTGCACCAGGCAGACCACCGGCACCACGGCCAGCCACTGCCCGGCGGCGGACGTGGCGCGGGCGCAGATCAGCGCGGCGACCACGAACCAGGCGAGGAAGCACAGCAGAGCGGGGACGCCGTGGCTGAACAGCACCATCCACAACTGCCCCTGGGTGCCGATCGGCGCCTCGGCGCTGACGGTGTCGACGTTCACCGGCGCGCCGTAGCCGAGCCAGGGCGACTCCCGTACCCGCCGGATCACCTCCACGTAGAGGGAGAGCCGGTCGGTGTTGGTGTCGCTGGACTCGACCCGGTTGCCGATCAGCTGGGTGACCGGGATGAACAGGGTGACGAGGCCACCGGTGACCACCACCCCGACGATCGACGCGGCCACCCGGACGTTGCCGCGCAGCGCCGCCCGGACGCCGAGCACCGCCAGCCCGGCGCCGAGGCTGAGGAACATCGCCCGGTTGAGCGTGAGGAAGGCCGGCGCCAGCGACAGCGGCAGCGACGCCAGCAGCGCCCAGCGCAGCACGCCGCGCCGGCGCAGCATGGTGAAGGCCACCACGCAGGGCAGCGTCATCGCGTACGCGCTGCCGTAGTTGTTGGTGTACGCGAACGGCGCGGCCGGCCGGTAGATCGGGTTCAACGACCGGGCGCTGTACTCCGCGGTGGTGAGGTGGACCATGTCCTGGATGAACGGGGTGTTGGCCACCCCGCCCGGCAGCAGCACCTCCACCGGGGTGGTCAGCGCGAACCGGGGGGCCAGCACGCCCAGCCAGCCCAGCGCGACCAGCGCGAACCAGAAGGCGCAGAGCGGAACGAGGACGGCGGCCTGGTCGGGGCGTTCCCGGGCGACCGCGTAGACGTAGACGCCCACCACGAGCGCGGTGAGGTAGAAGGCGAGCCGCAGGGCGAACGTCAGCACCGAGGCCGGCGAATGCAACTGGGTGGCGCTGACCACCACGATGGCAAGGAACAGCAGCCAGATCCCGGCGGCCGGGGGCAGCGGCACCCGGCCCCGGATGAACAGCAGCGCGAACAGCAGGGCCCCGAGCAGGGGCCACCCGAGGTAGAACGCCCCGGCCAGCCACCACACCGGCACCAGGCCGAACATCAACGCCAGCGGCCAGAGCGGCAACCGTGGCGGGGGCGGCGGCTGCGGCAGCGACGCGGCGGCGCCCGGGCCGCCGCCCGGCTCGGTCGTGGCCGGCGCGCGGGTGACCGGCACGGATCAGCCCCGGCCGCAGCGCGTCAACACGAAGCCGAGCGGGGTGACCCCGGCGGCGCGCAGCCGCTCCACGAGGCGGCGCAGGTCGCCCTGCCGGGTCCGGTCCTGTTCGACCACCACGACCGCCGTGCCCTGCCGGGCGACGGCCACCCCGCGCTCGTCGGACTCCGCCGGCGGGGCGTTGAACAGCACCAGGCTGTGGTCGGCGCCCTGCCGCCAGATGCCGAACCGGACGCTGCCCGCGCCCACGGTCACCGGGTCGGTGCTCGACGCCTTGCCGTTGCTGCCGGCCGCCGTCGAGGTGACCCGGGGCAGGGTCAGCGTGGCGTCCGGGTCGGTGGACGGGCGGGCGCCGATCGGGTGCGGCGACGGGCGCCGGGCCTCGGCCGGTTCCGTGGTGCCGCCGCTCTTGCCGTCCGTCGTCGAGCCGGCCGGCCGGGGCTTCGGGACGAGCGGGCGGGACGGGTCCGCTGCGGCGGGCAGCCGCTCCCGGTCGGCGAGCACGGTGCTGCGCAGCCGGTCGGCGCGCCCGCTGTCGTCGGCGACGAAGACCTCCCGGCCGACGGCCGCCAGCGCCACCGCCAGCCCGGCGGTGATGGCCGTCGGGTCCTCCTCGCGGGCGGTCAGCAGCGACACCCGGGCGGGCTGGCGCACCCGCTCGGCGATGGCCATCGCCACGTACCGGATGTCGGCGTCGACCGCCTCCTTGCCGCCGCGCCACCGGCGGCTGCGGACCGTGCCGAGCAGCGGGAGCCCGGTGGCGTCCCGGCCGTCGTCGACCGACCGGATCCGCCGGTCCATCGACTCCCAGGCGTACGCCAGCACCACGCCGAGCAGCGTCCCGCCGAGCAGACCGGCGAGCAGGTAGAGCGGGCGGTTGCCGGCGGAGGAGGCCAGGGCCCGCTCGGCGGTCTGGGTGACCCAGCCGGGGTTGACGTCGACGGCGGCGATCTCGGTGCGGGCGGCGTTGAGCTGGGTGAGCTGGTTGTTGATGCCGGTCAGCTCGGTCACCGCGGCGTCGACGGCGCCCTCCCGGGCGTTGTTGACCCGCTTCTGGAGGGCGGCCTGCTGGGCGGCGACCTTGGCGATGCTCTCGTCGTACGAGCGCAGCATCTCCTCGCGCTGCTTCTCGTACATCGTGCGGCGCACGTCGAGGTAGGCCTGGGCGGCGAGGTTGACGCCCTCGACCGCCTGCTCCGCCGTGGGGGCCTGGTAGACGAAGCGCAGGATCTGCCCGCCGGTGGGCACCTCGACCTCGAGTGCGTCGCGCACCTCGCGCGGGTCCATGTTGCCCGAGTCGGCCAGCCGCTGCACCACGTCGGTGCCCGTGGCGATGCCGCTCTCCACGTTCATGTTCACCGCCCGGTCGGCGGCGGCCCCGCTGGGCGTGAACGCGTCGGTGACGACGGGACGCACCGCCACGACCGCGCTGGCGGACACGGCGGCCGGTACGAGCACCACGTAGCCGATCGCGGCGAGCAGGCCGATCGCGGCGACGGCCCCGACGAGCCGGATCCGGTGCAGCGGGACGCGCAGCAGGTCGGTCAGCGTGACGGTGCGGCCCGGTGTGCCGCCACCGCTGGCGGGGACGTCCGTGGCCCAGGTACCGGGGGAAGCGTCAGTCATTGAACTTCTTCACCGTCTGTTGTGGATTTCCAGCGACCACGACCCGCGGCGGCACGTCCGTACGGACCACCGTGGCGGCGCCCACGACACTGTCCCGGCCGATCCGCACGCCCTTCATCACCAGGGCGTGCGCCCCGATCCACACGTTGTCCTCGATCGTGATCGGGGCGCGGGTGGCCGGGACGGGCGGGTCGTGCCGCTGCTCGGGAGGCAGGTTGTGGAAGTCGTTGTCCAGCAGCTCGCAGTCCGAGAGCAGGCACCGGTCGCCGATGGTGACCGACGTCCAGGTGCCGATCCAGGTGGCGTTCAACAGGCAGTCGGCGCCGACCCGCACCTCGCCGGGACCGGCGAAGCGGACCAGCTTGTTGATCCGGGTGCGGTCACCGATGCTCACCCGTACGCCCCGGCGCAGCCGGATCCGGCCGCGGATCTCCACGCCCCGACCCAGCGTCAGGCGGGGATAGCGCAGCGTGTACCAGCGGCGCTTGACCGCGAAGACGACCCGTACCGCGAGCCCTCTGCGGTTGCCACCCGAGCCGACCAACGATCCTCCCCACGTCGTGCGGGCCGGCGACGGCTGATCCGTCGCCGGCCCAACGTGAACAATCTACCGATGTTCCGTTACGAACAGTCGACCGTCACTGCACGGAGAAGAAGGTCGACGGCGTTGACCACGTCACGCCGGCGGTCGCCGGGACCACCGTCGCCGTCGTTCCGTCGACCGCCGGGGCGGCCGTCGGGTCGAACGGCACGCTGCGCAGCGTTCCGTCGGTGGCACCGTACACGACCCGGCCGGCGACCCAGGCCATGCCCCGCACGGCCGACCAGGTGACTCCGGTGGTGGGCAGCGTGAACTCGGTGGCGCCGAGGTAGTTGCCGTCGATCTCGAAGTAGCGGTAGTAGAGGCCGGTGGCGCCCGAGCGGGTGTAGTAGAGGCGCCCGTCGAGGTAGAACGCGCCGGTCATCAGCGCCGGGTTGAACCAGTCGTTGTAGCCGGACGCCTCCCACGGGGCGCCGATCGCGCCGCCGTTGAACAGCGAGATGTCGATCCGGCTGCCCGTGGGGGTGCCGGCGACGGTGTGCGACCAGTAGATCCGGTCGTCCACCCGCCAGGTCGCGCCGGCCGCCGTGTAGTTGGGCTGGCTGACCGTGCTCGGGGTGCCCAGGCTGGTCCCGTCGAACGGCACCTTGGCCAGCTCGCCCGCGCCGGTGCCGACGTAGAGGTTGCCGGTGGTCGCGGTCGGCGCGTTCTTCGGGGTGATGGTGCGCCCGCCGGTCAGCGGGAACATTCCGAGCCGGCCGTGGTACTCGTTGCCCATGCCGTCGGAGTTGTGGCCGAAGTAGAGGCCGTCGCTGCCGCGCCAGAGCACCGGCACGGAGGAGCCCCAGTTGCTGGTGCCGGCCGGCATCGACGCGCTGCCGCTGCGGCGGGGGTTCCAGTTGACCGGCATGCCGGTCGCCGGGGTGACCGCGGCGATGCCGAGCCGGTCGATCGCGCCCTTGCCGGCGGTGTCGCTGGCGTTCGGGTTGTTCAGCCAGCGGAAGTGCCCGCCGAGGTAGATGACGTTGTCGGCGACCTCGACGGAGGTGATGGTGTCGTTGCCGGTGTAGTCGACCCAGGTGCCGAGCTGCCCGGTGCCCCGGGCGGCGGTCTCGAAGCGCACCAGCGCGTCGCAGTACGCGGCCGGCCAGCCCGAGCCGCCGTTGGTGCCGACGACGAACCAGCTGCCGTCGCCGCCGAACTTGACGTCCTGCACGTAGTGCACGAAGGTCGCCGGCGACGCGCACGGCGGCACGAACTTCTCCGTGCTCCAGTCCAGCAACGCCGGGGTGCCGGTGAGGTCGACAAGCGCCATCTGGTTGCGCGGCAGGTCGTTGACGAGCGTGAAGTTGCCGCCGACGGCCAGGGTGCCGCCGTCCGGGGCGACGTCGATCGTCCACACGTACGAGGTGGTCCCGTGGCGCCCGACGGTCGCGTCGACGTTGAAGGTCGGGTCGATCGCCCCGGTCGTGGCGTTGAGCCGGCCGAGCCCGGCGTGCGCGGTGCCGTTGAGCCAGTTGAACGCCCCGGCCACGTAGAGCCAGTTGCCGTGCAGCGCCAGGTCGCGCACGGTGCCGCCGTCGGAGCGGCCGACCCAGCTGTCGACGATCGCGCCCGTGGCGGGGTCGAGCGCCACCAGGTTCTTGCGGGAGACGCCGTTGACGTTCTTGAAGGTGCCGCCGACGATCAGCGTGCCGCCGGGCCCGGCGACAAGCGTGTTGACCGCGCCGTCCAGCACCGGCAGGAAGCTGGTCGAGATCGTGCCGGTGGCCCGGTCGTACGCGAAGAGGTAACGCTGGGTGGTCCACGCCGCGCTGGCGGTCTGCCGGATCTGGGTGAAGCTGCCGCCGACGAACACGGTGGAGCCGACCTGCGCGAAGGCGCGGGTCTCGCCGTCCCTGGCGTGCGGTGTGGCGTCGGCCGGATTGGCCGAGACCAGGGTCGCCGGTTCGGGCGCCGGCACCAGGGCGGCGGAGGTCCCGGTGGGGACGGCCAGCACGGCGGCGGCGGTCACGAGTGCGACCACCCCCGCCCGGGTGCGGAGTCCGGCGGTTCGCCGAGAGAGCGGGATGTCGGGCACGCTACGCCTCCATGTCGGGAGAGAACCCGCGTAGCGTGCCTGGTCGACCCAGGCCGGCGATATCCGCCGATTGGGCGGTCACTGCATCAGCAACATGACACCGCACACAGCAAGTCGGATGTCCGACTCGCCCGTATCACTCTGGGTCGAAGTGTGAACGCGCGGTGTCAGCGGGCGCCCCCGGTGGGCTGCCGCAGGTAGCTGTCGCGACCGGCGCGGGCGAATCCCGCCACCGACGCGGCGTCGTGGTTCATGGTCATGTCACAGGTGTCCGTCCGGCGGGTCATCCCCGGGGAGTTGAAGTAGATCGCCGCCTTGATCTTCGGGTGCGCCTTCAGCGCCGCCGGGAACTCCTCGAACCAGCGCCGCTTCGCGTCCGGGTCGGCCGCGTCGAAGTTGGTGCCGAACTCGGCGAGCATCCGCGGCTTGCCGACCCCGAGACGGTTCTCGTCCAGCCAGCGGTAGAAGTTGCCGATGGTGGTGGCCGGGCTCTTCCAGACCTTGCTGCCGTTGCAGACGTGGAAGTTGTACGGGTCGTAGCCGACCCAGTCGACGTACCGGTCACCGGGATAGAGGCCGGCGTAGCGGTCGTAGTGGCCCGACCAGCCCATCATCGTCCACACCCACACCGCGTTGTCGGCGCCCGCCTTGGCGAACCGGTCGTGCACGTGCTGCCAGGCGCGGACGAAGTCGGCGTCGCTGCCCTTGGCCGGCTCGTCCTCCGGCTCGTGGTCGAAGCCCATGAACACCGGCACGCCGGTGTCGCGGATCCGGCCGGCGACCGCGTCGATGGTGGCGTCGTACCGGCCACTGTAGACGTCCTGCCAGGTCAGCACCGTGCCGGAGGAGAAGATCCGCGACTCCCAGGCGAAGAACATCAGCCGACCCTCGCGCATCTGCTGCCGCTGGTAGGCGTCGGGGAAGGCGCCGTTGCTGCCGGCGTTGGAGAAGTCGTGGTAGCGGTGCACGATGTCGAACTTGCGCCCGACCTGCGCCTCGACGTCGGCGACCGCGGCGCCGTGGTCCCAGCCGTCACCGGCGTTCGACGGGGAGTACATCCCCCACCAGGCGCCGCAGGAGGGCACCAGCCTGCTCGACACCGCGCCGCACCGGTCCGTACCGGCCGACGGGCTCGCCGACGGGCTCGGGGTGACGCGGGTGGGGCTGGCGCTGGGTGTCGGCCGCGGCGCGGGGCTCGGCGCGACCGTCCGGCTCGGCGACGGCGCGGCGCTGGTCACCACCGGCGTGGGCCGGGTGCCGACGTCGTAGCGGATCTCCAGGCGCGGGCGCAGGTCGGGGTTTCGGTTCTCCGTCGACGCCCAGTAGATCCTGGTCTCCAGCCCCGTCTGCGCGAGCGAGACCGTCCAGGTGCCGTTGCCCTTCACCAGGGCCGAGACGTCCCACTCGTTGAAGCCCTTTGCCACCTTCGAGACGGTGTCCAGGGCCGTCCCCGGCAGCGCCGGCGTCGGCCGGGCCGCGCGGGCGTCCACCGCGGAGGCGTGCGCGCTCACGGTCGCCGGGAACTCCTGCCACGCGTGCACCCGCAGCGTGGCCCGCACGTTGACCGCCGTCGCCGGCAGGGTCGTCACGGCGAACTGGACGACGGCCTCCCGGCCGCCCCGGGGGTTGCCGTCGCAGCGGACCGCGCAGGTCGCCAGCGTCGTCTTCGCCCCGTTGTCGCCGTCCTGCGGCACCATCGTCGCCGTGGTGTCGGCGGTCGCCGGGATCGACAGGTCGTCGGCGGCCAGCAGCGGCATGGTGGTGGCCACGATGCCGGCCACCACCGTGGCGCCGGCCACGCCGAGGACGACGGCCTTGCGCCGGGGGCCGGGGTGCCGGGTGAGGCGGTGCAGTCCGTGCCGAGCCAAGGTGAACTCCCTGTGTGTCGGGCGGTGACGGTCAGCAGCGTAACCACGGCCACGGCGTGACGTGGGGACGACAGCCGGACCTAAGCGCGTCTTAACCGTCGCCTAAGGATGCCCTGGACGACCACAGGGGACACTCTCGCCCCCGCGCCGGCGGTCAGGCGGCGCGGGCGGCGGCCAGCGCGGCGGCCATCGCCGCCCGGGGCGCGGTGACGCCCGTGAAGTGCTCGAACTGGCCCACCGCCTGGGCCAGGAGCAGGTCTAGGCCGGAGACGATCCGGCAGCCGGCCGCCTCGGCCGACGCGGCCAGCGGCGTCGGCCACGGGTCGTAGAGCGCGTCGAAGAGCACCGTGCCGGGCCGCCAGTCCGCCGCGACGGCCAGCGGGTCGGCGACTCCCTTCGGCACGGTCGAGATCACCACGTCGGCGCCGAGGTGGGTCGCCTCGTCGTCGTCCCAGGCCGCCGCGCGCATCGGCACGTCGACGGCGCGGGCCACCGGGCGCAACTCCTCGACGGCCGCCGGGCGGCGGGCCACCACGGTCACCGTGCCGGCGCCGAGCCGCCCCGCCGCAGCCACCGCCGCGCGGGCGGTGCCGCCCGCGCCCAGCACCGTCACCGTCGCGCCCGGGCGTACCCCGGCGTCGGTGAGCACCTCGACCATGCCGACGACGTCGGTGTTGTCGGCGTACCAGGAGCCGTCCGGGCGGCGTACCAGCGTGTTGGCGGCGCCGACGGCGGCGGCGACCGGCGAGACCTCGGCGGCCACCGCGAGCGCCGCCTCCTTGCCCGGCATGGTCACCGACAGCCCGGCCCACTCCGGGCCGAGGCCGGCGACCACGTCCGGCAGCTCCGCCGCCGCGCACTCGATCCGGGTGTACGACCACCCGGTGAGCCCCGCCGCCGCGTAGCCGGCGTTGTGGATCACCGGGGAGAGGGAGTGCGCGATCGGCGTGCCGAGCACCCCCGCCCGCCGTGCGGCCGTCATCAGATGATCCCGGCCTCCTTGGCCTTGGCCTCGTTCTTCAACTGCTCCTCGTAGGTCTCGGCGAAGGCGGAGTGTCCCTCCTTGTCGATCGCCACGAAGAAGAGCCACTTGCCGGGCGGCGGGTCCATCGCGCCCTCCATGGCCTGCTTGCCCGGGTTGTTGATCGGGGTGGGCACCAGGCCGGGCAGCTTGCGGTTGTACGGGTTCTTCGGGTTGTCCAGGTCGGCGGCCGTCATCTGGGCGGAGGTCTTGGTCTTCTGCCCGGTCAGCTCCAGGTAGTAGTTGACCGTGACGTCCATCTCCAGGCAGTTGCACTGGAACTCGCCGAACACCCGGTTGTACGCCACCCGGGCGACCTTGCCCAGGTCGTCCTTGTTGCCCGCCTCGGCCTGCGCCAGCGACGCGACGATCAGCGCCTCGTACGGGCTGATCTTGCGTTCCTTCTGCACCCGGTCGGCGAACTCCATCTCACCGGCCACGCTGAGGAAGTTCTCCACCATCAGCTCGATGATGGTCTCGGCGGTCGCCTTCGGCGGGATCTCGTAGGTGTCCGGGTAGAGGAAGCCCTCGATCGACGGCTTGACCTTCTTGTTGTCGGTGCGCTTGAACCACCAGTCCGGCACGCCCCGCGCGAGCGGGTCCTTCGCCGCCGCCTCGAAGTCCTTCACCGGGATCTTGGTCTTCTCCGAGAGCAGCTTGTAGATGTTCTTCGCCGTCCGGCCCTCCGGGATGGTGACCCCGTTGACGATCCGGTTCTTCAGGTCGAGCATCGCGGTGACCGCGCTCTCGCCGCTCATCTGCTTGCGCAGCTTGTACGTGCCCGGCTGGATGTTCTTGCTGCGGGCGTTGCCCTCGGCGGCCTCGATGAACGCCTTGGCGCTCTTCACCACGTCGGCGGCGACAAGCGCGTTGGCCATGTCGGCGATCAGCGCGCCCTGCTTGATCTCGACAGTCACCTCGCCGGTGCCCGCGCCGTCGTAGTCGGGGGTCATGAAGTAGCTCTGGACGCGGTCGAAGCCGTAGAAGGCGCCGCCGCCGATCCCGCCGAGCAGGACGATGGCGAGCAGCAGGGCCAGGACCGTCTTGCCCCGCCCGCCACCGCCGCCGGAGCCGTCCTTGCCCTTGCGCTTGCGCACCGCGCCGCGCCGGTGCTTGCCCTTCTCCCCCCGGTCCTGCTCGTCGAACCCGAGGTCAAGATCGTCCATCATCGCGTCCGCCTCCGCTGCGCGTCCAGCCAGCTCTGCAGAATCTCCACCGCGGCAGCCTGGTCGACCACCGCTCGTTGCCGTTTTCCTCGGACCCCACGCTCGGCAAGCCTACGAGACGCCACGACCGTGGACATCCTCTCGTCGGTGAGCGCCACCGGAACGGGCGCTATTACATCAGCCAGTCGGCCAGCGTACGCCTTCACGTGTACGGCGGCGGGACCGTGCTTGCCGGCGAGATTGACCGGAAGACCGACGACGATCTCCACCGCCTCGTGCTCGGCCACCAGCGCGGCGAGCGCGACCATGTCGGCCGGCACCGCGTCCGGGGCGGCGGTGAGGTCGCGGGCGAGGGTCACCAGCGGGGTGGCCAGCACGCCGTGCGGGTCCGAGCGGGAGACCCCCACCCGGACCTGCCCGACGTCCACCCCGAGCCGGACACCCCGGGACAACTCACTCACGGTCGGTGACTCCCCCTGAAACGGCGAACCAGGGCGGACCACGCGGGTCCGCCCTGGCCGCTGCGAGCACGTATCACGCGTCGGCGATCGCCTTCTCGACCGTGCGGAGCAGGTTCGGCGCCTCGGCGGCCGGCAGGCCGCCGCCCTGGGCCAGGTCGGGACTGCCGCCGCCGCGCCCGGAGAAGGCCGCCTTGACCAGGTCCGACGCGGCCAGGCCCCGGCTGCGCGCCGCCGGGTTCACCGCGACGACCAGCGACGCCTTGCCGTTGGCCCGGGCCGCCACCGCGACGACCGCCGGCCGCGCCGGGTCGATCTTGCCCCGGACCTCCTGGGCGAGGGTACGCACGTCGTTGCCGGCCGCGCCCTCCGGCGCCTCGGTGCCCACGTACGCGACCCCGCCCACGTCCTTGGCCTGCGCCGCGAGCGCCGCCGCGCCGCCGAGCACCAGCTGGGCCCGCAGCTTCTCCAGCTCCTTCTCGGCGTCGCGCAGCTGCGTCACGGTCTGCTCGACCCGGTCGGCGACCTGGTCGTTCGGCACCCGGTACAGCTCGGCGAGGCGGGAGACCAGCAGGTGCTCCCGGGCCAGGAAGTTGAAGGCGTCCATGCCGACCAGGGCCTCGACGCGCCGCACCCCGGAGCCGATCGACGACTCGTTGAGGATCTTCACCAGGCCGAGCTGGCCGGAGCGGGAGACGTGGGTGCCGCCGCACAGCTCGCGGGCGTAGTCGCCGACCTCGACAACCCGCACCTCCTCGCCGTACTTCTCGCCGAAGAGCGCCATCGCGCCGATGCGCCGCGCCTCCTCCAGCGAGGTGATGAAGGCGTGCACCTCCAGGTCGGCCAGGAGCACCTCGTTGACCTGCTGCTCGACGTCGCGCAGCACGCTCGGCGCCACCCCCGTCGGGGTGTTGAAGTCGAAGCGCAGCCGCCCCGGGGCGTTCAGCGAACCGGCCTGGGTGGCGGACTCGCCGAGGAAGTTGCGCATCGTCTGGTGCACCAGGTGCGTCGCCGTGTGCGACCGGGAGATGGCCCGCCGGCGGGTGGTGTCGATCTCGGCGTAGCCGGTCTCCCCCGCCCGCACCTCGCCCCGCAGCACCCGGGCGCGGTGCACGATCAGGCCGGGCACCGGCTGCTGCACGTCGAGCACCTCGACCTGGCCGCCACCGACGGTGATCATGCCGAGGTCGGGCTGCTGACCGCCGCCCTCGGCGTAGAACGGGGTGGCGTCGAGCACCAGCTCGATCGTGTCGCCCTCGACCGCCGCCTGGCGGGGGCCGTCGACGCCGAGCACCGCCCGCACCGTCGACTCCCGGGACACCTCGCCGTAGCCGGTGAACCGCACCGGGCCGCCCGAGTCGAGCACCGACCGGTACGCCGACAGGTCGGTGTGCCCGGTCTTGCGCGCCTGGGCGTCGGCCTTGGCGCGCGCCCGCTGGTCGGCCATCAGCCGGCGGAAGCCCTCCGCGTCGACCGCCAGGCCCTGCTCGGCCGCGATCTCCAGCGTCAGGTCGATCGGGAAGCCGTACGTGTCGTGCAGCTGGAACGCCTTCTCACCCGACAGCGCCGGCTTGCCGGCCGTACGGGTCTCCGCGATGGCCGTGTCCAGGATCGTGGTGCCGGCCCGCAGGGTGGACAGGAAGGCGTCCTCCTCCGCGTACGCGTAGTCGGCGATCCGGTCGAAGTCGGCGGCCAACTCCGGGTACGACGGGGCCATGCAGTCCCGGGCCACTGGCAGCAGCTCGGGCAGCGCCCGCTCCTGCCAGCCCAGCAGCCGCACCGACCGGATCGCCCGGCGCATGATGCGGCGCAGCACGTAGCCGCGCCCCTCGTTGCTCGGGGTGACCCCGTCGCCGATCAGCATCAGCGCCGTGCGCACGTGGTCGGCGATCACCCGCAGTCGCACGTCGTCCGGGTGCGACTCGCTGGCGACGTGGCCGGACCGGGCGCCGTAGCGCTTGCCGGTCAGCTCGGCGGCCTTGTCGAGGATCGGCCGGACCTCGTCGATCTCGTAGAGGTTGTCGACGCCCTGGAGGATGGAGGCCATCCGCTCCAGGCCCATGCCGGTGTCGATGTTCTTCGCCGGCAGGTCACCGAGGATCGGGTAGTCCTCCTTGCCGGTGCCCGGGCCGCGCTCGAACTGCATGAAGACGAGGTTCCAGAACTCCATGTAGCGGTCCTCGTCGACCGCCGGGCCGCCCTCGCGGCCGTACTCCGGGCCACGGTCGTAGAACAGCTCGGAGCACGGACCGCACGGGCCGGGGATGCCCATCGACCAGAAGTTGTCCGCCTTGCCCCGGCGCACGATCCGCTCGGCCGGCACCCCGACCGAGCGCCAGATCTCGAACGCCTCGTCGTCGTCGAGGTAGACCGTCGGCCAGATCCGCTCCGGGTCCAGGCCGAACCCGCCCTGCTCCCGGGACTTGGTGACCAGGTCCCAGGCGAGCGGGATCGCCCCGTCCTTGAAGTAGTCACCGAAGGAGAAGTTGCCGTTCATCTGGAAGAACGTGCCGTGCCGGCTGGTCTTGCCGACCTCGTCGATGTCGGGCGTACGGATGCACTTCTGCACGCTGACCGCCCGCCGGTACGGCGGGGTCTGCTGCCCGAGGAAGTAGGGCACGAACTGCACCATGCCGGCGTTGACGAACAGCAGGTTCGGGTCGCTGATGGCGGGCAGCGGAGCGGACGGCACCACGGTGTGGCCGTTCGCCTCGAAGTGGGCGAGGTACCGCCGCTTGATCTCCGCCGTCTTCATCGCTGGTGTTCCTCCGGAAAGATCTCTCGGTCGCCGATGCGCGGGTCCTCCCGCAGCTCGGCGAACTGGTCGTCGAACGCCTCGCCCTGGGCGAACGCCTCGTGGATCTCCTGCTCGCGCTCGGCCATCGCGATCCGGACGTCCTCCACGAAGCTACGCAGCGACTCCGCCAACCCGCCAGCGGATTCGGTCACCGTGCTGGCGATGCCGGCCGGGGTGTACGCCTGTGCGGTGCGGGTGGCCTTGCGGACCACCACCACGCCGACGGCCAGCCCGATGCCGAGCCAGAACAACCGCCTCATCTCCGAGCTCCTCCTGGTCGTGCCGGATCAACGGTTGCCGCGCTTGGCGGCCCGCCGCTGCTGCTTGATGGTGTCGCGCACCTCGCGCTCGGTCTCGGCGTGCCGGCGGGCGGAGGCGGCCTTGCGTACGCCGTAGCCGAAGGCGGCCACCTTGACCAACGGGTTGGCGGCGGCGGCGGAGACGACGGTCGCCAGGTTCGCGACGTTGGCGGTGACGTTCTGCGCGTGGCTGGTCATGGTGTCGACCTTGGCGAGCTGGAGGTTGACCCCGTCCAGGGAGGTCTGCACCTGCTCCAGGGCGGTGTTGACGTTCTTCACCGTGGTGTTCACGTCGCCCAGCAGCGGCGCGGTCCGGTCGTTCAGGTCGTTGATCATCCGGGTGGTGGCGTCCACGGTGTGCCGCAGCCGCAGGATGGGCAGCGTCAGGATCAGCACCAGCATCGCGAACGCGATCGCCGCGATCAGCGCCGCGACCTCGAAAAAGCCCACGCCTGTCCTCCTCAAGCAGAGTTCCGGGAACCCGACGCCCCCGGAACGTGCGACCGTCCTGCCCACACCGCCGCCCGGCACCCGCGAGGGGCCGGCGGGGGCTGGCGGTCCGCCAGCCCCAGACCCTACCGTCCGTGATGGAAACCGGCTCAGGACGGTGAGGGTGTCGGCGTCGCGAGCGGATCCTCGCTGACCGTCGGGAAGGGATCCTCCCCGGTGAGTGACGGGTCGGTGGTGGGCTGGGGCCGGGTCCGCTCGTCGTCGATCGCGTTGCGGACCTTCACCGACACCAACGAGCCGGAGCACTGCTCCGCAGCGGTCGCCGGTTCGGGCGACGGCACGACCGCCGGTTCCCCGTCCACCGGCGGCGGCACGCAGGCGGGCTCGCGTACCCACAGGTCGAGGGTCAGCTCGTCCCGGCGCCAGCACGTGTAGCTCCCCTTCGCGGGTTGCTCGGGGCAGCGGCTCACCTTCCACGGCTGCCAGCCGTCGTCGGCCAGCGCCCGCTCGTAGACCTGTGCCGTCTCCGCCGGCGGCCGCTCGGAGGTGGCCGTGCGTTCGCGGAGCCGGCAGTCGAGCAGGCACCACCGGCTGCCGCTGACGTCGTCGACGGTCTGCACCGCCGCCCAGCCCGGCACGTCCAGCTCGTCGAGGGTGTCGAAGACCGGATCGCGGCTGAGCGTACGGATGCCGAAGTAGAGCGGGACCGCGCCGAGCAGCACCACGCTGACCAGGGCGAGGATGCCCATCCGCAGCCGCCGCCGCTCACGCATCCGGCGGCGCAGCTCGGACCGCGCGCCGCGCAGCCCGCCGGGGCCGGCCGTGTCGTCGTCCGGCGACTCGGGCTCCGCGGGCCGGCGCAGCGCCGGTCCGTCCGCCGGCTCGACGGGTGGCACGACAGCCGCAGCGGCCCGCGCCACCACCGGCTCGCCCGCGGCCCCCGGCGGTGGCACCGGCGCAACGCCTGACGGCTCGGGCCGCCCCGGCTCACGGTGCGGCGGGATCGCCCGCCCGGCGGCGCGGTCCTCGGGCCCGGGGCGGGGCGCCGGGGCGGCCGCCCGGGCGGCACCGGAACCCGCACCGGGCCGGGCCGGGCCCGGCGCAGTGGCGGCCGGGCCGGACGAGGTCTGTTCGGCTCCCCCCGGTACGGCTGGGTGCGTCCCCGGACCGGCGGGGCCCGACGGGCCGGGCCCGGGACGGCGCGGGCCGGGCGGCGCGCTCAGGTTCGCGGCGGCCGGGGACGGCCGGGCGGCGGACGCCGCGCCGGCGGCCCCGGAGGGCGGTGTGACGGGCCGCGCGGCACCCGCCGGACCGGCGTCGGGCCGGGCGGTACCCCGGACGGGACCTGCCAGGCCGGGATCCGGACGCGCGGCACCCCGCGCCGGACCCGCCAGGCCAGGATCGGGACGCGCGGTGCCCAGGGCAGGACCGGCCGGGCCGGGGTCGGGACGCGCGGCACCCCGGACGGGACCCGCCAGGCCGGGGTCGGGACGCGCGGTGCCCAGGGCAGGACCGGCCGGGCCGGGGTCGGGACGCGCGGCACCCCGCGCGGGTCCGGCCGGGGGCAGGTCCGGGTGAGGCCGGCCGGCCGGGGTCGGGGCGCCGGGCGGCGGCGGTGCACCGGCCGGCGTGGGGCGGACGGCGCCCCGGGCCGGCGGCCCGGGGTGGGGGGTGTCGGCGGGCCGGGGCGGCTCGACGACGGGTTGGACCCGGCCCGCCGGCCGTCCGGGTTCGGTGGCGTCGGTGGGTCGCGGCGGCTGCACGCCGGGCCGCGCCCGACCTGCCGGGAGGTTGCCGGTCTCGGCGCCGCGCGGCTCCGGCCCGGGCGGCACCGGCGACGGACCGCCCGCAGCGGGCGGCACCGACCGCTTGACCGTCGGCAGGGCGGGGTCGGTGTGATGTGCCCGGCCGGCCTGCCGCAGCCAGTCGGCGGGGCGCTCCGGTCGGCCGGCCCGAGAATCACCGGGCCGGCGGCGCCCCGCTTCCCCGTCGGCCGGGCGCGGCGGGTTCTCCGCCTCGTCCGGGGCCGCGGGGCCGCCCAGGGGCGGGACCACCCCGGCGTCCGTACGACGCGCGGAGGGCTGGCCGCCGCCCGTGGCGCGTCCGGCCCGGCCGGAGGTCTCGTCGTCGCCGGCCGCACGCCGGCCCCGATCCGCGACCTCGACGTCGTCGGGTGCGGCGCGTCGGCCGCGCGGGGCGGGACCGTGCGCCGGCTGCGCCCCGACGCCGGGAGGCGCGGCGGGCGCACCGGGCACGGGCGGGGCGTTGCCGGAGCGCGGTACCGGCGGGGCGTCGCCAGTGCCGGGCACCGGCGGGGCATTGCCGGAACGCGGTACCGGCGGGGCACTGCCCGTGCGCGGTACCGGCGGCACCCCGCCCGGGCGGGGTGCCGGCGGCGCGTCCTCCTCGGCGGCGCGGCGTCGGCCGGCCGGCGCACCGGGGCGTCGGCCCCGGTCGGTGCCGTCGCCGTCGGGCATTGGCGGGGCGGCCGCCGGCACGGCTCCGGTGCCGTCCGTGGGGACGGGAACGCCGGCGTCGACCGGGCCCCGCCGCATCCGGCCGGACCGGGGGTCACGTCCGTCGGCGGGGGCGCCGCGCAGTTCGCCGGTCGGCGGACCTGCGGGCGGCTGGGGGGTGCCGGGGGCCGGGACCCCGACCCGGGCGGCGCCCACGGCACCGCCGGGCCGCCCGGCGGCGGCCGGTGGCGGCGTACCGCCCGGCACCGCCGCGCGGCCGTCGGGGCGCCGACCGGCGGGGTGCGGCGCGTCCGGGTGCGGGGGCACCGGCGCACCGGGACGCGGTCCGGTCGGCGTGCCGGCGTGAGCGCCGGGGGGCGTGCCGGGCGGCGGCCCGACCTGGGGGCCAGCGGCCGGACCGGGCTGCGGCCCGGTCCGCGGCTCGGCCTGCGGAGCCGCCGGGAAGCCGGCCTGCGGATGCGCCGGGAAGCCAGCCTGCGGATGCGGTGCGGGAGCCCGCTGCGGGCCGGCCGGCGGGGTCGCCTGCGGGCCCGTCGCGGTGCCGGCCGGTGCGCCCGCCGGCGGAATCGCCTGCGGGCCCGTCGGGGTGCCCGGAACGGGGCGTGGCCGCCGGTCCGGGCCGTCCGGGCCCGGTTGCGGACGACCGGCCGCCGGGGGGCGGCGGACGGGCTGGTGCGGTGGGACGGCCTCGGGGGCGGCGGGGCCGGCCGGCCGGGGTGGTTCCGGCGTACCGGGCCAGGGTCCGTCGACCGGACGGGAGCGCGGCGGCTCGGCGTCACCGCGACGCACCGGGGGTGCGGCGGCGGGGCCGGGGCCACGGTGGGGCGGCGGCCCGGCGGGGCCGGGAGCCGTCGGGTCACCCGGACGCGGGCCGGCAGGCGAGGCGGGTTCCAGCCCGCCCGGCCCCAGCTCGGTGCGCTGCTGCTTGGCCGAGCGCAGGTCGTCGATCCAGCCGAACTCCTCGCCGCTGATCGGCTCCTCGGGCTCGGCCTCGGCCTTGCCCCGTCCCCAGCGGCGCCCCTTGGCGCGGGAGTCGCGCCGCTCTTCGGGGCCGTCCTCCGGTCGCTCCGAACCACGCGATTTCACTGCTGACCCTCCCCGGCGGTGTCACTGCCGCCCTCTCGCGCCGCGTCGGCGCCGCCCGTGTCCGTCTGTCGGCGGCCGTTGTCCGCCGAACCGCTTCCCGTCCCCGTCGCCGGGGGCGCGGCCGGCGCGGGCAGCCCCCGGACGATACGGCGCAGCAGCGGCAGCCGGGTGGCGACCGAGCGCTCGGCGCCGTGCTGGCTGGGCCGGTAGTAGTCGGTGCCGGCGAGGTCGTCGGGGGCGTACTGCTGGGTGACCACGCCGCGCTGGTCGTCGTGCGGGTAGCGGTAACCGGTCCCGTGCCCCAGCCCCTTGGCGCCCGAGTAGTGCGCGTCGCGCAGCCCGCGCGGCACCGCCCCGCCCCGGCCGGCCCGCACGTCGGCGATGGCCGCGCCGATCGCGGTGGTCGCCGAGTTGGACTTCGGCGCGGTGGCCAGGTGGATCACCGCCTGGGCGAGGTTGAGCTGCACCTCGGGCAGCCCGACGTACTCCACGGCGTGGGCGGTGGCGGTGGCCACGCTCAGCGCGGACGGGTCGGCCATGCCGACGTCCTCGCTGGCGAAGATGACCAGGCGACGGGCGATGAACCGCGCGTCCTCCCCGGCGACCAGCATCCGGGCCAGCCAGTGCAGCGCGGCGTCCACGTCGGAGCCGCGCATGCTCTTGATGAAGGCGCTGGTCACGTCGTAGTGGGCGTCGCCGGCCCGGTCGTAGCGCACGGCCGCCACGTCGACCGCCTGCTCGGCGGTGGCGAGGTCGATCCGCCCCGCGCCGAGGGCCGTGGCGGAGCCCGCCGCCGCCTCCAGCGCCGTCAGCGCCTTGCGTACGTCGCCGGACGCGAGGCGTACGAGATGGTCCTCGGCCTCGGTCTCGAGGGTGAGCGCGCCGCCGAGGCCGCGCTCGTCGGCGACCGCGCGGCGCAGCAGGTCGCGCACCGCCGCGTCGTCCAGCGGCTGGAGGGTGAGCAGCACGCACCGCGACAGCAGGGGCGAGATGACCGAGAAGTACGGGTTCTCGGTGGTCGCCGCGAGCAGCGTGACCGTGCGGTCCTCGACGGCGGCGAGCAGCGAATCCTGCTGGGTCTTGCTGAACCGGTGCACCTCGTCGATGAAGAGCACCGTCTGGGGGCCGCCGGAGCGGCGCTGGCGGCGGGCGGTCTCGATCACCGCGCGCACGTCCTTGACCCCGGCGGTGAGGGCCGACATGGCGACGAACCGGCGGTCCGTGGCCCGCGCCACCAGGTGCGCGATGGTGGTCTTGCCGCTGCCGGGCGGGCCCCAGAGGATGACCGACATCGGCGCCGTGGCCGAGACGAGCTGGCGCAGCGGGGCGCCGGGCGCGAGCAGGTGATCCTGACCGACCAGCTCGTCGATGCTGCGCGGGCGCATCCGGACGGGCAGCGGCGAGTCCTCCCCCACCGCAGTGAACCCGTCCACACCGACGGAACCCGCGGGCGTGGGGGGCGCTCCGGCAGGTTCACCGAGGGAGAAGAGGGCGTCGGACTCCATCAGGGGAACAGTACAAGGCCCGGCCGACGACGCCGGAAGCGCGCCGTCGGGCCGGGCCCGAGATGATCGGTTGCGGTCAGCCGCGGCCCGGACGCCGGCCCCGGTACCAGCGGCCGCCACCGCCGCCGCCACCGCCGCGCGGGCCCCGACCGACCCCGGCCAGGTACAGGGAGAGCAGCAGCAGGCCGATCAGTACGAGGGTGTTCCAGTTGAACAGGTCCGGGGCACCGAAGTTGGTGTCCAGCAGGTCGATGAGCAGGGCGAAGCCGAAAACGACCGCCGCGAGAATGGCGAGCATGACGTTCCTCCGGTGGGGGTTCCCAGTGGGTCGGCGCGGGATGTACCCAATCGGTCCGCTCGCCAATCTCCACCGTGGAGCAGCCCGGTCTCCGGCCGGCTTCGGCGACGGCCGGAGACCGGCGTCCGCCGGCAGGAGGCCGGAGACCGTCCTAGGCTTGCTGACGTGATCATCGCCGACCAGGTCCTCGAGGGGCGGGACGCCATCCTGGCAGCCGCCGGTCACCACCCGTACGTCCGGAACGCGCTCGCCCGCGACGAGGCGCCGCGCGGCTGGCGGCGCGACGACGCGGTGGGCTGGCTGCTGCCGGCGGAGCGCGGCCCGCGCGGCGGCGCGATCGGCGCCCCCGGGCCGGCGGTCGATGTCTTCGCCGACCAGGTCGCGCGCGGCGCGCTGCGGCCGGGCCAGTGGCTGCACCTGCCGCGGCTCGACCCGGCGGCGCTGCCCGGCCGGCTGGCGGTGGCCCGGCACGACGAGTGGGACTTCCTCTGGAGTGCCGCCGCGCCGCCGCGCCAGCCCGACGAGGAGCGGGTGGCCCGGCTCACCGGGGCCGACCACCCCGCGCTGACCGCCCTGATCGAGGAGGCGTTCCCGAGCACCACCTCGCGACCGGGCGACCCGAGGATCGTCGACTGGTACGGCATCCGCGACGGCGACCGGATCGTCGCCTGCGGCGCCGACCGCAGCCGGGGCGACATCGGCTTCCTCGCCGGACTGGCCGTCGCCCCCGACCGGCGGGGACGGGGGCTGGGCGCGGCGTTGACCGCCGCCATGACCCGGGCTCTGCTCGCCCGCCACGACACCGTGGCGCTCGGCGTCTACAGCGTCAACGTCGGGGCGATCCGGCTCTACCGGCGGCTCGGCTTCGCGGCGGGCCTGGCCCGCAGCTCGGTGCAGCTGGCCTGAGCCGCGCGGCACGCCCCGGCCGGCGTGGGGAACCGTTGCTCGCGCATCGTCCCGGCGCCCTCGCGTGGCGCCGGCCCGCGCCGCCGGGGCGACCGCCCGCCGTCCCGGCGTCACGTCAGGCCGGCGCTGCCCCGCCGCCGTCGGCGTTGCCGCTCGTCAGGGCCATGTCAGCGGCGCGATCCGCGGGCCGCTCGGGATCGGCGGCGTCGTGCCCGCCCGGGCCGGACCTCCTCCGCCGCTCGGCCCGCCAGGCGGGCAGGTAGAGCGGGGCGGCGACGGCCAGCACCACGGCCCCCACGAACAGCCCGAGGCTGACGCTCGTACGTTCGGCCAGGGCGGTCAGGACGACGGCGCCGAGCGCCCCGGCCCCTCCGGCCATCATCGAGTTCAGCGAGATGACACTGGTCCGGTAGGGACCGTCGACCTGACGGTGCAGGAGCCCCATGTGCAGCGGGTTCGACGCGCCGTGCACGGCGTAGCAGGCCAGGTAGGCGATCAGCACCCCGACCGGGCCGGCGAAGAGGCCCATCCCGACGACCGTTACGCCCTGCAGGACGCGCAGCAGCGCGGCGCTCGGCGCGGCGCCCAGGTGGCGCAGCATCAGCGGGGTCAGCGCGGCGCCGGCCGCGTTCGCCAGCCACGCCACCGAGGTGGCCGGTCCGAGCAGCGCCGCCGCCCGGTCGGCGTCGCCGACGACCTCCGCGAGCCGGAGCGGTAGCAGCCCCTCGAAGGCGACCATGCCGAAGCCCCAGAACAGCTCCACGGCCACCAGCGCCAGCAGCACCCGGGAGCGGCGCAGCAGCCCGAACGCCTGCCCCACCATCCGGGGAGCCTCGGTGATCGAGGCGCGCAGGGCGCCGGTGCCCCTGACCGATCGGGTCTCCACCAGCAGGATCAGCAGCGCGACCAGCGCCACCGTCTGAAGGACGACGGCGGCGAGCACCGGCAGGGTCAGCGCGCTCACCGGCCCGATCGGGCCGAGCGCGACCAGGCCGCCGCTGAGCAGCGCGCCGGCACCGATGGCGACGCCGATCACGGTCCCGGCGTGGCCGAGGCCACGCTCGTACCCGGCCTCCGGGTCGGCGGCGAGGGTGGCGTCCACGTACCAGGACTCCAGCGGGCCGCTGTCCAGTGCCCGGTAGACGCCCTGCAGCCCCCAGCACAGGACGAAGAGCCAGAACGAGTCGGCCACCACGAAGACCACGAGCGAGATCACGCAGGTCACCCAGGCGACGACGAGCACGGGCTTGCGGCCGAGCGCGTCGGCGAACCCGCCCGTCGGCAGTTCCAGCGCCAGGACGATCAGCCCCTGTGCGGTGACGACCAGACCGATCTGGGAGAGCGAGAGGCCGCGCTCCTGCATCAGCAGGATCATCACGGGGATGAGCAGCCCGGCGGGCAGCCAGCGCAGGCCGTAGAGCACGAGATAACGACGCCGGATCTGGCGTACGGTCAGCGCGCTCACCGCTTCCCCTCCACCCGGGGGTAGGCGGCCAGGAAGACGTGCACCGGCTCCGCCTCGGGCTCGTCGGGCACCTGCTCGTCGCGGTAGCGCTCGAGCAGCCGCCACAGTTCGTCGTTGAGGGCCTGTAGCCGGGCCGGGCCGATCCTCAGCAGGGAGTCGCTCATCCCGGCGGCGTCCCGCCACGCCCGGGTGTAGCCGTGCTCGGCGGCCATCCAGCGCTCGGACTGCTCTGCCAGCAGCCGCACCTGGTCGGCCTGGATCCACTGCACCGCCGCCCGGGCGTCCGGGTCGTCGTCGAAGTCGGTCGGCTCGAAGTTGCTCATGTCGTGGGCAGCCCGCCACCACCGCTGCCGGCCGGTGCCCCGGTCGAGGTCCTCCGTCACCAGCCCCACCTCGGCGAGCTGCCGCAGGTGATAGCTGGTCGCCCCCGTGTTGGTGTCCAGCTTCTCGGCCAGCGTGGTCGCGGTCGCGGGCCCGTCCGCCCGCAGCGTGCCGAGTAGCCGCAGCCGCAGCGGATGGGCCAGGACGCGAACCTGCCGGTTGTCGAGGTGGACGGCGCGCGGTGCATTCTCCATGAACGCACAATATCTCTGCACACTTTCTATGCACAAGAGTTGTGCACAGAAAGTGTGCGTCAACGACGGCATCCGCACGGGTCGTCTCGGGTAGGGCTCCCCGGCGGGTCAGCGGGTGAGCAGTTCGCGCACCCCGCGCAGGCGGGTGCCGAGCAGCCCGGCGGCGCGGGTGGAGTCGAGGCGCACCTCCGCGGGGCGGAGCACGCCGGCAGCGGCGCCGGTGGTGGTCTTCATGCCGGCCGGGTCGATGCCGGCGTGCGCGGCGACCAGCAGGCCCAGCTCCGCGCGGCTGACCGCGTCCGGACCGGCCACGTTGAGCGGGCCGGCGTAGTCGGTGCCGAGAAGCTCCAGCACGGCGGCGGCCAGGTCGGTGACGTCGATCGGACAGCGCAGTTCGTCGGTGAAGAGGCTCGCCCGGCCGGCGAGCGCGTCGTGGCAGAGCTGGATCTGCTTGCTCCCCTCCCCGACGATCAGCGAGGTACGCACCAGTGCCGCGCCGGGGTCGAGGACGCGGACGGCGGTCTCGGCCGCCCCGTACGGGAAGATCGGGCTGGGCGGCTCGTCGTCGGCGTACGGCTCCGGGCGGCCGGCGTGCACGGCGGCCCGGTCCGTCACGTCGAGGCGGCGCGTCTCGACGCCCGGCACCTCGACCCGGCCCGAGTGGTACGCCCCCTCCCCTCTTCCCCTCCACGGACGATCAAGAGGTTTGCGTCATGTCGTCGCGCAGATCCTGACGCAAACCTCTTGATCGACACACGAGGGCGAGCCGGGGCGCAGGCCCCGGCTCGCCCTCGGAGGGAAGGTGGGAGGGTCAGGTGGGGTCGGCCACCGGGGCGGCCGGGCCGGCCGTGCCGGTGTGCGGGGCGGCCTGCGGCTTCGGCTTGGCGTCGATGCCGGCCTCGGTGCGCTGCTGGCCGGTGATCGGCGTGGGCGCGCCGGTCAGCGGGTCGAAGCCGCCCCGGGTCTTCGGGAAGGCGATGACCTCGCGGATCGAGTCCGCCCCGGCGAGCAGCATGCAGACCCGGTCCCAGCCGAACGCGATGCCGCCGTGCGGCGGGGCGCCGTACTTGAACGCCTCCAGCAGGAAGCCGAACTTGTCCTGCGCCTCCTCGGGGGTGATGCCGAGCAGCTCGAAGACCCGCTTCTGCACGTCGCCCCGGTGGATACGGATCGAGCCGCCGCCGATCTCGTTGCCGTTGCAGACGATGTCGTACGCGTACGCCAGCGCCCGGTCCGGCGCCTCCTCGAACCGGTCGACCCACTCGGAGTTCGGCGAGGTGAACGGGTGGTGCACGGCCGTCCAGCCGCCCTCGTCCGTCTTCTCGAACATCGGCGCGTCGACCACCCAGCAGAACGCCCAGGCGCTCTCGTCGACCAGCCCGGCCCGCTTGGCGATCTCGATCCGGGCCGCGCCGAGCAGCTCCTGCGCCTCGCGGGTGTTCGTGCTGGCGGCGAAGAAGACCGCGTCGCCCGGCTTCGCGCCGACCGCGTCGGCGAGCCCGCCCAGGTGCTCGGCGGAGAGGTTCTTCGCCACCGGCCCGCGCGCCTCGCCGGTCTCGGCGTCGAGCACCACGTACGCGAGCCCGCGCGCGCCGCGCGCCTTGGCCCAGTCCTGCCAGCCGTCGAGTTCCTTGCGGCTCTGCGCCGCGCCGCCGGGCATGACGACCGCGCCGACGTAGCCGCCCGCGTCGATCGCGCCGGCGAAGACCCGGAACTCGGTGCCGCGCAGGTAGTCGGTCAGCTCGGTCAGCTCGACGCCGTAGCGCAGGTCGGGCTTGTCGGAGCCGTAGCGGGCCATCGCGTCGTGCCAGGTGATGCGCGGGATCGGCCGGGAGATCTCGTGGCCGGCCAGGTCCTTCCAGAGCGCCGAGACGATCGCCTCGCCGAGGTCGATGACGTCGTCCTCGGTGACGAAGGACATCTCGATGTCGAGCTGGGTGAACTCCGGCTGCCGGTCGGCGCGGAAGTCCTCGTCGCGGTAGCAGCGGGCGATCTGGTAGTACCGCTCCATGCCGCCGACCATCAGCAGCTGCTTGAACAGCTGCGGCGACTGCGGCAGCGCGTACCAGCTGCCGGGCTGCAGGCGCACCGGCACCAGGAAGTCACGGGCGCCCTCCGGGGTGGACCGGGTCAGCGTCGGCGTCTCGATCTCCAGGAAGTCCCGCTCGTGCAGCACCGTGCGGGCGAGCTGGTTGGCGCGCGAGCGCAGCCGCATCGCCTTCGCCGGGCCGCTGCGGCGCAGGTCGAGGTAGCGGTAGCGCAGCCGGATGTCGTCGCCGGCCTCGACCTGGTCGTCCACGGGCAGGGGCAGCGGCGCCGCCTCGGAGAGCACCTCCAGCTCGGCGGCGGTCACCTCGATCTCGCCGGTCGGCAGCTCCGGGTTCTCGTTGCCCTCGGGGCGGCGGGTCACCTCGCCGGTCACGCGGACGCAGAACTCGTTGCGCAGCGCGTGCGCGTCCTCCTCGCGGAACACCACCTGGACCACGCCGGACCCGTCGCGCAGGTCGACGAAGATCACGCCGCCGTGGTCGCGCCGGCGGGCCACCCACCCGGCGAGCGTCACCGTGGTGCCGGCGTCCGTCGCGCGCAGGCTGCCGGCGTCATGGGTACGGATCACGACTCGCGTCTCCTCATCTGCGGTACAGCGTTACCCCTGGCATTCTGTCAGCCCTCCCCCGCACCCCGTTGCGGGGTGAGGGGAGGTGGGGTTCGGCCAGCGACGCAGATCCGTCCCCCGCTACAGCCCGATGTCCCAGGCGCGCGCGGTCAGCACCACCGTCCCGTCGTCGTTGACGTCGGTGACCTGCACCAGCGCCATCTTCCAGGTGTCGCCGCGCTCCCGGGCGTCGCTCAGGGAGGTCCGGACGCACAACATCACGCCCTTGCGGGCGGGGACGTTGATGTCCGTGCCGATGGCACCCTTCGCGATCCGGTCGTCGCAGTCGGCGGCGCTGAGCGTCGCGGCGTCGACCTGGGCGCCCCTCGCCCTGCTGGCCAGGTTGAAGTACGACGAGTCGCCGCCGCAGCGGGAGGTGAACCGGAGCTCTTCGCCGTTGCTGACCCGCACCTCGGGCTTGTCCAGGTCGATGTCCAGGTCGCTGCCGCAACTGGCCCGCAGCGTGAGGCGCTCGTCGACGTACTTCTCCTTGACCGGGGCCCGCGGGTCGAGGGTGGGTTCGGCGCTCCCGCTGAGGCTCGGCTCCGGTGGCGGCGGTTCCGCCCCGGTCGTCGCCGGCGCCGGCGCGGTCGACGTTCCCGCCGGCTCGCCGGAGCCCGGCCGCTCGTCCACCCGGCCCGCGCCGGCCGCCCGGGCGATGTCCCGGGCGTCGTTGGCCTGGTCGAGCGCACGCAGCGACAGCACCGTGGCGAGCAGGCCGAGCAGGACGGCCAGCGCGGCGGCCCCGACGGCGACCTGGGGCCAGCGGCTGCCACCGCGCGGCTTCGGCGCGGCCGGGCCGCCCGGGCCGGGAGGCGGCGGCAGCGGGGCGCCCTGCTGGTCCGAGGTCATCTCGTGGCTCCTCACGTGGGGTGGCCGTACAGCCGCCGCCCATGCCTGTTGCCGGGGCAACCGCCGGGCACGGGGCGCATTTATCCCAGAAATCGAGCAAGATCGCTGTCAGCAACCCGTCACCCGTTGGGGACGCGGCGTCACCGCCGAGCCGGGATAATGAACCGCCCCCATCGATCTTGTGCAGGTGAACCCCCATGACCGAGCCGTCGACCGGCACGGACTCCCTCCGCCGCCGACGCGGTCTGACGCCCGGCGAGAAGACCGGTGCGGCGATCGGCCTGGCCAGCCTGCTTGTCGCCGTACTCGCCTGGCAGTGGCCCCGGCAGAGTCAGGACCCGCGGCCCACCCCGCCGCCGACCCCGTCCCTGGTGACCGCGAGCGCCACCGCGCCGGCCAGCACCCCGGCCACCCCCGGCAGCGTCGCCCCCGACCGGACGTACCTCGACGCGCTGACGCCCGAGACCGGCGCCGGCTACCTGCGACCGCTGCCGCGCGCGCTCGCCGGCCGGGCCGACCTGCCGCACCCGGTCGTGCTCTCCTGCCCGAGCAACGACGGCGCGGACCGCGCCCGCTCGGTCAGCTACCCGCTGAAGCGCCGCTACCTCGACTTCTCGGCCACCTTCCGGGCCTGGTACCCGCCGGGCCAGGATCCGGAGTCCGCCGTGCGGATCAGCGCCGTCGTGACCATCAAGCAGCCCGACGACACCCTGACCCGGCAGCCCCGACCGGGCCGCACGACCACCATGTCCCGACCGGCGGAGTCGCTCTCCTTCTCCGTGGAGGGGGCCGATCTGCTGACGCTGACCGTGGAGTGCGACCTCGGCGAGGGCCTCGCCGTCCTCACCGACGCCGGGCTCACCCGCTGACGGGAGTGCCGGGCGGAGGGACCCACGACGAGGTCAGTCACCCGCATCGGCCGGCAGGAGGTGGTTCACCACGATCTCCCCGACGGTGAGCGCCCGGGCCCGCTCCTCGACGCCCCGGTCGGCGCCGGTGAGCCGGCCGCCGTGCTGGCGCAGGTGCTCCTCCCACGACGGCACCTGGTAGACCTCGACGAAGCCGTCCTCCCGTTCGCCCGGGCGGAACAGGCCCCAGCGCATCGCCCCCGTACGCCGTCGGGACCTGCCCACCAGGCGCATCGCCGCGACGAACTCCGTCTGCCGCTCCGGCGGCACCGTGTAGGAGACGGTCACCAGCACCGGCCCGCTGCGTGGGTCCGCGGGCAGCGTCAGGTGCGGCTCCGGCCACCAGACGGCCGGGTCCCGGTCGAGGCCCCGGGTCTCGCGCAGCGGCCAGAGCGGTACGGTCACCGCGCCGACCGCCATCGTGCCGGCCGCCGCGGCGAGCGCCACCACGAGGCTGGTCAGCTCGCCGAGGGCACCCCAGGCGACCGCGCCGAGCGCCTGCCCGCCCGCGAAGACCATCTGGTAGACGGAGAGGCCGCGGGCGCGTACCCAGCCGGGCAGGAAGAGCTGCATGGCGGCGTTGACGCTGGACAGCACGGTCATCCAGGCCATGCCGGCGGGCACCAGGGCCAGGGCGACCGGCACCGGGCCCGGCGCCAGGGCGAGCACCACCAGGACGGCGGCGTAGACCAGGCCGGCCAGCAGCAGGAGCCGGTTGGTGGTGAGCGCCAGGCGGATCCGGGGCAGGACGAGGGCGCCGGCCACCGCACCGACGCCGAGCGCGGCGAGCAGCACGCCGTACCCGCCCGCGCCCAGGTGCAGGCGGCGGCTCGCGACCAGGGGCAGCAGGGCCCACAGTGCGCTGCCCGGCACCACGAACAGTGCGGCGCGCAGCAGGATCCGGCGGACCACCGGCGAGTGCCGCACGTACCGGCCGCCGGCGCGCAACGCGGCGGTGAACCGCTCCGGCAGGTCGTCGCCGCCGGCCCGCTCCGGCCGCCAGCGCAGCAGCGCCAGCGCGAAGACGGCGAACGACACCGCGTTGACAGCGAAGACGGTGGCGACGCCGGCCCGGGCGACCAGCACCCCGGCCACCGCCGGGCCGACCGCGCGGGCCAGGTTCACGCTGATCGACCCGAGCGCCGAGGCCGAGACGAGCTGGGAGCGGGGCACCAGCTCGGGGATGACCGCCTGCCAGGCCGGCAGGGTCAGCGCCTGCCCGACGCCGAGGGCGAACGTCAGGGTGAGCAGCAGCGCCGGCGGCATCCGGTCGGCGGCGGTGAGGCCGGTCAGCAGTACGCCGACGGTGGCCAGGAAGAACTGCACCCCGATCAGCAGCCGGCGGCGGTCGAGGGTGTCCGCCAGCGCGCCGGCGGGCAGGGCGAGCAGCAGCACGGGCAGCATGCTGGCGGTCTGCACCAGCGCCACCAGGGTCGAGGCGTTGGCCTCCTCGACGAGCAGCCACTGGGCGCCGACGGTCTGCATCCAGGTGCCCACGTTGCTGGCCAGGACCGCCAGCCAGAGGCTGCGGAACGCGGCGAGCCGCAGCGGGGCCCAGGCGGACGTGACGGCGTCGGCGAGCGGGGTCGGGGAGGCGCTCACCGACCGGAACGTACCCCGGCCCGCCCGCTTGAGTCCGGCGAACCGTTGCGGGCACGCGGACGGGCCGCCGGGATCACCCGGCGGCCCGTTGCGGTGCGATCGATCAGAAGATGCTGACGCCGTAGCGGCTCAGCGCCTCGCCGACCGGCTGGAAGTAGGTCGTGCCGCCGGTGCGGCAGTTGCCGCTACCACCGGAGGTCAGGCCCAGGGCGATGGTGCCGCTGAACAGCGAGCCGCCGCTGTCGCCCGGCTCGGCGCAGACGTTGGTGCGGATCAGGCCGGAGACCGAGCCCTCGGCGTAGTTCACCGTGGCGTTGAGCGCGGTCACCGAGCCGCCGCGCAGGCCGGTGGTGCTGCCGGAGCGCTGCACCGACTGGCCGACGTAGGCGTTGCCGGCGGCGGTGATGTCCCGGAAGCTGCCGTTGTAGAGGGAGACGTTGCCGGCGGCGTTGGCGGAGTTGTTGTGCCGCACGATGCCGTAGTCGTTGCCGGGGAAGCTGGTGCCGGTGCGGCTGCCCAGCAGGTTGGTCTGGGCGGAGTTGCTGTACCAGCTCGACGAGATGTTGGTGCAGTGCCCGGCGGTCAGGAAGTAGTAGGTGCTGCCGCTGCGGACGTTGAAGCCGAGCGAGCAGCGACCGCCGCCACCGGCGTAGATGGCCTGGCCGCCGGAGATCCGGGTGCCGAGCACGCCGGCCTCGGCCTCGATCCGGATCGCGCCGTTCATCCGCTCGGCGGCGGCCTTGACGCGCTCCAGCTTGGCGCCGGTGACGGTGCTGTCGACGGAGACGACGACCTGGTTGGTGGCCGGGTCGGTCCACCACGCGGTGCCGGGGATCTTGGCGGAGCGGTCCAGCTCCGAGGTGGCCCGGGCCAGCTCGCTGGCGCCGCGCTTGACGATCTTCGGGGTGGCGCCGGCGGCGCTGACCTGCCGGGCGGCGAGCGCGTCGGTCACGGTGACGACCATCTTGCCGTTGGCGTCGGCGTACGTTCCGGCGGACCGGTCGCCGAGGCGCTCGGCCAGGCCGGCGGCGGCGTCGGGCGAAGCGAACGAGGGTGCGGCCTGGGCGGGCGCGCCGATCAGCGAGCCGGCGACCATGGCGCCGGCCGCGGCGACGACGGCGGCACGACGGAGCGAGGACCTCGTGGGTCGCATACAACAACCTCCAGAAGGGGGTGACGGACCCGCGCCGGGGCGACACGAGCCGGGAGCAGCCCTGCCGATCTGGGGGTACCGGCCGAGCACACTGAAGTATTCACATACTTGAGTTCGTATGCAAGACCCGGCTTTGTCCTTTTCGCCCCGGCTGCCTCGGCCATCGGCCCGAAACATTGTGGACACAGGCGTACGTCTGTGTGCTTCGCCCGCCGTCCCACCATCCGGTACGCGCGACCCGGCGGCCCTCGTGACGTCACCAGGCGGACCGACGCCGACGGCACGCGTCGCGGCCCTGGGCCGATCCACCCGCCGACGGACGGTCAGCCGGCGCGGCGGCGCGCTCCGGGCCCCGGCCGCGGCACCACGTCGCGCGGCCGGTCGACCTCGTGCCCGCGCTCGCAGCGCAGCTCGACGCGGACCTCCGCGCCGCAGTCGCGGTGCGCGACCGTCAGCGGCGAGCCCTCCGGGTCGGCCAGGTAGCGATCCCCCCAGCCGAGGACGGCGACCAGCACCGGCCACAGGTCGAGCCCCATCCCGGTCAGCCGGTACTCGTGGCGCTCCCGGCTGCCGGGCTCCCGGTAGGGCTCGCGCCGCAGGACGCCGCGCTCCACCAGCATCGCCAGCCGGTTGGCCAGCACCTGCCGGGGCACGCCGGTGCGCACCCGCATGTCGTCGAAGCGGCGGACGCCGCTGAAGACCTCGCGCAGCACCACGAGGGTCCACCGCTCACCGAGGATCTCCATCGCGCGGGCGATGGTGCAGTTCTCCACCGACCAGTCCAGTGCCGCGGGTCTCATGCGCTCCAGGCTAGGTCTGATTGACAGACTCAGCAACGCGCTGCGAGGCTGGGTCCATGACGCAGACGCAGGATCCGGCGCGCAGCCGTACCTTCTCGTGGTCCGACCCGGGCATCAACGCCGCGCACGTCGGCCGGCGCGGCGGCCTGGAACTGCTCCGCGCGATGATCGCCGGCGAGCTGGCGGCGCCGCCCATCATGCACCTGGTCGACATGTCCCGGATGGAGGCCGACGAGGGGTGGGTGGCCGTCGAACTCGTCCCGCAGGAGTTCCACTACAACCCGCTGGGCACCGTGCACGGCGGGGTCATCTCCACCCTGCTGGACACCGCCGCGGCGTGCGCGGTGCACACCACCCTGCCGGCCGGGGTCGGCTACACCTCGCTGGACCTGAACGTGAAGTTCCTGCGCCCGGTCACCGTCGCGAGCGGCACGCTGCGCTGCGAGGGCACCGTCCTGCAGAGCGGTCGCCGCACGGCCCTGGCGGAGGCGAAGCTGCTCGACGCGAAGTCGCGCCTGGTCGCCCACGCCACCTCCACCTGCCTCCTCTTCCCCCTCCCCCCTCCCACCGAGTAGTCGGGGCGAGGGGGTGGGTCAGCGGGCGGCCAGGCGGGCGGCCCGGGCGTCGCGCTTCTCCTCGAAGCGGGAGGCGGCACGGTCCAGGTCGTCGAGGTGCGTCGCGATCTGGTCGCGGGCGGCCTCGCCGTCGGCGTCGAGCCCCGTCACGTTGAAGACGTCCCACTGGCGCAGCACCGGCGCCACCACCTCGTCGCGGTGCTGGCGCAGGTCGTAGATGCCCGCCAGGGCGATCGCCACGGACTTGCGGGCGAAGCCGTCGATGCCGTTGCCGGGCATCTGGAAGTTGGCCAGCACGTCGGCGACGGCCCGCATCGTCTGTCCGGGCGCCACTTCGAACGCCGCGCCCAGCAGGTTACGGTAGAAGATCATGTGCAGGTTCTCGTCGGCCGCGACCCGGGTCAGCAGCGCCTCGCACACCGGATCGCCGACCGCCCGGCCGGTGTTGCGGTGCGAGATCCGGGTGGCCAGTTCCTGGAACGAGACGTACGCGAGCGAGTGCAGCATCTCCTCGTCGTGCGCGTTGCGGTAGCCGGCGGACATGTGCGTCATCCGGGCCCGCTCCAACGCCACCGGGTCGACCGCCCGGGTGACGCTCAGGTAGTCGCGGATGGCGGTGCCGTGCCGCCCCTCCTCGGCGGTCCACCGGTGCACCCAGGTGCCCCAGGCGCCGTCCCGGCCGAAGAGCGTGGCGATCTGGTGGTGGTACGAGGGCAGGTTGTCCTCGGTCAGCAGGTTGACGATCAGCGCGGTGCGGGCCACGTCGGGGATCGTCGAGTCGCTCTCCGCCCACGCCTCGCCGCCCAGCGGCCCGTCGAAGGTGCGCCCCTCGCTCCACGGCACGTACTCGTGCGGGAACCACTCCTTGGCGATGGCCAGGTGCCGGTCGAGGTTCTTCTCGACGACGGGTGCCAGTTCGAGGAGCAGGGCGGTCTGGCTGAGTGCGGTCACGACGATCTCCCTACGGTGGCGTAACTTACGCCACCGTAGGTCCGATCGCGCGTACGCGCCAGTAATGTCTCAGCTGACCAGGGGCCTGAGGTCCGCCCGGGGCGGCGTCCACTCCCCCGCCGCGGCGGCGGTCTGCTCGCCGGAACGGATGTCCTTCACCTCGTCGGCCGCGCCGTCCACCCCGGGGAACCAGACGTACGGGATGCCCCGCCGCTCGGCGTAGCGGATCTGCTTGCCGAACTTCGCCGCGCTCGGCGACACCTCGGTCGGTACGCCCCGCGAGCGCAGCGCCTCGGCCACCCGGTTGCTGGCGGCGCGCTGCTCCTCGCTGGTCACCGCGACCAGGACGCAGGTCGGCACGTCCCGCGACACCGACAGCGCGCCCGCGCCGAAGAGCAGCCCCAGCAGCCGGGTCACCCCGATCGAGATGCCGACCCCCGGGAAGCGGGTGGCGCCGGCGCTGGCCAGGTTGTCGTACCGGCCGCCGGAGCAGATCGAGCCGAACCGCTCGTAGCCGATCAGCTGGGTCTCGTAGACCGTGCCCGTGTAGTAGTCCAGGCCACGGGCGATGCGCAGGTCGGCCACGCAGAGCCCCGGCGAGTGCGCGGCGGCCGTCTCCACCACCCGGACCAGCTCCTCGACCCCCTCGTCGAGCATCGGGTCGCTGACGCCCAGCGCGCGGACGGCGTCGGCGAAGGAGGCGTCCGGGGCGGAGATCTCCGCCAGCGACAGGACCGCCTTGGCCTGCGCCTCGCTCGCCCCGGCCGTCTGGGCCAGCAACTCGGCCACCCTCGCCGGGCCGATCTTGTCGAGCTTGTCCACCGCGCGCAGGGCCGACTCCGGGTCGGTCAGCCCGATGCCCCGGTAGAAGCCCTCGCAGATCTTGCGGTTGTTGACCTGGATGCGTACCGGCGGGATCGGCAGCGAGCGCAGCGCGTCGCCGATCACCAGCGGCATCTCCGCCTCGTGGTGCGGGGCGAGGGTGTCGCGGTCGACGATGTCGATGTCGGCCTGGAGGAACTCGCGGTAGCGCCCCTCCTGCGGCCGCTCGCCCCGCCACACCTTCTGGATCTGGTAGCGGCGGAACGGGAACTGCAGCTTGCCGGCGTTCTCCAGCACGTAGCGGGCGAACGGCACGGTCAGGTCGAAGTGCAGGCCGAGCGCGTCGTCGCCGGCCGGCCCGTCGGCGTCGGCCTGAAGGCGCCGGATCAGGTAGACCTCCTTCGAGGTCTCGCCCTTGCGCAACAGCTGGTCCAGCGGTTCCACCGCGCGGGTCTCCAGCGGGGCGAAGCCGTACAGCTCGAAGGTGTCGCGGATCCTGTCGAGGACGTACTGCTCGATCATCCGCTGCGCGGGCGTCCACTCCGGGAAGCCGGAGATGGGCGTGGGCTTGCTCATGATGCTCCGTTCGCGGTCCCGCGCGGTCGGCGCGGGCGAAGAGTCGGCGCGGCCGGCCACGGCCGCGGGGTGAGAAGTCGGTGCGGCCGGTCAGAGGCCGCGGGCGGGGGCCGCCGGTCGCGCGCCGCCACCCGCCACCTCGACGAGGTACGGGTTGGTCGCGCGCTCGCGGCCGATGGTGGTCGCGGGGCCGTGGCCGGGCAGCACGACGGTGTCGTCGGCCAGCGGGAGGATCTTGTCCCGGAGGCTGGTGACCATCCTCGTCATGCTGCCGCCCGGCAGGTCGGTGCGGCCGATGGAGCCGGCGAACAGGACGTCGCCCGAGAGGCAGAGCTGCTCCGCGTCCCACGACGAGCCGGCGGCCGGCAGTCGGAAGAGCACCGACCCGCCGGTATGGCCCGGGGCGTGGTCGACGGTGATCTCCAACCCGGCGAGGGCGAGCGTGGCGCCGTCGGTCAGCTCGGCGACGTCCTCCGGCTCGGTGTAGGGCAGCCGCCCACCGAAGAGCGAGCGGAGCTCCGCCGACAGCCCCTTGGCCGGGTCGGCGAGCATCTCCCGGTCGCCGGGGTGCACGTACGCGGTGATGCCGCGCGCGCCGCAGACCGGTGCCACCGAGAACGTGTGGTCGAGGTGGCCGTGGGTGAGCAGGACGGCGGCCGGGTGCAGCCGATGCTCGGCCAGCAGGGCGTCGAGCCGGTCGAGCACCCCGATGCCGGGGTCGACCACCACGCACTGCTCCCCCGGCGCGGCGGCGACCACATAGCAGTTGGTGCCGAAGGCGTCCGCGGGAAAGCCGGCCACGAGCACGTCCGCTCCCCTTCCGTCGAGTGGGTTGCCTGTCAGCAGCCTAACGGGCGGGGCGAGGAGGTTCTGCGCGTGCGTCCGGGGCGTACCGCGTGGCGCCGATCGTGCCCGTCCCGGGCACCGCGTGCGGCGACGATCGCGTGCGTCCCGTGGGCTCCGCCGGGCGCAGTGACGCGTTCCGATAAACCCGGCCCGGACCTAGTACACCACTTTCCCAGCCGGTAGCCGTACACTCTGGCGGGCGTGTGGCGTGGCGCACCTGCCGCCGAACGGGCGCAGGACGCCCGACCACCGGTGACGACCAGGGTAGAGGAAGGGGAGCACGGGTGGCTTCCAGCAGGGACCGGCAGCGCAAACTGGCGCGCGCCAAGCTCGACCGGCAACTCGCCCGCCGGGCCGCCGTCGTCAAGCGTCGTCGGCAGATCCAGGCCGGTGTCGGCGTCGCCGTCGTCCTCGCGCTGATCGTGGGCGGCTCGGCGTGGGCGCTGGGCGCCTTCGACGACGAGCCGAAGGAGAACACGGCCGCCGAGGACGTCTGCCTGTGGACGCCGCAGGACGCCACCGCGAACACCAACCTCAAGGACGTCGGCACCCCGGCCACCGAGGGGCTGCCCACCGACGGCGTACGTCCGATGACGGTCACCACCAACCAGGGTGCGCCGATCACCGTCGAGCTGGACCTGGCTGGCGCCCCGTGCGCGGCGGCGAGCATCGCCCACCTGTCCAGCCGGTCGTTCTACGACAACACCAAGTGCCACGAGATCACCGCCGAGGGCGCGGTGCGCTGCGGCGACCCGAGCGGCACCGGGCTCGGCGGCCCCACCTACTCGTTCTATGACGAGAACGTGCCCACCGCGCCGTCACCGTCGGCCAGCCCCGCCGCCAGCCAGCCCGCGACGTACCCGAAGGGCACGGTCGCGATGATCGCCAACCCGCCGGGCGCCAACGGCAGCCAGTTCCTGATGTTCTTCAAGGACTTCACCACGGCCGACCCGAAGTATCCGATCATCGGCCGGGTCACCGGTGGGATCGACGTGGTGGCGAAGATCGGTGCCAAGCCGACCGTGGACAATGGGACGGGGGCCAAGGTCAAGCCCAAGGACGACGACGTGGTCGTGCAGAGCCTGACCGTCGGCGAGCCCGCGGCGCAGGCGACCTCGGCACCGACGCCGCCCGCTTCGGGCGCTCCGGCGGCCAGCCCGAGCGCCGGCTGACCCGGCCGCCCCACCAATCTCAGCGGCACCGACCGCGCCACCCGACAGCCCAGGAGGATCCAGGCGTGACGTCCACCAGAGAGCGGCAGCGCGCGGCGGCGCGCGCCCGGCTCGAGAAGGAGATGGCCGAGCGCGCGGCCAGGGCCCGCAAGCGCCGGCAGACCCAGGCGATCGTGGGGGCCGCCTCGGTCCTGGTCCTCGTCGTCGCCGGCACGGTCTGGCTCGTCACCACCCTCGGCGGGGACGACGACAAGACCGACACCGCCGGCCCGGGTGCCGGCAAGGTGCAGTGCGCCTGGACCGAGATCCCCGCCGACCAGCGGTCCCCGCAGATCAAGGACGTCGGGGTGCCGCCCGTGCAGCAGTCGGCCACGGGCACCCAGACGATGACGATCGACACCAACCTGGGCCCGATCACCGCTACGATCGACCGGTCGGCGGTGCCCTGCACCGCGGGCAGCTTCACCCACCTGGCGGAGAAGAACTTCTTCGACAACAGCAAGTGCCACCGGCTGGTGACCGAGGGTATCAAGGTGCTCCAGTGCGGTGACCCCGGCGCGACGGGCAAGGGCTGGCGCCAGACCGACGGCACCGGCGGCCCGAGCTACCGGCTCGCCGAGGAGAACCTGCCCACCGACAAGCGGCCCCCGTACCCGGAGGGCGTGATCGCGATGGCCAACTCGGGCCAGCCGGGCAGCACGGGCAGCCAGTTCTTCATCGTCTACGGCGACTCGCCGCTGGACCCGAACTACACCGTCCTGGGCACCATCACCGGCGGCATGGACCTCGTGAAGCAGGTCGCGGCGGCGGGCGACGACAAGGCGTTCGCGAAGCAGGCCGGTGGCGGCCACCCGAAGAAGGAAGTCACCATCAACAAGCTCACCATGAGCGCCCCCCAGGGCTGAAAACCACCCTGACGTACGACGAGCGCCCGCCGGCCCCGCCGGCGGGCGCTCGTCCGTTCCACCCGCACACCAGCGCCCCGGCTCGGTCGGTGCCGGGCCGGGGCGCTGGTGTGCGAGGGGTTAGCGGGGTCAGGCGCCGGAGGTGACGCGGTAGGCGTCGAAGACGCCGTCCACCTTGCGGACCGCCGCCAGCAGGTGGCCCAGGTGCTTCGGGTCCGCCATCTCGAAGCTGAACCGGCTCACCGCCACCCGGTCGCGGGTGGTGGTGACTGTGGCGGAGAGGATGTTCACCCGCTCCTCGGAGAGCACCCGGGTCACGTCGGCGAGCAGCTTGTGCCGGTCCAGCGCCTCGACCTGGATGGCGACCAGGAACGTCGACGCCGAGGTGAGCTTCCAGCTCACCTCGACCACCCGCTCGGCCTGCGCCCGCAGGTCCTCGGCGTTGGCGCAGTCGTCGCGGTGCACGCTCACGCCGCCGGAGCGGGTGACGAAGCCGAAGACCGAGTCCGGCGGCACCGGCGTGCAGCAGCGCGCCAGCTTGATCCACACGTCGCTGACCCCGCGTACCACCACGCCCGGGTCGGCGCTGCTCTGCCGGCTGCGGGGCGGACGGGTGGCGACGGCGGTCTCGGCGATGTCCTCCGCCGCGCCCTCCTCGCCGCCGTACGCGGCCATCAGCTTCTGCACCACCGACTGGGCGGAGACCTGGCTGTCGCCGACCGCCGCGTAGAGGGAGGCCACGTCGGCCAGGTGCAGGTCCCGGGCGATCGCCATCAGCGCGTCGGAGGTGAGCATCCGCTGCAACGGCATGCCCTGCTTGCGCATCGCCTTGACGATCGCGTCCTTGCCGGCCTCGATCGCCTCCTCGCGCCGCTCCTTGTTGAAGTACTGCCGGATCTTCGTGCGCGCCCGGGGGCTCTTGACGAAGCCCAGCCAGTCCTGCGTCGGGCCGGCCGTGTCGGACTTCGACGTGAAGATCTCGATCACGTCGCCGTTGGACAGCGTCGACTCCAGCGGCACCAGCTTGCCGTTGACCCGCGCCCCGATGCACTTGTGCCCGACCTCGGTGTGCACCGCGTACGCGAAGTCCACAGGCGTGGAGCCGGTCGGCAGCGGGATGACGTCACCCTTCGGGGTGAAGACGTACACCTCCTGGCTGGACAGGTCGAAGCGCAGCGCGTCGAGGAACTCGCTCGGGTCGGCCGCCTCCCGCTGCCAGTCCAGCAGTTGGCGCAGCCACGTCATCTCGTCGATGTGCGCGGGCGGGCCGACGATCTGGGTGCCCTTGTGCTCCTTGTACTTCCAGTGCGCGGCGATGCCGAACTCGGCGGTGCGGTGCATCGCGTACGTGCGGATCTGCATCTCCACCGGCTTGCCGGTGGGCCCGATGACCGTCGTGTGCAGCGACTGGTACATGTTGAACTTGGGCATCGCGATGTAGTCCTTGAACCGGCCCGGCACCGGCTGCCAGTTGGCGTGGATCACGCCCAGCGCCGCGTAGCAGTCCCGCACCGTGTCGACCAGGATCCGCACCCCGACCAGGTCGTAGATGTCGTTGAAGTCGCGACCCCGCACGATCATCTTCTGGTAGATCGAGTAGAGGTGCTTCGGCCGCCCGGTGGTCTCCGCCTTGATCTTGGCGGCCTTCAGGTCGGTCTGCACCTTCTGCGTCACCTGGCGCAGCAGCGCCTCCCGCTGCGGCTGGTGCTCGCCGATCAGCCGGTTGATCTCCTCGTAGCGCTTCGGGAAGAGCGTGCCGAAGGCCAGGTCCTCCAGCTCCCACTTGATCGTGTTCATACCCAGCCGGTGGGCCAGCGGGGCCAGGATCTCCAGCGTCTCCTTCGCCTTCTGCTCCTGCTTGGGGCGGGGCAGGAAGGTGAGGGTACGCATGTTGTGCAGCCGGTCGGCCAGCTTGATCACCAGCACCCGCGGGTCCTTGGCCATCGCGACGACCATCTTGCGGATCGTCTCGGCCTTGGCCGCGTCGCCCAGCTTGACCTTGTCGAGCTTGGTCACCCCGTCGACCAGCAGCGCCACCTCGCCGCCGAAGTCGGCCCGCATCTGGTCGAGGGTGTATTCCGTGTCCTCGATCGTGTCGTGCAGGAGCGCGGCGACCAGGGTGGTGGTGTCCATGCCCAGGTTGGCCAGGATCGTGGCGACCGCGAGCGGGTGGGTGATGTAGGGGTCGCCGGACTTGCGGTACTGCCCGGAGTGCCAGCGGGCCGCCGTGTCGAAGGCGCGCTGGAGCAGCCGCGCGTCCGCCTTGGGGTGGGCGTCCCGGTGGGTCGAGATCAGCGGCTCCAGCACCTCGCTGACCTGCGAGGACTGCCAGGGCGCGTTGAACCGCGCCAGCCGTGCCCGGACCCGGCGGCCGGTGGGCGCGGTGGAGAGCGCGAAACCGGCGCTCGGCATGTGGTCGCCGACGACGTCGGCGGGGAACGGAAGCAGGACCCCCTCGGCCGCCGCGCCCGCGCCGCCGGCCGTGGCCGTCGGCGTATCGGGGCGTACGGGCTCGGCCGGGACGGTCACGCCGGGGCCCGCCTCCGGGGCCTGCGCGTCACCGTTGGGTGCGGTCGCCGAGCCGTCCGCGTCGCCTGTCGGGTACACCGTGCCCTCCACCGGAGGGGCGACATCGTGGGACACCGGCCTCCTCACCGCTCGCCGGGAAGTCACCGACCGTGCGCCGGCCGGCCTGGTCTCGCGCCGCCCGGACGGGTCCCGCCCGGTCAGCAAAGGGCAATGCTACCCGCACGCACGGTGCCCCGCCGCTCCGCCGGACGGTCCGCACCGGGTCCGCCCGACGGTCGGCGGGGTCAAACGGTCAACAGGGCATGCACCGGGCGCGGGGCCAGCCGCTCCCGGCCGCCGAGGAAGGCGAGCTCCAGCAGGACGGTGAAGCCTGCCACGGTCCCGCCGGCCCGCTCCACCAGGTCCAGCGTCGCCTCGGCGGTGCCGCCGGTGGCCAGCACGTCGTCGACCACCAGCACTCGGTGCCCGGCCGTGAAGGCGTCCTCGTGCACCTCCAGCGTGGCCTCGCCGTACTCCAGGGCGTAGGAGGCCGAGTAGGCCGGACGGGGCAGCTTGCCGGCCTTGCGCACCGGCACGACGCCGACCCCGGTCGCGTACGCGATGGCGGCAGCGACTACGAACCCGCGCGCCTCGATGCCGACGACGGCGTCGAACGACTCCCGCCCGTGGTACGCGACGATCCCGTCGATCACCTGACGGAACGTGTCGCCGTCGGCGAACAGCGGCATCAGGTCCTTGAACATGACGCCGGGCTTCGGGAAGTCGGGCACGTCGAGCACCCGGCTGGCGACCAGCGCGGCGGTGGCCGGGCCGCTGTCTCCCCGTACCCCGGTGCTGTGGGTCTCCGTCACGGCAGTTCCGCTCCCCTTCACGACGACGGCGTCCTGCATGCTGCTCGCACAGCATGAAGGACGCCGTCGGATCGGTTCCTACCGGGTCTGCCCGGCCCGGCTCAGCGCCGCTTGCCGCCACCCGGCCGGTTGCCACCGCCGCCGGCGGGTCGGCCGCTCCGGGCGCCGGTCGGGCGCTTCCCGGCCGGTCGGGCGCCCACCCGCGGCGCCGCGCCGGCCAGCGCGGCCGACTCCGGGTCGACCGGCTCGTCGTCGGACTCGTCGGTACGCGGGGCGGTGCCCTTGCCGGTAACCTCGCCCCGGGCGATCGCGCCCCGGCGGGCCATTACCCGCTTGTTGTGCGCCTGGATGCGCGGGTCGTAGTTCTTGAGCAGCACCAGCAGCGGCGTGGCCAGCAGGATCGAGGTCAGGAACGCCACCGCCATACCGACGAAGAGCACCAGGCCCAGGTCCTTCAGGGTGCCCGCGCCGAGCAGGCCGGCACCGATGAAGAGCAGACCGCCGACCGGCAGCAGCGCGACCACCGACGTGTTCAGCGACCGCATGAGGCTCTGGTTGATCGCCAGGTTGGCGGCCTCGCCGTACGTCTGGTTGTTGTTGGCGGTGATGCCGCGGGTGTTCTCCTGCACCTTGTCGAAGACCACCACCACGTCGTAGAGCGCGAAGCCCAGGATCGTGAGGAAGCCGATGACCGTCGACGGGGTGACCTCGAAGCCGACAAGCGAGTAGATGCCGGCGGTGAGGACCAGGTTCATGATCAGCGAGGCGACGGCCGCGACCGCCATCCGCCACTCGAAGCGCAGGATCAGGTAGACCATCACCACCGCGATGAAGATGACCAGACCGAGCAGCGCCCGGGAGGTGACCTGGCTGCCCCACGCCTCGCTGACCTGGTTGCCGCTGATGGCGGCGGCGTCGATGCCGAACTCCCGGGCGATCTCGTCCTTGACGGCGTTGGACTGCTCGGTGTCGAGCTGGCTGGTGCGCACCTCGTAGAAGTCGCCGCCGGTGCCGCCGACCTTCTGCGTGGTGACCACCTCGGCGCCGTCGGCGGCCGTGTCGAGGGCCTCCTGGACCTTCAACTCGGTCTGATCCAGCGTGCCGACGCTGGCCGGGATCTGGAACGAGTTGCCGCCGGCGAACTCGATGCCGAGGCTGAAGCCGCGCAGCCCGAAGCTGAGCAGCGACAGCAGGATCAGCGCGAGCGCCACGCCGAACCAGAGCTTGCGCCGACCGATGATGTCGAGGCCGGCCTCGCCACGGTAGAGGCGGCTCGCGAGACCACTCTTTGCCATCTCAGGCCTCCTTCACGCGCGGGTTGCGGGGCTTGGCCGGCTCGGCCGTCCGGGGCGGGAGCGCCCGGCCGAGGCCGCTGACCCGCGGGGACAGGAACGCGGAGGTGCGGGCGAACATCGTCATGATCGGGTGCCGGAAGAGGAACACCACGACGAGGTCCAGCACCGTGGCCAGGCCGAGGGCGAACGCGAAGCCCTTCACCGTGCCGACCGAGACCACGTAGAGCACCACCGCCGACATCAGCGTGATCGCGTTGGCCGAGATGATCGTGCGGCGGGCCCGGATCCAGGCGCGCGGCACCGCGCTGCGCGGGCTGCGCCCCTCGCGGATCTCGTCCTTGAGCCGCTCGAAGTAGATGACGAACGAGTCCGCCGCCACACCCAGTGACACGATCATGCCGGCGATGCCGGCGAGGGTGAGGGTGAAGCCGATCTGCCGGCCCAGCACCACCAGCGCGCCGAAGACCAGCAGCGCCGAGAGAACCAGGCTCAGGAAGATGACCGAGCCGAGCAGGCGGTAGTAGAAGAACGAGTAGACGATGACCAGCAGCATGCCGATGCCCGCCGCGAGCAGACCCGCCCGCAGGTGGCTGGCACCCAGGGTGGCGGTGACGTTCTGCTGCTCCTGCGCCTCGAAGGTCACCGGCAGCGCGCCGTAGCGCAGCTGGCCGGCCAGGGCGCTGGCGTCCTTCTGGTTGAAGTTGCCGGTGATCTGCGAGTTGCCCGTCAGCACGCCCTGGATCTCGGGCGAGGAGACGATCTCGTTGTCGAGCACGACGGCGACACGGCACTTGCCGTCCTGGCCGAGGGCGGTGGCGTCGCAGGCCTGTCCCTCGTTGTTGAACGCCTCGCGGGTCAGGTTGGTCCACTTGGTCTGGCCGCCGCCCGTGAAGTCGAGGCTCACCACCCACTGGCTGGTCTGGTCCAGCACCGCGCTGGCGCCCTTGACGTCGGTGCCCAGCACCTTCGCCTGGTCGAGCAGGTACTTCGCCACGCCGTCCTCGCAGGCCACCGCCTGCTGGTCGGCGGCCGAGATCGACGCCGGCGGGCGCTTGTCGAGCTGGGCGCAGCTGATCTGCGGCACGTTGAACTGCACCGCCGCCGGCAGCACCGCGACCTCGCGCGGGTCGAGAGCCGCGAACGGCTTGAGCTTCTCCGCCAGCGACGGGTCGGCGGCCAGGTCGGCCGGGGCCTGGAGACCGCTCGCGGCCGCCCAGGCGGCGGCGCCGACCTTCTGCTCGACGGCCTTGCGCTGCTCCTCGATGCTCTGTGGCACCGGCTCGCCGCTGGCGCTCGGCGCCGGGGCGGCGGCCGAGGGGGTGGCGCTCGGTGCGGCCGACGCGCTGGCGCTCGGGGCCGGGGCCATGCCGCCCTGGCCGCCACTCGGCGACGCGGTCGCCTTCGGGGCGGCGCTGCCCGACGGGGCGGCGCTGCCCGAGGGCTTCGCGCTGCCCGACGGGGCCGGGGCCGCGCTGCCGGACGGGGCCGGGGTGGCGGCGGGCGGCGGGGCGGTGGCCGCGCCGCTGCCGTCGGCGGCCTTGAGCACCTTGCGGAAGCGCAGCTCGGCGGCGTCGCCCACCTCGGTCAGGTCGCGGTTCTCGCCGGGCAGGGAGATCACGATGTTGCGGTTGCCCTCGGTGACCACCTCGGCCTCGGCGACGCCGAAGGCGTTGACGCGGCTCTCGATGATCTGGCGGGCCTCTTCGAGGTTCTCCGCCGTGGGGGGCCGGCCGTCGACGCTGTTGGTCGCCTCCAGCGTCAGCCGGGTGCCGCCGACGAGGTCCAGGCCGAGCTTGGGCTCGAGCCTGTCCTTCAGGCCGCCGCTGGCGCCGCCCGCGAAGAACACCAAAAGATAGAGGACGACGAAGATGAGCCCGAGCACGGCCAGTTGCCGTCCGGGCCGCATCTGTCCCTGAGGTGGTGCCACGGCTGTCCTGTCTCCCTGTACGGTCGCGCCGCTGGTGCGGCGGGTGTCGGCCGGTCCGGCCGGCGGGTCCGACGGGCCGGCGTCGGAGGCCGGCATCCGGCTCCGGGCTCGGCGTGGGGGCGCCGGGCGGAACGGGACGAGCCGGCTTCCGGCGTCGGGCCCAACTATCCAGTTTTCACGTCGCCTCCGCTGCCCCGTCGGGGAAAGTCGTCACCGGAGTCCGGCGACGACCACTCCGCGCGGGGCGGGAGCGACAGTCATTCCTTGACGACGTCCGCGTCCTCGACGACCGGCTCGCCGGCGGGGCGCTCCGCCTGACTGACGACCCGGGCGATGGCCGGACGGGCGTAGCGGGTCTGCACACCGGGCGCGACCTCGAGCAGGACGGTGTCGTCGTCCACGCCGGTGACCGTGCCGTAGAGGCCACCGATGGTGACCACCTCGTCGCCGGGCGAGAGGGCGGACTGCATGGACTCCGCCTCACGGCGGCGCTTCTGCTGCGGGCGGATCATCATGAAGTACATGACGCCGAAGAGCAGAGCGATCATGAGGATCGGCGTCAGGCTGCCGGCACCCCCGCCGCCCTCTGCTGCGTAAAGCACGGTGAAAGACCTTCCCATTGGCCCCCGGCCCGGCGCGGGCGCGCCGGAGCGGAAGCGGATTCTCACGTCCTGTACAGACCGGCGCGAGTCTAATCCCTGCACCTGGGAACGCCGAATGCGGCACAGATCACGTTCACATCACGGCTGATCGACATCCGTCGAGAACAGATCGGGCACCGCAGGAGCATTCGCGCCAAATGTACCATTCGGCGGCGTACGGCCCAGATGCCGCCAGGCGGCCTCCGTGGCGACCCGGCCGCGCGGCGTACGGGCCAGCAGGCCGGCCCGGACCAGGAACGGCTCGCAGACCTCCTCCACCGTGTCCGGCTGCTCACCCACCGCCACGGCCAGCGTGGACAGGCCGACCGGCCCGCCCCGGAACGAGTCGACGAGCGCGGTCAACACGGCCCGGTCCAGCCGGTCCAGGCCCAGCGCGTCGACGTCGTACACCGTGAGGGCGGCCCGGGCGGTCTCCAGGGTGACCACGCCGTCGGCCCGGACCTCGGCGAAGTCGCGGACCCGGCGCAGCAGGCGGTTGGCGATGCGGGGCGTGCCCCGGGAGCGGCCGGCCACCTCGGCGGCGCCGTCGTCGGTGATCGGCACGCCGAGGATCCGGGCCGAGCGGCGCAGCAGCACCTCCAGGTCGGCCGGCGAATAGAAGTCGAGGTGCGCGACGAAGCCGAACCGGTCGCGCATCGGCCCGGTGAGCAGGCCGGAGCGGGTGGTCGCGCCGACCAGGGTGAACGGCTCGACGTCCAGCGGGATCGCCGTCGCGCCCGGACCCTTGCCGACGATCACGTCGACCCGGAAGTCCTCCATCGCGCTGTAGAGCAGCTCCTCGGCCGGCTTCGCGATCCGGTGGATCTCGTCGATGAAGAGCACGTCGCCCTCGGCGAGGCTGGTCAGGATCGCCGCCAGGTCGCCCGAGCGCTCGATCGCCGGCCCGCTGGTCACCCGGATGCCCGAGCCCAGCTCGGCGGCGACGATGTTGGCCAGGGTGGTCTTACCCAGGCCGGGCGGGCCCGACAGGAGGATGTGGTCGGGCGGGGAGCCGCGCCGCATCGCGCCCTGCAGCAGCAGGTCGAGCTGGTCGCGGACCCGGTGCTGGGCGATGAACTCCTCCAGCCGCTTCGGCCGGACCGTGGCCTCCGCGTCGAGGTCGGCGTCGTGCACGTACGCGGAGACCAGCCCGCCGTCGGGCCCCGTCACCGGGTGCGGCCCAGCAGCCGGATGGCCTGCTTGAGCAGGACCGGCACCGGCGGCACGTCACCGTCGATGGTCTCCGCGACGGCGGCCACCGCCTGGTCGGCCTGCCCGGCCGTCCAGCCGAGCCCGACCAGCGCCTGGCGGACCTGCTCCGGCCAGGCCCCGCCGGTGACCCCGGCCGCGCCGTCGGCGCCGACCGGCACCGGGCCGACGCGGTCGCGCAGCTCCAGGACCAGGCGCTCCGCGCCCTTCTTGCCGATGCCGGGCACCCGGGTCAGCGCGGCGGTGTCGGCGTTGGCGATCGCCTTGCGCACCGCGTCGGGGGTGTGCACGGCGAGGACGGCCTGGGCCAGCCGGGGGCCGACACCGCTGGCGGTCTGGAGCAGCTCGAACAGCTGCTTGGCGTCGTCGTCGGCGAAGCCGTAGAGGGTGAGCGAATCCTCCCGGACGACCAGGCTGGTGGCCAGCCGGGCGGGCTGGCCGATGCGCAGGTCGGCGAGGGTGCCCGGAGCGCACTGCACCGCCAGGCCCACCCCGCCGACCTCCACCACGGCGTGATCCGGACCGGTCGCGGTCACCACCCCGCGCACGCTGGCGATCATCTGGCTCCTCCTCGTCGTACCCGGTCGGCCGCGGCGGCCAGCTTGGAACGCGTCCCTCCGCGCCACACGTGACAGATGGCCAGGGCCAGGGCGTCGGCGGCGTCCGCCGGCCTCGGCGGCTCGGCCAGCCGCAGCAGCCGGGTGACCATGGCGGTCATCTGCGCCTTGTCGGCCTGGCCGGAACCGGTCACGGCGGCCTTCACCTCGCTGGGCGTGTAGGTCTGCACGGGCAGCCCGGCGCGGGCGCCGGCGAGCACGGCGATTCCGCTGGCCTGGGCGGTGCCCATCACCGTGCGGACGTTGTGCTGGCTGAAGACCCGCTCGACGGCGACGCTGTCGGGCCGGTGCTCGGCGACCAGGTCGGTGAGCGAACGGTCCAGGTGCAGCAGGCGCAGCGCCAGGTCGTCGTCCGGATCGGTGTGGACGACGTAGTAGGCGATCAGCGTGCAGGGGCGCCCCGGCACACCCTCGACCACGCCGACCCCGCACCGGGTCAGCCCCGGGTCGACGCCCAGCACGCGCACGCCGCCTCCTCCCCCAGCCGCCAGCGAGACCCCAGCCGCCAGCAGTACGTGTGTTCGACACCCTACCGAGCCGGGCGACACCCCGCCGCCGGGGACACGCCGGGCGCGCCGACACGCCGCCGGGGGCGCGCGGCGGCCACACATGCCGGGCGGTGAGTATGTGTCGCCGGCCCATGTGCGCCCGGACACACAGCTCGTAACTTCATGCGCCATGACGGCAGAACCCGTGGCGGTCCCCCACGTCGTACACGTCGACCTCGCTGGTCGTACCGCCCTGGTGACCGGGGGCGGGAGCGGCATCGGCCGGGCCTGCGCCCTGCGGCTGGGCGCCGCCGGCGCGGAGGTCCTGGTGGTGGACCGCAACATCGAGGCGGCCAAGGCGGTGGCGGCGGAGGCCGGCGGGCGGGCCGAGGGCGTGGACCTGGCCGACCCGGACGCGGTGGACCGCCTCGACGCCGACGTGGACATCGTGGTGAACAACGCGGGCCTGCAGCACGTGGCGCCGGTGCAGGAGTTCTCCGCGGAGCGCTTCGCCCACCTGCACCGGGTGATGGTCGAGGCGCCGTTCCTGATCATCCGTCGGGCGCTGCCGCACATGTACGCCAGGGGCTGGGGGCGGATCGTGAACATCTCCTCGGTGCACGGGCTGCGCGCCTCGCCGTACAAGTCGGCGTACGTCTCCGCGAAGCACGCGCTGGAGGGGCTGTCGAAGGTGGTCGCGCTGGAGGGCGCCCCGCACGGCGTGACCGCCAACTGCATCAACCCGGCGTACGTGCGCACCGCGCTGGTGGAGAGCCAGATCGCCGACCAGGCCGCCAGCCACGGCATCCCCGAGAGCGAGGTGGTCGAGAAGATCATGTTGGCGCGGGCGGCGATCAAGCGGCTGATCGAGCCGGAGGAGGTGTCCGAACTCGTGGCGTACCTCTGCTCGCCGCCGGCGGCGTTCATCACGGGCGCGTCCATCGCGCTCGACGGGGGCTGGACGGCGAACTAGTGGCAAGCCGCACAATGTCGGTCATGTCGTCACCGGTGGAGTTCCTGGAGCTGCTCGCCCGCGAGGCCGCGGCGGTGGAGTTCGAGGGGCCGCTCATCGCCGCGCGCGCCGCCGGGCTGTCGCCCGCGCGGCTCGCCGAGCTGGAGCAGGCCAAGACGGTGGCGCTGCGGGTCCGCGCGCTGCTGGAACGCCGCCGCCGCCGGGAGGTCGAGCTCTCCGGGCTGTACGACACGGTCAGTGACCTGGCCGGGCTGCGCGACCTGGACGACGTGCTGCGCGCGATCGTGCACCGGGCGCGCAACCTGCTCGGCGCGGACGTGGCCTACATGACGCTCGACGACGAGGAGCGCGGCGACACGTACATGCGGGTCACCGACGGCTCGGTCTCCGCCCGCTTCCAGCAGCTGCGGCTGCCGATGGGCGCGGGCCTGGGCGGCCTGGTGGCCCAGTCCGGCGCCCCGTACGTCACCGCGAACTACCCGGAGGACGACCGCTTCCACCACACCGGCGAGATCGACGCCGGCGTGGGCGAGGAGGGCCTGGTGGCCATCCTCGGGGTGCCGCTGCGGCTCGGCTCGACCTCGATCGGGGTGCTCTACGCGGCCAACCGCTCGGCCCGGCCGTTCGTCCGCGAGGAGGTGGCGCTGCTGGTCTCCCTGGCCGCGCACGCGGCGGTGGCGATCGACACCGCGCGGCTGCTCGCGGAGACGCAGGCCGCGCTGGAGGAGCTGTCGGCGGCCAACACCACCATCCGGGCGCACAGCAGCTCCGTGGAGCGGGCCGCCGCGGCGCACGACCGGATGACCGCGCTGGTACTGCGCGGGGGCGGCGTGGAGGACGTCGCCGCGGCGGTCACCGACGTGCTCGGCGGGGCGCTGCTGGCGCTCGACGCGGAGGGCCGGCTGCTGGCCCGGGTCGGCGAGATCGAGGAGCCGGACCGGGCGGACATGGTGGAGGCGGTGGCCGCGTCGCGTACGGAGGGCCGCAGCGTGCGCCGGGGCCGGCTCTGGTACGCCGCCGTGGTGGCCGGGGCGGAGAACATGGGCGCGCTGGTGCTGCGCCCCGACGACGAGCTGGTCGACGCCGACCAGCGGATCCTGGAGCGGGCGTCGCTGGTGACGGCGCTGCTGCTGCTGTTCCGGCGTACCGTCGCCGAGGCGGAGGGGCGGGTCCGGGGCGAGCTGCTCGACGACCTCATCGCCCGGCCGCTGCGGGACACGGACGCGCTGCGCAGCCGGGCGCGCCGGCTCGGGGTGGACCTGGACGCCCCCCACGTGCTCGTGGCGGTCGGCGACGACGCCATCGCCGCCACCGGCTCGGCCCGGCAGCGGGTGCTCTCCTGGGCCACCACGTACGCCTCGACCCGGGGCGGGCTGGCGGCCGCCCGCGACGGGCGGGTGGTGCTGATGCTGCCCGGGCAGGACGCGGGCGGCAGCGCCCGGGCGGTGGCCCGGGACCTGTCCCGGGTGACCGGCCGGCCGGTGACCGCCGGGTCGAGCGGCCCGTCGACGGGGCCGGCGTCGCTGGCCGCGACGTTCGCCGAGGCGGAGCGGTGCCTGACCGCGCTGGGTGCGCTGGGCCGCTCGGGGCAGGGGGCGAGCACGGCCGAGCTGGGCTTCGTCGGGCTGCTGCTGGGCGCGGTCGGCGACGGGGGCGACAAGGACGTCAACCGGTTCCTGACCGCCACCGTCGGGCCCGTCGTCGACTACGACGCCCGGCGGGGCACCGCGCTGGTGCGGACCCTGGAGGCGTACTTCGGGGTGGGCGGCAGCCTCGCCCGGGCCGCCGAGCTGCTGCACGTGCACGTCAACACGGTCACCCAGCGGCTGGAACGGGTCGGGCAGCTGCTCGGCGCGGACTGGCAGAAGCCGGAGCGGGCGCTTGAGGTGCAGCTGGCCCTGCGCCTGCACCGCCTGCGTACGCCCGCCGCCTGACGGCCCGCGCACCCGGGCGCCGACGGACCTGGCCGCAGCACGACCGACAGGCGTCCGGCCGCCGGGGCCGCCGCCAGGCGAGGCGGGGCCGTCAGCGGGCGCGGATGCCGTCCAGGACGCCGTCGACGATGCGCTGCGGCAGGGTCGCCTCGTCGAGGTCGGGGTGCCAGCGCATGACGCGCTGCACCAGCATCGGGCCGGTCAGCATCGCCATGACCACCTCGACGTCGAGATCCGCGCGCAGCTCGCCGGAGCGCATCCCGCGCCGCAGCACCTCGCGCATCATCTCCCGCCGCGGCTCGATGATGTTCTGGTAGAGCTGGTACTGCTCGGGGCTGCGGTTGACCTCCGGCACCAGGCAGGGCATGATCCGCGCCGCCCGCGGGTCGATGTGGTTACCGACCGCGCCGACCAGCAGGATCAGGTCGTCGCGGACCGAGTGGCCGGCGGGCTCCGGCGGGGTGCCCTTGAGCGTACGCAGGGCGTCGCGCAGCAGCGCGTCCTTGCCCGGCCAGCGGCGGTAGATGGTGGCCTTGCCGACCCCGGCGCGGGCGGCGATCGCCTCGATCGAGATCGCCTCGATCGTGCTGCCGTCGGCGAGCAGGTCGAGGGCGGCCTCGACGATCGCCTCGTCCGCGCGGACGCTCCTCGGCCGCCCGGGCGGCCGAGGAGCGTCGGCGGTGGAAGTCATGTCGGACATTGTTCCCGAAGCTAGGCGGTCCCGGCCAACTCGGGTTCCCCCACCGGCGCCGGCCTCCCCGCCGCCTCGGCGGAGCGGCCGGGCATCCAGCGCAGCACCACGAGGATGCCGAGCGCGGCGATCGCGGCGGCGATACCCGCCGCCCAGTGCATCGCGGCCAGGAAGGCGTCGTCGGCGACCGCGATCAGCTGCGGCGCCGCCGGCCCGAGCTGACCCGCCGCGGCGTACGCGCCGGAAATGGACTCGCCGGCCGCCTCGCGCGCCCCGGCGGGCAGGTCCCGCAGGGCGGGGTCGACGTCGGCACGGTAGACCGCGGAGAGCACCGACCCGAGCACCGCCACGCCGAGCGCGCCGGCCACCTGCCGGACCGTGTTGCTGACCGCCGAGCCGACGCCGGCCTTCTCCCGGGGCAGCGCGGACATGATGGACTCCGTGGCCGGCGGCATGATGTTGGCCATCCCGGTGCCCTGGAGGAAGAAGACGACAAGCACCACCCAGATCGGGGTGGTCGCGTCGACGAACGCGAACGCGCCGAGCGCGACCACGGTCAGCGTCAGCCCGACCGCCGCGACGGCCCTGCCGCCGTACCGGCGGACCATCGCCGCGCTGGCCGGGGCGAACACGAGCTGGGCCGCCGCGAAGGGCAGGAAGAGCAGGCCGGTCTCCAGCGGGCTGTAGCCGCGCACCAGTTGCAGGTAGAACGAGGTGAAGAACATGACGCCCATCGCGGCGAAGAAGATCAGCCCGACGATGGCCACGGGCGCGGCGAAGCGCGGCACCCGGAACAGCCGCACGTCCAGCGACGGGTGGTCGCTGCGCCGCTCGTACGCGACGAACCAGGCCAGCACCGCCAGGCCGCCGAGGATCGCGACCCAGACCAGCGGGCGGCCGAAGCCGTGCTCGCCGCCGTCGATGATGCCGTAGGTCAACGCGACGAGCCCCACCACCGACAGCAGCACACCGGCGACGTCGACGCGGCCCGGATCCGGGTCCCGCGACTCCGGCACGAGCAGCGCCACCAGCACCACGCCGAGCACCACCACCGGCACGTTGATCAGGAAGACCGAGCCCCACCAGTAGTGCTCCAGCAACGCACCGCCGAGGATCGGACCGATGGCCACGGCCAGGCCGACCGCGCCGGCCCAGACGCCGATCGCCCGGCCCCGCTCCCGGGGGTCGAAGACGTTGGAGATGATCGAGAGCGTGACCGGCATGATGGCCGCGCCACCCACGCCCATCAGCGCACGGGCCGCGACGAGTTGCGCGGGGCTCTGCGCGTACGCCGACAGCAGCGACGCCAACCCGAAGAGCACCAGGCCGATGAGCAGGAAGCGCTTACGCCCGGCGCGGTCACCGAGCACACCGAAGGTGAACAGCAGGCCGGCGAAGACCAGCGTGTAGGAGTTGATCGACCACTCCAACTCGCCCTGGCTCGCCCCGAGGCCGTGCACCGGGTCGGCGAGGGTCCGCAGTGCGACGTTGAGGATCGTGTTGTCCAGGACGACCACGAGCAGGCTGATCACCAGCACCCCGAGGATCGCCCACCTCCTCGGGTGTCCCGTGTGCTCGTGCGGTGGCATCTTCGCGTTCTCCCCCCGGACCCCGTTTCGATACGGGCCAGACTCGTAATTCGGCGGTGTCAGCGTAGGCGGGTGGTTATCGATACGGAACCGGTTCGTATCTTATGTGGCGGCGGTCACTCGCGTCCTCTTTCCGGGTGCTGCTTCAGGTTTCCGGGTGCTGCTTCAGGTTTCCGGGTGCTGCTTCGGGCGCTCGGGGTGGGTTGGGCCTTCGGTGGGTGGGGCCTTGGGTGGTTACGGGGCGTCGCGGTGCGTCGTGGTGGGGGTGTGGCCCGCCGTGCCCGGTTCCGGGCGGTCAGGCTTGATCGGCGGGCCACACCCCGTCGGTGGCTACCTTCGCGTCCGTCCGCGTGGACCGGTCGGGAAGGGGCGCCGATCCGGTCGCCTGGCGCATCGCCGTATTGGTCTGCGCGAGGTGTGCGGGCTCCTGCCGGAGATCTTGGCGAGAAACCGCCCCTCCAGGGGCACTCTCGTACCAAGATCTCGACTGGCGCCTCAGTGACCCGGTGTCTGGGGGCGACCCGGGTGACCCGGGCGACCCCGGAACCCCAGTGACCCGGAGGAGCGGCTCACCCGACTCACCCGGGTTCACTCGGATGAGCCGGATGAGGTGGGTGAACCGGATGAGGTGAGAGAACCGGATGAGCTGGGTGAACCGGTGAGCCCTTGATGAGCCGGGTGAGCGCGGGTGAGCCGGGCTGAGCCAGGTGAGTCCTTGGTGAGCGGGGAGTCGGTGAACGTGGGCCCGGGTGTGATCGGTGTCCGGTTTCGTGGTGGCTGTCCGGGGCGGGTTGAGCCGGTGAGTCGTCGGTGGTTGGCGTGTCGGTACTGGGTGTGCGGTTTGTGGGTGTGACCGGGGGCATCGTGGGGGCGGAATCGTGGCCGGGGCGGGGTCGTTACACCCTGCGTACGACCGAGCAAGACCCACGCCGCCGAGGCCACGCCGCCCCGACAGATGGCGGGCCCGGGCCCGGAATGATGGCGGGCCGGCGGTGGTTACACATGGTCCGGCCGACGCGAGGGCGTCCCCCCGCCCCGCACGACAGCCCGGGCCCCTTCCGGCCCGCACGGGTCGGACATCCGGCCGGCATGGCCGATCTGATCTTTCCTCCGGCTGATTCGTCGGAGATCCTCTCCAGGTTTCGCTGGAGATTTCGCGTGAGTTCGTATGAGCGCCGACGGTGCTTGCACCCGCGTGAAGCCGATCCCCCTCGGTGTGGGTGCCAACCCCCGAATGGAGCGTTTCTGATGAACACGATCATCCGTAAGAGCGTTCTCGGTATTGCTGGTCTCGCGTTCGCCGGTGGCGTGTTCGCCGGTCCCGCGACCGCGCACGCGGCCCCGTCGGTGGAGTCGACCCCGGTGGCGGTGGCCGTGCAGGCCGACAAGCCGTCGGTCGACAAGGCCAAGCTGATCCCGCACGGTGTGCAGGGCACGCAGTCGCACGTCGACCTGTCCGACGAGCAGGTCACCAACGTGAAGGCGATCATCGCCGCGACGAAGAAGGCCGGCATGGACGAGCGCGCCGCCGTCGTGTCGATCGCCACCGCACTGCAGGAGTCGAAGCTGGAGAACCTGGGTCACCTGGGTGACCGCAACGACCACGACTCGCAGGGCCTGTTCCAGCAGCGTCCGTCCTCGGGTTGGGGCACGGTGGAGCAGATCACCGATCCGGAGTACTCGACGATGGCGTTCCTGAAGGGTCTGAAGCAGGTCGACGGGTGGCAGGACATGCCGCTGACGAAGGCCGCGCAGACGGTGCAGGTGTCGGCGTACCCGGACCACTACGCCCAGTGGGAGCAGCAGGCCGCCGACCTGGTCGCCGAGCACTGGAACAGCTGACACAGACTTTCCACCACAAGGGGGATCGCTGGCCGGCACCCGAACACGGGGTGCCGGCCAGCGGCACATCCACCGCCGGCCATCGCAGAGGGCTCGACGTCAGGGTTCCTGGCCGGACGGCGGCCGAAGCCACGACGGACCGATGGGCAGCCGGAGGCGAGCTGGCGAGCAGCCGGAGGCGGACGAGTGGGCAGCCGGAGCCGACGCTCTACCGTTCGGCAGGGGCGGGCGGCTGGCTGAGCCCGTAGATCTGGTTGAGCCCGTCAGGGCAGGAGCGGCACAGGCGGTGACGGCGCGGCGCAGGCGGTGACGGCGGCGGGCAGCGTGGACAGTCGGGTCGCCGGCGCGCCGAGCGGCTCGATCCAGCCCGGGCCGGCGCCGTACACCCGGGTCGCCGGGAAGTCGCGGGCGAAGCGCACCAGGCGGTACGCGCGGCCGGTGACCGGCGTCTGCGCCCAGACCACGACGATGCGCGGGCGGACCCGACGGGCGGCGCTGGCGAGCGCCGTCCACGGCAGTGCCGGCCCGAGCAGCAGGCTGCCCCGGGACCGCTCGCGCAGCGCGGCGGCCAGCGCGTGCAGGCCGAGGCAGTGCGTCTCCTGCTCCGCGCCGGCCAGCAGCACGCCGTCGGTGGGCAGCGGGCGGCCCGGTACGCGCCGGAACACGTCCAGGCCGACGCGGACGCCCTCGGCGAGGGCGTGCTCGACGGCGACCTCGATGGCGGTGTGCCCGGGCAGTGCTGCCAGCATCGGCACGCAGACCTGTTCCCACAGCGCCGCCGTGCCCCACTCGTCGGCCACCTCGACGACGACCGCCGCGACCCGGTTGGCGTCGAGGTCCTCGGCGGCCAGCGACAACTGCTTGCGCGCGGTCTCGACGGCCCCGACCGGCATGGGATCTGTCAGCACCAGACGTACCCCCGGGTAGACGTTCACTACCCGGGGGTTCGTCGGGAGGGCCGCGGCTGGATGCGCCCGGGTGCGACTACCGGCGGCGGGATGCCGCCCAGCGCGTCGCCAGGGCGGCGGCGCTGCCCCAGATGCCGCGCCGGAACACCAGCACGACGAGGACGAAGATCCCGCCGGTGACCAGGCCGATCGCCTCGAACCCGGAGAACGACAGCCAGTCCTCCAGGCGGACCAGGATGCCCGCGCCGAGCACCCCACCCCAGAGCGTGCCGATGCCGCCGAGCACCACCACGATGACCGCCTTGCCGGAGGTCGTCCAGTGCAGCACGTCGAGGGAGACGAAGCGGTGGCCGACGGCGAACAGCCCGCCGCCGAGCCCGGCGATGAAGCCCGACAGCACGAACGCGGTCAGCTTGTAGCGGTGCACGGGATAGCCGAGCGCGCGGGCGCGGGCCGGGTTGTCGCGGATGCCGACCAGCACCCGCCCGAAGGGCGAGTGCACGATCCGCCAGGCGGCGGCCAGCCCGAGCAGCACGATCGGCAGGATCGCGTAGTAGAAGTAGTAGTCGTCGGTCAGGTCCAGCCCGAACAGCTCGCGGGGCACGCCCTGCAGGCCGTTCTCGCCGCGGGTCACCGAGCGCCACTCGTTGGCGACGTAGTAGACCAGCTGCGCGAACGCCAGGGTGACCATGGCGAAGTAGATGCCCGTCCGCTTCACCGCCAGGTAGCCGATCGGCACGGCGAGCACGGCCGCCGCGAGCGCCCCGGCCAGCACGGCCGCCGGGAACGGCAGGCCGAGGTGGATGGCCGTCAACCCGGTGACGTACGCGGAGGCGCCCCAGAAGGCCGCGTGCCCGAAGGACATCAGCCCGGTGAAGCCGAGCAGCAGGTCCACGGCGACGGCGAACAACGCCCAGCAGAGGATGTCCACCGCCACCGCCGGGTAGAGCCCGTTGGGCAGCCAGAACGCCACCAGCAGCCCGACGGCGAGCAGCGCGTACCGGACCCAGCCGGGGGCCCGGGTCACGGCGACCAGCCCGGACCTCGGCGCCGGGCGAGCGGCGTCGGTCTCGGTGTCGACGGTGCTCGTCATGCCGGTGCCTCCTCACGGCCGAACAGCCCGGCCGGGCGCCAGAGCAGCACGACGGCCATCACGATGAAGACGATCGTCTGCGACACGATCGGGAAGTCGGACAGGTACGCCTCGCCCCACGCCTGCACCAGGCCGATGCCGAAGCCGGCGGCGACGGACCCGAAGATCGAGCCCAGCCCGCCGATCACCACCACCGCGAAGACCACGATGATCAGGTCGGCGCCCATCAGCGGGTTCACGGCCCGCATCGGCGCGGCCAGCACCCCGGCCAGCCCGGCGAGGCCGATGCCGAAGCCGAAGACCGGGGTGACCCAGCGCCCCACGTCGATGCCGAACGCCCGGGTCAGCTCGGGCCGCTCGGTCGACGCCCGGACCACCATGCCGACCCGGGTGCGGGTGAGCACCCACCAGACGCTGGCGCAGACGGCGAGCGCGAAGCCGAGGATGAAGACGCGGTAGGTGGGGAAGTCGAAGAGCCCGAAGTCGACCGATCCGCTGAGCGCGGACGGGGTCTCGTACGGGCTGGACTGCACGCCGTAGCGGAGCTTCACCAGGTCCTGGAGGATGAGCGTCAGGCCGAAGGTGAGCAGGAAGTTGTAGAGCGGGTCGAGCCGGGTGAGCCGGTGGATGAAGGCCCGCTCCAGGGCCATGCCGACCAGGGCCAGCCCCACCGGCATGATCACCAACGCCGCCCAGAACGGCACGCCCGCCTCGGTGAGCAGGACGTACGCGCCGAAGGCGCCGAACATGTAGAACGCCCCGTGGGCGAAGTTGACCACCCGCAGCATCCCGAAGATGACCGCGAGCCCGAGGGCGAGCAGGGCGTAGAACGCCCCGCTCACCAGCCCGTTGAACGTGTTCTGCAAGAAGCTGGTCATGCCCTGGTCACATCTTGCAGTCCGCCGACGGGGCGCGGAACGCCTCGGCAGCGGGGATGGTCTTGAGCACCTTGACGTAGTCCCACGGCTCACTGACCTCGGACTGCGGCTTCACCTGGGCGAGGTAGGCGTCGTGGATGACCCGGTGGTCCTCGGCGCGGAACTTGCCGTTGCGCAGGAAGACGTCGTTGACCTCCTTGCCCTCCAGCTCCTTGACGATCGCGTCGGCGTCGTCGGTGCCGGCGGCCTGCGCGGCCTCCAGGTACTGCGTCGCGGCGGAGTAGTTGGCCGCGTGCGCGAAGGACGGCCGGGTACCGGTCTCCTTCTGGAACCGGTCGGCGAACTCGCGGTTCTGCTGGTCGGAGTTCCAGTACCAGGCGTCGGTGTAGGTGGTACCGGCGAGCGCGGCCGGGGTGAGCGAGTGGATGTCGGTGATGAACATCAGGCCGACCGCCAGCCCGACGCCCTTGTCGCGCAGCTTGAACTCGTTGTACTGCTTGACCACGTTGACCAGCTCCGCGCCGGCCTGCATGGTGCCGAGCACCTGCGGCTTCGGGTTGAGCGTCGGCGCCTTGAGCAGGAAGGTGGAGAAGTCGCCGCTGGTGTTCGGGAACGGCGCCCCGTCCTTGCCGACGACCTGCCCGCCGGCGGCGGTGATGGCGGTGGTGAAGCTCTTCTCCATGTCCTGGCCGAAGGCGTAGTTCGGGTAGAGGATGTACCAGTTCTTGCCGACCTGCTCGGTGGTGACCTTGCCCGTTCCGTTGGCCAGCATGTAGGTGTCGTACGCGTAGTGGAACGTGTACTTGTTGCAGCTCTTGCCGGTCAGGTCGGTGGTCGCGGCGCCGATGTTGAAGTAGAGCTTCTTCTTCTCCTTCGCCACGTCGGCCACCCGCAGCGCCGCCGACGAGGTGGGCACGTCGAGGATCAGGTCGACGCCCTGGCGGTCGTACATCTCCTGGGCCTTGCTGTTGGCGATGTCCGGCTTGTTCTGGTGGTCGGCGGTCTCCACGGTGATGTCGCCGGTCACCGCCTTGTCGCCGTGCTTCGCCTTGAAGTCGGCGATGGCCATCTCCACGGCCTTGACCGAGTTCTTGCCGGACAGCTCGGAGTACGCGCCGGACTGGTCGTTCAGCACGCCCAGCACGATCTTGCCCCCGGTCAGCTTCTGGTCGCCGCCCGACTGGGGACCACCGCCGCCGCAGCCCGCGACCAGCACCATCGCCGCCGTCGAAGCCGCGGCCACACCCACCGTCCTACGCATGCCCATCCCTCCACCCCGCGCGCCGCGCGGGTCGTCGAATCGGAATTCAGATGCCGAGGTACGACAGCAGCTCCCGTTCCCGGGAGCGCACCTCGGAGTTGTCCATCGCCTCCACGACGCGTCCCTCGGCCAGCAGGTAGTGCCGGTCGGCGACGCCGGTGGCGAAGTGCAGGTTCTGTTCGACCAGCAGCACGGTCACCCCGTGCCGTTTGGCCTCGCGCAGGAGGTCGCCGACCTGCTGCACGAGCAGCGGCGAGAGCCCCTCGGTCGGTTCGTCGCAGAGCAGCAGCCGGGCGCCCATCCGCAGCACCCGGGCCAGCGCGAGCATCTGCTGCTCGCCGCCGGAGAGCATGGTGGCGGCCGAGTCCCGCCGCTGGTGCAGGGCGGGGAACGCCTCGTACACGCGCTCCAGCGACCACGGGTCGGGCCCGACGGTCGGCGGCAGGGTGAGGTTCTCCGTCACGCTCAGCGTGGCGTAGCTGCCCCGGTCGTCGGGGACCCAGCCGAGCCCCAACCGCGCCCGCCGGTACGCGGCCAGCCTCCCGACGTCCCGCCCGTCCAGCTCGATCCGGCCACGCTGGCCGGCGTGCAGGCCCATCACGCAGCGCAGCAGGGTGGACTTGCCGGCGCCGTTGCGCCCGACGAGGGTGACCACCTCGCCGGCGGCGACGTCCAGGCTGACCTCCCGCAGCACCTGCGCCTCGCCGTACCAGGCGGACAGGTTCTCAATGCGCAGCATCGGTGGCTCCCAGGTAGGCGGTGATCACGCGCTCGTCGGCGCGCACCTGCTCGTACGGGCCCTCGACGAGGACCTTGCCGGCCTGCAGGACGGTGACGGTGTCGGCGAGCCGCCCGACCACGCTCATGTTGTGCTCGACCAGCACCACCGTCCGGCCCTGCCGGACCCGCGCGACCAGCTCGACGGTGCGGTCGACGTCCTCCAGGCCCATCCCGGCGGTCGGCTCGTCGAGCAGCAGCACCTTCGGGTCCAGCGCGAGGGCGATGGCCAGTTCCAGCGCCCGCTTGCGCCCGTACGCCAGCGCCTCGGCGGGGGCCTCGGAGAGCTCGGCCAGCCCGACCATGTCGAGCAGTTCGCCGGCCCGGTCGGTGTAGCGGCGCATCAGCTTCGCCGAGCGCCAGAACCGCCAGCCCAGCCCGCTCGGGCTCTGCAGGGCCAACTCGACGTGCTCCCGCGCGGAGAGCTGCGGGAAGAGGCTGGTGATCTGGAACGACCGGGCCACGCCGAGTCGGGCGACCCGCTCGGGGGGCAGCCCGGTCACGTCGCGGCCGGCCAGCTCGATGCGCCCGCCGCTGGGCCGTAGAAACCCGGTGAGCAGGTTGAACAGGGTGGTCTTCCCGGCGCCGTTCGGGCCGACGAGCGCGTGGACGCTGTCCGCCGCGATGTCGAGGTCGACCCCGTCGACCGCCCGGAAACCCCGGAAGTCACGGGTCAGCCCGCGGGCCGACAGGAGCGCTTGCCCGGCCATCGCCTACTCCTTCGTAGGTCCGGCGACGACCGGATCGGTGACCGGGGTCACATGGCCGTCGCGTCCTGGAAACCTACGGCGGGGCCGTGATGTCGAACTATGTCGATGGCAGCCACATTCCGGGACGCCCGACCGTGCGGGAACGCCACCCCGCCGCCCGGCCACCCCGCCCGCCGGCATCGACGGCGATGACTGTGGAGTCACGGCGTACCACGTCATGTGGGCGCGCCACGGCCGCGCCCCACAGGCGTTTCGCCTTGACCGGTGCTCCTAGGGTGATGGCCCCCTCCCGCGAAAGGTGCCGAGCGAAATGCCCTTCGGCTTCACTGTTGCGATCATCTTCGCCGTCGGCCTGGCGATCTCCGGCCTGCTGGCGCTCGCCGCCTCGAATACGTCGACGAAGGGGACCGCCACCCTGGCCGCGGTCGCCTGCCTCGTCGGCGCGGTCGTGTTCACCATCGGCTCCAGCGCCCACTCCGTGCCGATCCGTTCGGTCGGCATCGTCACCAGCTTCGGCAAGCCGACGGGGAAGGTCACCGGCTCCGGCCTGAAGTGGGTGGCTCCCTGGCAGAAGGTCGGCGAGTGGGACGCCGGCCGGCAGAAGTACGACCACATCGGCGGCGACCACTGCGTGCGGGTCCGCACCGGCACCCTCGCCGACGCCTGCGTCGAGGTGCTCGTCGAGTGGCAGGTCAAGCCGGAGAACGCGCCCAAGCAGTTCATGGACTACAAGGGCGACTTCGACAGCTTCCGGGGCCAGCGGGTGGGCGTGCAGCTCGACAGCGCCGTCAACGACGCCTTCGCCACCTACAACCCGCTCGAGAAGATCGACTCGAACACCGGCAGCCTGAACGTGGACCTGAAGCCCTTCGCCGAGAGCATCAAGACAAGCGCCGAGTCGCGGCTCTCCAGCGACGTCGACATCCTGTCGGTGACGATCACCCGGGTCAACCACGACGACAAGACCGAGGGCAACATCAAGGCCTTCCAGGACAAGCTCGCCCAGACCCGCAACCTGGAGCAGGACCGGAAGAACGCCGCCATCCAGAAGCAGATCACCGAGACCAACGCGAAGGTCGACAAGGTGTCGCGGTGCCTGGAGATCGCCGAACGCAACGGCAGCAACCCCGGCCTCTGCATCAACCCCGGGATCGTCACCGGCGCCAAGTGACGGCCGGCCGGCGTCGACCCCGCCCTCGGCCCCGCCCCGGCCTCAGCCGGTGAGCGCATCCAGGGCGAGGTCGACGTCGGCCACCGTGGAGTAGACGTGGAAGGACGCCCGCACCCGGCCGGCACGCACCGCCGCCTGGACGCCGGCCCGCTCCAGCCGCTCCGCCGCGCCCGGCACCTCCACCGCGACGATCGCGCTCTCCCCCGGCGGACGACCCAGCCCGGCGAGAAACCGGTTGGCCAGGGCGACGTCGTGCGCGTGCACGGCCGGCACGCCGATCTCGGCGAGCAGTTCCAGTGCGGGGGCCGTGCCGACCCAGCTGAACCACGCCGGCGAGATGTCGAACCGGCGCGCGTCCCCGGCGAGGCGCAGCGGCAGGCCGTAGTAGGAGGCGTGCGGGTCGTCCCCCGCGTACCAGCCGGCAGCGTCGGGGCGCAGCCGCTCCCGCAGCGCGGGCGCCAGGTAGGCGAACGCGGAGCCGCGCGGGGCCATCAGCCACTTGTACGCGCCGACCGCGACCAGGTCGGCGAGGCTCGCGTCGAACGGCAGCCAGCCACACGCCTGGGTGGCGTCGACCGCGACGAACGCGCCGTGCGCCCGGGCCGCCGCGACCACCTCGGCGTACGGGGCGACCGCGCCGTCGGCCGACTGCACCAGACTGAACGCGACCAGGTCGGTGTCGGCGTCGATCGCGTCGACGAGCCCGGCCAGCGGCACGGTGCGCACCCGCACGCCCCGCTCGACCTGCACCAGCCACGGGAAGAGGTTGGAGGTGAACTCGACCTCCGGCACCACGACGGTCGCGCCGGCGGGCAGGGCGGCGGCGACCGGGGCCAGCAGCTGCGAGACCGTGCTGCCGACCGCGACGTCGGCGACCGGCACCCCGACCAGGCCGGCGAAGGCGGCCCGCGACCGCTCGGTGGCCTGGCCCCAGCCCTCCCACGACGTGCGCCCGGCCCGCCAGTCGGTCAACGCCTCCTGCACCGCGTCCCACACCGGATCGGGCGGGAGCCCGTAGCTGGCGGTGTTCAGCCAACCCGGCTGCGGCTGCCACAACTTCTGCGCCTGTGCGATCTCCACCCCACCGACGCTAGCCACCCGCGCCGCGTACCGGGATGGCCAATCCCGCGCTCGCGGCCCCGGGCGCCGGTTCAGGTCGCCGCGCGCAGGGCGTGCAGACCTCGTCGCACCTCGTCGAGCCCTTGGTCGAGGTCCCAGGCGGCGATCTCGTGCAGCGGGTGGCGCTCGCGCAGGAGCCGGACCAGTTCCAGGCCGACGAGGTAGCCGCAGCGGCGCGGCAGGTCGCCCCGGTGCACGCTGTCGCGCATGAGGAACCAGGCGGCGTACCGGTCGAGGTCGGTGGCGTCCACGTCGGCGGCGATCCGGTGCAGGATCTCCGGCCAGCGGCGCCGGCAGTCGGCGAGCCACCGCCGGTGGGTGGCGCCCATCCAGAGGTACTCGTCGTCAGGTCGTCGCGGGTCCAGCTCGGCCGTCACCTGGGTGGCCAGCCCTTCGGTGAGCAGCGCGGGGGCGACCCCGTGCTCCGGCCAGTCCCGGATGCGGGCCAGCCGGTCGTGCACCACGTGCGCCACCTCGTGCCGGACCAGCAGCTCGTCGTGCTCCGGCTCGCCGAGCCGCTCGACGGCGAGGAACACGGCACCTGGACGGTCACCGGCGGGGCCGAGGGAACCGTGACGTACGAATGGATGGAGGGCCGGTTCTTCCTGCTCCAGCGCGTCGCACTCACCCAGTTCGGTCAGCCCGTCACCGGCCTGGAGGTGATCGGCAACCTGCGCCCGTTCGGCGAGCCCGTGAGCGCGGACGTGGTGTCGCGGTTCTACGACTCGACCGGCAACACCCTCGACTACGTCTACGAGCTGACCGGCGACAAGCTGACGATCTGGGGCGGCGCGAAGGGCAGCCCGGCCTACTACCAGGGCACGTTCAGCGCCGACGACACCACGGTCACCGGTGAGTGGGTCTACCCCGGCGGGGGCGGCTACCCCTCGACCATGACCCGGGTCTGACCTCGCCCACCCCGCCGGCCAGGCTGGCCGGCGGGGTGGTGGCGTCAGCTGACGTTGGCGGGGCCGAGGACGCTCTTCAGGTCGCCCATCAGCGCGGTGGTCGCCGCCACCCGGAACGGCCCCAGCCGCAGGGTGGTGGTCCGGCCGCCGTTGAGCAACTTGACGTGCACCTCGGTGTCGCCCGGATGCAGCACCAGGGTCTCCTTGAGCCGCTCCACCAGCGGCGGGGTGCACCGGTGCACCGGGATGGTCAGGGTGACCGGCTTGCTCCCCGGGGTGCTGCTGACGTCCGGCATGGACATGTCCATCGCCATGATCCGGGGCGTGTCGTCGCGCCGGTCCACCCGCCCCTTCACCACCACGATGGCGTCCTCGGCGATGTACTGCCCGATCACCTCGTAGGTGTTGGGGAAGAAGAGGGTCTCCACGCCGCCGGCGAGGTCCTCCAGGGTGGCCGACGCCCAGGCCCGGCCCTGCTTGGTGACCCGCCGCTGCACCCCGGAGAGGATGCCGGCGAGGGTGACCACGGCCCCGTCCGGGACGGTGCCCTCCTCGGACAGGGAGGCGATGGTGCAGTCCGCCGCCGCGCCGAGGACGTGCTCCAGGCCGAAGAGCGGGTGGTCGGAGACGTAGAGGCCGAGCATCTCGCGTTCGAAGGCGAGCTTGTCGCGCTTGTCCCACTCCCCGTCGCCGATGACCGGCATCACCGTGGTGCTGTTGGTCTCCGCGTCGCCGAAGCCGGCGCCGAAGAGGTCGTACTGGCCGACGGCCTCCTTGCGCTTGACGTCGGCGTACGCGTCGATCGCCTCCGCGTGCACCGTGAGCAGCGCCTTGCGGGAGTGCCCGAGCGAGTCGAACGCCCCGGCCTTGATCAGCGATTCGATGGTCTTCTTGTTGCAGACCACGGCGTCGACCTTCGACAGGAAGTCGTAGAAGTCGGCGTACTCGCCCTTCTCGTCCCGGCAGCGCATGATCGCGGCGACCACGTTGGCGCCGACGTTGCGCACCGCGCCGAGGCCGAACCGGATCTCCTTGCCGACCGGGGTGAACGGCCCCGCGGAGGTGTTCACGTCCGGCGGCAGCACCTGGATGCGCATCCGGCGGCACTCCGACAGGTAGAGCGCCATCTTGTCCTTGTCGTCGCCGACGGAGGTGAGCAGCGCCGCCATGTACTCGGCCGGGTAGTGCGCCTTCAGGTACGCCGTCCAGTACGACACCAGCCCGTACGCCGCCGAGTGCGCTTTGTTGAAGGCGTAGCCGGCGAACGGGACCAGCACGTCCCAGACCTTCTGGATCGCCTCGTCCGAGTAGCCCCGCTCCCGGCAGCCGTCACGGAAGGGGATGAACTCCTTGTCGAGGATCTCCTTCTTCTTCTTGCCCATCGCGCGGCGCAGCAGGTCGGCCTGGCCGAGGGTGTAGCCGGCGAGAATCTGCGCGGCGCGCTGCACCTGCTCCTGGTAGACGATCAGGCCGTAGGTGGGCGCGAGGATCTCGCGCAGCGGTTCCTCCAGCTCCGGGTGGATCGGGGTGATCTCCTGGAGGTTGTTCTTGCGCAGCGCGTAGTTGGTGTGCGAATCGACGCCCATCGGGCCGGGCCGGTAGAGCGCAAGGACGGCGGAGATGTCCTCGAAGTTGTCCGGCTTCATCATTCGCAGCAGGGAGCGCATGGGCCCGCCGTCGAGCTGGAACACCCCCAGGGTGTCGCCCCGGGCCAGCAGCTCGTACGCGGGCCTGTCGTCCAGCGGCAGCGCCAGCAGTTCCAGCTCCTTGCCGTGGTTGAGCTGGATGTTCTTCACCGCGTCGTCGATGATCGTCAGGTTGCGCAGGCCGAGGAAGTCCATCTTCAACAGCCCGAGCGACTCGCACGTCGGGTAGTCGAACTGGGTGATGATGACCCCGTCGGAGTCCCGGCGCATGAGCGGGATGTGGTCGATGATCGGCTCGGCGGACATGATGACGCCGGCGGCGTGCACGCCGGTCTGCCGGATCAGCCCCTCGATGCCCCGGGCGGTGTCGATGACCTTCTTGACGTCCGACTCCGCCTCGTACATGCCCCGGAGCTCGCCGGCCTCGGCGTAGCGGGGGTGCTTGGGGTCGAAGATGCCCTCCAGGGGGATGTCCTTGCCCATCACGGCAGGGGGCATCGCCTTGGTGATCCGGTCGCCCACCGCGTACGGGTAGCCGAGCACCCGGGCCGAGTCCTTGATCGCGGCCTTCGCCTTGATGGTGCCGAAGGTGGCGATCTGGGCGACCTTGTCCTCGCCCCACTTGTCGGTGACGTACTTGATGACCTCACCGCGCCGACGCTCGTCGAAGTCGATGTCGACATCCGGCATGGAGACGCGCTCGGGGTTGAGGAAGCGCTCGAAGATCAGGCCGTGCGGGATCGGGTCCAGGTCGGTGATGCCCAGCGCGTACGCCACCAGCGAGCCGGCGGCCGAGCCACGGCCCGGGCCCACGGCGATGCCCTGGTTCTTGGCCCACTGGATGAAGTCGGCGACCACGAGGAAGTACGACGGGAAGCCCATCTGGATGATGACGCCCAGCTCGTACTCGGCCTGCCTGACGTGCCCCTCGGGGATGCCGCCGGGGTAGCGCCGTTCCAGCCCGGCGAAGGTCTCCTTGCGGAACCAGGACTCCTCGGTCTCCCCCTCCGGAACGGGGAAACGCGGCATCAGGTTGTGGAACTCGAACATCCCCGCGGGGTCGACCTTCTCGGCCACCAGCAGGGTGTTGCGGCAGCCCTCCAGCCAGAAGTCGGAGTTGTCGACGGCGCGCATCTCGTCGGCGGACTTGATGTAGTAGCCGCTGCCGTCGAACCGGAACCGGTTCGGGTCGGCGACGTTCGCCGCCGTCTGCACGCAGAGCAGCACGTCGTGCGCCTCGGCCTGCGACTCGTGGGTGTAGTGCGAGTCGTTCGTGACCACCGGCGGGATGTCCAGCTTGCGGGAGATGTCGTGCAGCTCCTGGCGGACCCGGCTCTCGATGCTGATGCCGTGGTCCATGACCTCCAGGAAGTAGTTCTCCTTGCCGAAGATCTCCTGGTACCGCGCGGCGGCCTTGAGCGCCTCGTCGTACTGGCCCAGGCGCAGCCGGGTCTGCACCTCGCCGGAGGGGCAGCCGGTGGTGGCCATCAACCCGTCGGAGTTCGCCGCGAGCAGCTCCGCGTCCATCCGCGGCCACTTGACGAAGAACCCCTCCGTGTACGACCGGCTGGTGAGCTTGAAGAGGTTGTGCAGGCCGGTCTTGTTCTTCGCCCAGATGGTCATGTGGGTGTAGCCGCCGCTGCCGGAGACGTCGTCGCTCTTCTGCTCCGGCCGGCCCCACTTCACCCGCTGCTTGTGGAACCGCGACTCCGGCGCCACGTACGCCTCGATGCCGAGGATCGGGGTGACGCCGGCGGCCATCGCCTGCTTGTAGAAGTCGTTCGCGCCGTGCATGTTGCCGTGGTCGGTCATCGCCACCGCCGGCATGCCCTGCCGCTTGACCTCGGCGAAGAGGTCCTTGAGCCGGGCCGCCCCGTCGAGCATCGAGTACTCCGTGTGCACGTGCAGATGCGCGAACGAATCGCCCATGCGTGGCGCCCCCCGGGTCGGATCTTGGGTTGGTCGAGCTCGGACGGCCTACCCTATCGCCGCCGCCGAAGGCGGCTCCAGACGCCGCGCGGACAGGGCCGGGCCGGGGTGGCGCGCGTCTCTCCGCCGGCCCCGCCCCGCACGCTCGGCGGGCCCACGACGGCCTCCGGCAGTCGGTTCCCGGACTCGGGGCGCCCCGATCGGCGGCGGCGGCCGTAGCCTGGGCGGACGGTATCCGGCGAGCATTGGACGACCTGATGCCCCTCCCGGACGGTGTCGAGGAGCTGGTCGAGTCGGCGGCGCGCGGCGATCCCGTGGCGCTCGACGCGCTGCTGGTCGCGGTCCGCCCGGAGGTGCTGCGGCTCTGCGCCCGCCTGCTGCCGAACCGGGAGGACGCCGAGGAGGCGTGCCAGGACGCGCTGCTCGCGCTGGCCCGGGGCGTCGGCCGGTTCGAGGGCCGCTCGTCGTTCCACACCTGGCTGTACCGGCTGACGGCCAACCGGGCCCGCTCGACGTACCGGGTGCTGCGGCGGCGCTGGCTGGTGGAGGCCGGCGGCGTGCCGCTGCCGGAGCCGGTGGACCCGCGCCGCACGAGCGTGGTCGCCGGCACCCGGCTGGACCTGCTCGACGCGCTCGACGCGCTGCGCCCCGAACTCGCCGAGGCGGTGACCCTGCGCGACGTCCTGGGGCTGGGCTACCGGGAGATCGCCGGCCTGCTCGGCGTGCCCGAGGGCACCGTCAAGTCGCGGATCCACGAGGCCCGCCGGCAGCTGCGCCACCGGCTCTCCGCTGAGCCCGCCGCCGGCGAGGGCCGGCGGTGACGGCGACGGGCCGCCGCCGGGGCGGGCCGCGCGGCTCCGGTGATTCCGGCGGCTCCGGCGGCTCGCGGTTCTCCGCGCCGCGGCTCGCCGGGATCGCGGTGGTCGCCGTGACCGTGGCCGTGCCGCTCGCGGGGTGCGGCGGCGGGGACGCTCCCGTCTCGCCGCTGCCCGTGCAGGCGCCGGCCCCCCGCTCCCCCGGCCCGGCGTCGCCCTCCCCGTCGGCCCTCCCGCCGTCGGCCTCCCCGCCGTCGCCGAGCACGCCAGGCCGACCGCCGGGCACGTCGGCCGTCGTCCCGCCGTCCCGCCGGCCCACGCCGGCTGCGCCCCCGACGACCACCCCCGGGCGTACGCCCACCGCGACGCGCTCGCCGGGCGAACTGCCCGGCACCTGCTTCGGGGCGGTACGCCACGACCTCGTGCTGGCCGAGACCGAGCTGGCGCTGGTGCGCTCGCTCTGCTTCGCGACCGGCGGGGTGCTGCGGATCATCGGCATCGGGCCGGGTGAGGTCGACGTGGACCGCGAGGACCTGGTGTCCCGCAGCTACGAGGCGGGGGTGGTCGACATCCGGTTCGTCCGCCCCGGCACGGTGGACGTGCTGATCCCCCAGGGCGGTACGACGCACACGGTCACGGTGGTGGTGCGCTAACTCCGACGGAGGGCGGTGCGCCGGCGGGGCGTACGCCCCCGTCGATGGCGGCCCCCTCGCCGTCGGGCTGACCTGCCGTTTCCCTAGGCTGGACCGTCATGACGGAGCGGAAGACGATTCTCGTGACCGGCGCCACCGGCAATCAGGGCGGCGCCACGGCCCGCCGGTTGCTTGAGGACGGCTGGCAGGTGCGGGCACTCGTCCGCGATCGGACCAGGCCGGCCGCGCGCCTCCTCGCGGAGCAGGGCGCCACCCTGGTCGAGGGGGACATGGACGATGCCGGGTCGCTACGCGCGGCGATGCGCGGCGTGCACGGTGTCTTCAGCGTCCAGGCCCTGGCACACACTCCGGACGGCCTCGCGGCCGAGGTCAGGCAGGGCAGGACGGTCGCCGACGTGGCCGGGGAGACCGGTGTCGCACACCTGGTCTACAGCTCGGTGGGCGGCGCGGAGCGCCGGACCGGCATCGACCACTTCGAGACCAAGGCCGAGATCGAGCGGCACATCCAGGCGTCGGGCCTGCCCGCGACCATCCTGCGCCCGGCGTTCTTCATGAACAATCTCCTCCACCACGCCGACGCTGAGGGAGAACGGGTCCTGCGCCTCCAGGTCCTTCCCGACCGACCGCTGCAGATGATCGCCTCCGACGACGTGGGCCGCATCGCCGCGTACGCCTTCGCGCACCCCGCGGACCACCTCGGCGCGCAGATCGAGATCGCCGGGGACGAGCTGACCTTCACCCGGGTCGCCGAGATCTACGAGGCGCTCACCGGCACCCCCACCCGCCTGGAACCGCAGCCGGTCGAGCACCGCATGTACGCCTGGTTCGCCGAGAGCGGATACCAGGCCGACATCGCCGGCCTGCGGAACCGGTTCCCCTGGCTGCTGACGTTCGAGGAGTTCCTGCGCGACCGCCTCGGCCGGGCGGCGGCGTCCGCTCCGCACGGGGAGGACCGGGCCGGGGAGCGCGCGGAACGGGGCGGACCCCGGGAGAGCTAGTGCCTCGTCCCAGAGCGGTGTCCGTCGGTGGCGGATCCGCACGTACGACGCTGTCGAGCTGATGTCGCAGACGACTCACCGCCCCCTGGTGCCCCCAGTGGCCCGGACGACGCCTGATGTCACAGACGACTCAGCTCGACAGCGTCATCCGATCCTCCCGCTCGCGGACCGGCTCGGCGGCCCACGCAGCGCGGAGTACCCGTGCAGGGCTACCTGACGAGGCACTAGCCCACCCTCACCCCGGCCAGCAGCGTGTCGACGAAGTCGGCCCGGCTGCCGGCCGGGGGCGTGATCTGCACGTAGACCAGGCCGGCGCGGCCGGGTGCGAGCCCGGCGGCCTCGACCACCTCGGGCCGCCCCCGGTCACAGGTGAACCGGGCCACCACCCAGTCCACGCCCGCCTGTCGGGTGCGGCGTACGGGCGCGGCGACACACGCCGCGTGGGGACGCTCGGCGACGAATCCCGCCGGGCTGGTGTGTGCGGCGATGCTGGCGGAGAGCCCAACGAAGGCACCCGGCACGGTGGGGTCGGCCGCCCACCGGTGCGGGTCGGGCGACATCACCAATGCCGGTTCGAGCCGGCCGTCGGGTCCGTACCGGCCGGCCCAGCCGGTGCCGGTGGCCCGCCACCCGGGCGGCAGCGCGACGGTGACCGGCCCGCTCGTCCAGCTTCCGGCGTCCCGCCGGCCCGCCGTGTCGTCGCCGGCGGTGGACAGGGCCGCCAGGAGGGCCAGGATCCCCAGCGCCAGCGTGCCGAGCCGCCGCCGGGCGACCGGCCGCCCCTCCGTGCGCGCCCGCCGGGCCGGATGCCTGACCGTCCCGGCGGCCGGCGCGGGGACAGCCGGGGCGGGGGCAGCCGGCACGGGAGCGGCCGAGGCGAGGGCAGCCGCCGCAGGGGCAGCCGGTGCAGGGGCGGCCGGTGCAGGGGCGGCCGGTGCAGGGGCGCCCGGGACGGGAGCGGCCGGGACGGGAGCGGAGGCAGCTGGGGCGGAGGCGGCCGGGGCGGGGCGGCGCAGGGCGGCGCGGAAGGCGGTGGCGTCCGGGTACCGGTCCACGGCGCGGGGCGCGGTGGACCGCCGCAGGACCTCGGCCACCTCCGGCGGGGCGCCCCCACCCGCCGCCTGTGCGACGGCGACGGCACCGGGGGCGGCGCCTGGAGCGGCACCGACATCGGCAGCCGGGGCGAGGAGGCGGAGGCCGAGCCGGCCCAGCGCGTACACGTCGGCGCGGGTGTCGACGATGGCGAACGGGTCGTCCTGCTCCGGGGCCATGTAGCCGGGGGTGCCGGCCCGGGCGGTGAGACCGGAGGCGGCGGCGAGGGCCTTGGCCAGCCCGAGGTCGGCGATCAGCACCCGCTCGCCGTCCGGGCCGGAGCGGAACAGGACGTTGCCCGGGCTCAGGTCGCGGTGCACCACGCCGTGCCGGTGCAGGACGGCGACGCCGGCGGCGATCTCGGCCAGCAACTCCAGGGCGGCGGGCGCCGGCACCGGCCCGGCGGCCAGCCGGTCGCGCAGGCTGCCGCCGTCGGCCCAGGTCAGCACCGAGTACGGCCGGCCGTCGGCCAGTTCGCCGACCGCGTGGACGCGGACCAGCCGCTCGTCGTCGAGCCGGCGCAGCAGGCGGGCCTCGTCCAGGAAGCGCTCCCGTACCCGCAGGTCGTGGTGCCAGTTCTCGGCCAGCACCTTGATCGCCACCCGGGAGTCGAGCACCGGGTCGTGGGCCAGCCACACCGTCGCGAACGACCCCGTGCCCAGCAGCCGCTCGATCCGGTAGGGCCCGATCCGCCCCGGACTGGTCACCGCACCACCCCCGACACCGGCACCGCCGGTCGCCGTTCCGCCTCGACAGTAGACGGCGCAGCGGGCCGGGGGCAGCCCGCGACCGCCACGCGGGGTCGGCGCGTCGGGCGGGCAGGGGCGCACCGGTCGGGCGCATCGGTCCGGGCGCATCGGTCGGGAAACCGACGAACCTTCCCGGCCGGACGGGTGACCAACAGGACAAGGACACCCGCACTCCCGAGGAGGAGATCCCCGTGCACCGTCTCTCGTACACCGTCGTCACCGCCCTGCTGGCCACGGCCGGGCTCGTGCCGATCACCGCGGCGGCACCCGCCGCCGCCGCGCCCACGCCGGCCGCCGTCGCCGGGAACCTGTCCGAACGTGCCGACGGCCGATTCGGCGCGGGTACGGACGGCGCCGCCCGCCCGGCCGCCGCCGACCCCGACGAGGTCCGGCTCATCAGCGTCCGGGGCGCGGGGCCGTTCCGGATCGGGGCCGACCTGGCCCGCCTGTCGGCGGCCGGCCTCATCGACTGGATGGCTACCGGCTGCGACGGCACGGTCCATGCCGGCGTCACCGGGGCCTGGGCAGGCAAGATCCTGCTGGCCTTCCGCGACGGGCGGCTGGTGGAGGTGGGCACCGCCACCGCGCCGCCGCGCACGCCCGCCGGGGCGGGGGTGGGCATGTCCTTCGCCGCCCTGGAGGAGATCTACGGCCCGCGGGGCTCGATGATCCGCAACGACGCGGGCGACGCCTCGGCCTATCTGGTGCGCGTCGGTTCCCGGGTGGAGCTGTTCACCGGCCACCCGATCCGGCCGGGGGTCGGCTACCTCCAGGTCGGGCCGGCGTCCGTCGTCGAGCGCGGCTTCCGGGAGGGCCGGTCCTGCTGAGCGACCGGCACCCGCGGCGGCGGATCCCTTCGAGGGGTCCGCCGCCGTCCGTTTCGCCCGAACACGCTGATGTTGGCGCGCACGATGATGTAGCGGTGGACGATAGTGTGTGCCACACAGTATGGTGTGACGCATGGTTAGCGATGAGATCCTGCGAACGCACCTCCAGGAGTTGCGTCGGGGCACCGTGGTGGTGGCGAGCCTCGTCGCGCTGCGCCGTCCCGACTACGGTTACGCGTTGCTGCAACGCCTCTCCGACCACGGCTTTCCGGTCGACGCCAACACGCTCTACCCGCTGCTGCGGCGGCTGGAGGAGCAGGGGCTGCTGACCAGCGAGTGGAACACCGAGGAGAGCCGGCCACGCAAGTTCTACCGGACCAGCGAGGAGGGCGAGTCGGTGCTGGGCCGGCTCCTCACCGACCTCGCCACAGTGCAGACCTCCCTGACCGGGCTGATCGAAGGAGCCGACCGATGACCACCCTGACCGACCGATACCTCACCGCGACCCTGCGTTCGGTGCCGGTCGCGCGCCGCGCGGAGATCGACACCGAGCTGCGCGCCTCGATCGCGGACATGGTCGAGGGCCGTACGGCCGGCGGGCAGGACGCCACCACCGCCGAGCGGGAGGTGCTCACCGAACTGGGCGACCCGGACAAGCTCGCCGCCCGCTACGCCGACCGCCGGTTGCAGCTCATCGGCCCGGCCTACTACCTGGCCTGGTCGCGGCTGATGAAGCTGCTGCTCAGCTTCATCCCGGCCCTGGTCGGCGTGCTGGCCGGCCTGCTCAGGGTCGCCGACGGCGGCAACGCGGGCGAGGGGATCGGCGCGGGCATCACCACCGCCTTCCAGGTGGCCGTCCAGATCGCCTTCTGGGTGACAGTGGTCTTCGCGGTGCTGGAGCGCACCAAGACCCCCCTGCACCTGCCCGCGTGGAGCGTCGACCAGCTTCCGGAGGACACGACCGACCGGCAGATCACCCTCACCGACATCGCCGCCTCGGTCACCTTCCTGGCGCTGGTCATCGCCTACCTGCCGATGCAGCACTTCCGCTCGTTCGTGCCCACCGACGACGGCGAGAACCTGCCGATCCTCGACCCGGCGCTGTGGAGCTTCTGGCTGCCGTTCCTGATCGCGGTGCTGGTGGCCACGATCGGCCTGGAGTTCGCCAAGTACCGGGTCGGGCGCTGGACCTGGTCGCTGGTCGCGGTCAACGCGGTGCTCGGCCTGGCGTTCGCGGCGCCGGTGGTCTGGCTGATGTCGACCGACCGGCTGCTCAACCCCGAGTTCGTGGCCCGTTTCGAGTGGCTCGGCGAGGGCGACAACCTGAACCTGGTGGCGACCGCCGTGATCGCCGGCACGGTGCTGGTGACGCTCTGGGACATCCTCGACAGCGCCGTCAAGACGTGGCGCAACCGCACCTGATCCACCACCGTCACGGCCCGGCGCGCCACGCGTGCCGGGCCGTGGCCGTGCCGGCCCCGCGACGGGCCGGGCCGCCCCGGCCGGGTGCCGGACCGGCGCCGCCCGGCGGGATGAGATCCTGACCTGGATGAACAGCGACACCGACGAGGACTGGCGGCGCCCGGGGCCCACCCCGGAGCAGCGCCGGCTGGACGTCTACATCGGGCTGGCCGCGACCGTCCTGGCGCTGTTCAGCCTGACCCTGGCCCGCAGCGCCGGTGCGTTCCTGCTCGGCCCGCCGCCGTCCGGCCCGGAACAGGTCTTCTGGACCGTCGCGGTGACCCTGCCGCTGATCTGGCGACGCCGGTTCCCCGCCGCCGTCACGCTGGTGGTCTCGATCGCGTTCATCGCCGCGCAGGCCCGCTCCGCCCCGGAGACGCAGCTCGCCTCGTGGGCGCTGTTCGCCGCCCTCTACACGCTGGGCGCGTGGGGCCGGGAACGGCGGCTGTCCCGGCGGCTGCGGATCGGCGTCATCGCCACCATGTTCCTGTGGCTCGGGGTCTACTACGCGACCACCTACACCACCATCCCCCCGGACGCGTTCGCCCGCGCCGTCGGGCCCGTGCCCCCGTTGCTCGCGGCCATGGTGAACGGGGTGCTGGTCAACGGCCTCTACTTCGGGTTCGCGTACTTCTTCGGGGAGACGGCGTGGCTGGCCGCCCGGCGGCAGCACGAGGTGCAGGCACGGGCCGAGGAGCTGCGCCGCTCGCAGGCCGAGATCCGCGAGCACGCGGTGGTGGGCGAGCGGGTCCGCATCGCCCGGGAGCTGCACGACGTCGTCGCCCACCACGTGTCGGTGATGGGGGTGCAGGCGTCCGCCGCCCGCCGGGTGTTCGACAAGGACCCGGTCAAGGCCCGCGCGGCGCTGAGCGCGATCGAGGAGACCGCCCGCACGGCCGTCGACGAGCTGCGCCGGATGCTCGGCCTGCTCCGCGCCCGCGACGGCGGCCCGGACCGCCCGGACCAGCCGGGACCGGCCGGAGTCGACCAGATCGCGGCCGTGGTCGAGCGCGCCCGCGAGGCCGGGCTGCGGGCCACCATGGGCGTGTACGGGGACCCGACGCCGCTGCCGGAGTCGGTCTCGCAGGCCGCGTACCGGGTGGCCCAGGAGGCCGTGACGAACACGCTCAAGCACGCCGAGGGCGCGACCGCGCTCGACGTGCGCATCCGCTACCTGGCACACGAGGTGGAGGTCGACGTGACCGATGACGGACGGGCGACCCGCCCCGCGAACGCCGACGGGCTCGGCCTGGTCGGGATGCGCGAGCGGGTCGCCACCCACGGCGGCGCGCTGGAGGTCGGCCCGCGCGCCGGCGGCGGCTGGCGGGTACGGGCCCGGTTCCCGCTGCCGCTGCCGGTGGGGCGGCCCGCGTGAGCGCCGGACAGGAGGCGCCCGGGACCGACCGTCCCGTCCGGGTGCTGCTCGCCGACGACCAGCACCTGGTCCGTACCGGCTTCCGGGTCATCCTGGAGGTGGAGGACGACATCGAGGTCGTCGGGGAGGCCGCCGACGGGGAGCGCGCCGCCACCATGGCCCGGGCGCTGCGTCCGGACGTCGTGCTGATGGACGTCGAGATGCCCGGGGTCGACGGGCTGGAGGCCACCCGCCGGATCACCGCCGGGGAGGACGGGCCGGGCGGGCCGGCCGTACTGATCCTCACCACGTTCGACCGGGACGACTACCTGTTCGCCGCGCTGCGCGCCGGGGCCAGCGGCTTCCTGCTCAAGAACGGCACCCCGGAGGCCCTGGTCGAGGCGATCCGGGTGCTCGCCCGGGGCGACGGTCTGCTCGCCCCGGAACTCACCCGGCGGGTGATCGCCACCTTCGCCCGCCCCGGCGAGCCCGGCCCGCCGGGCGGCCCGAGAACGGCTCCCGAGGCGGCGCTGCGGGACCTCACCCCCCGCGAGCGGGAGGTCCTGGTCCTGGTCGCCGGCGGCGCCAGCAACGCCGAGATCGCCGCCGGGCTGCACCTGGGCGAGGCGACGGTGAAGACCCACGTCAGCCGGGTGCTCGCCAAGCTGGGCCTGCGCGACCGGGTGCAGGCGGTGGTCTTCGCGTACGAGCACGGGGTGGTGCGTCCCGGCGGCTGACCCGGCTCCGCCATGAGGGGGACGGCGTGCTCGATCTCGGGGCGGACGGCGGGGCGTGGCCTGCGCTCTAGCGTGGACGCCGTGACCAATGTGCTCCGCCTCGACGGCGTCGACCGCAGCTTCGGCGACCGGCGGGTGCTCCAGAACGTGTCCTTCGACGTGGCCGCCGGCCGGATGACCGGCTTCGTGGGCGGCAACGGCGCCGGCAAGACCACCACCATGCGGATCATCCTCGGGGTGCTCGCCCCGGACGCCGGCGACATCACCTGGCAGGGCGCTCCGCTGAGCCGGCAGGCCCGCCAGCGCTTCGGCTACATGCCGGAGGAACGCGGCCTCTACCCGAAGATGAGCGTCCGGGAGCAGGTGACCTACCTGGGCCGGCTGCACGGGATGACCGCCGCCGCGGCGCGACGCAACACGGACGCGCTGCTGGAGCGGGTCGGGCTCGCCGAGCGCGGCGACGACCTGCTGGAGACGCTGTCGCTGGGCAACCAGCAGCGGGCGCAGATCGCCGCCGCCCTGGTGCACGACCCCGAGGTGCTGGTGCTCGACGAGCCGTTCTCCGGGCTCGACCCGTTGGCCGTGGACACGGTCGTGGCGGTCCTGCGGGAGCGGGCGGCCGCGGGCGCGCCGGTGCTGTTCTCCAGCCATCAACTGGACGTCGTCGAGCGGCTCTGCGACGACCTGGTGATCATCGGGGGCGGCGTGATCCGGGCCGCCGGCAGCCGGGAGGAGCTACGCGCGACGTACACCGTGCCCCGGTACGAGCTGGTGGTGGAGACCGACGCCGGCTGGCTGCGGGACCAGCCGGGGGTGACCCTCGTCGACCTGGACGGCGCGCGCGCCGTGTTCGACCTCGCCCCCGGCGCGGACGAGCAGCCGGTGCTGCACGCGGCGCTGGCACGCGGCCCGGTCCGCGCGTTCCGCCCGGTCAGCCCCTCCCTCACCGAGATCTTCCGAGAGGTCGCCCAGTGAACACGATGCAGGCCACCCGGCTGGTCGCCGGCCGGGAGATCCGAGTCAAGCTGCGCGACCGCACCTTCCTGTTCAGCACCCTGTTCTTCCTGCTGATCGCCGCCGCCGCGACCATCCTGCCGCCGCTGCTCTCCGGCGGCCCGTCGAGCGTGGCGGCGACCGCGTCGGCGGCCGGCCCGCTGCGCGAGGCGGGGCTGGAGGTCCGTACGGTCCCCGACGACCGCGCCGCCGAGCAGGCCGTACGCGACGGCGACGTCGACGCCGCGGTGGTCTCCGGGCCGGCGGTGCTGGCCATGGACGAGGCCCCCGACGACGTGGTGGCGGCGCTGAGCACGCAGCCCGCGGTCCGGCTGCTGGACCCCGACGCGGTGGACCCGGTGGTGGCCTTCCTGGTGCCGTTCGCCTTCGCGTTCATCTTCTTCGTCACCTCGCAGACCTTCGGCGTGCAGATCGCGCAGAGCATCGTCGAGGAGAAGCAGACGAGGATCGTGGAGATCCTGGTCGCGGCGGTGCCGGTACGGGCGTTGCTGGCCGGCAAGATGATCGCCGGCACGGTGCTGGCGCTCGGGCAGATCGCCCTGGTCGCCCTCGTCGCCCTGGTCGGTGTGCAGTTCGGCGACAGCGGCGGGCTGCTCTCGCTGCTGGCCCCGGCGATCGGCTGGTTCCTGCCGTTCTTCCTGCTCGGCTTCGTGCTGGTCGCGGCCATGTGGGCGGCGGCCGGCGCACTGGTGAACCGGCAGGAGGACATCGCCGGGGTGTCGACGCCGGTGCAGCTCGCGGTCATGCTGCCGTTCTTCGCGGTGATCTTCCTGAACGACAACGCGACGGCCATGCGGGTGCTGTCCTATGTGCCGTTCTCCGCACCGACGGCCATGCCGTTGCGGCTGTTCACGGGGGACGCGGCCGGCTGGGAGCCGCTGGTGTCCCTGGCCCTGCTGCTGGTCGCGGCCGCCGCGTTCGTGGCCGCCGGGGCCCGGGTGTACGAGGGCTCGCTGCTGCGCACCAACGGCCGCACCTCGGTGCGGGCGGCGTGGCGGTCGCGCGAGAAGACGCTGGGCTGAGCACCGGCGCCGGCGGGCCACCCGGCCCGTCGGCGCCGGCCGCGGCACGTGCGGCCGGCGGCGATCAGCGGGTCGGTGGGACCGTGTCCCAGCCGGTCGGCAGGGCCGGCATGGGCCAGGCCGGGTCCGGACGCCAGGTCGACCAGGCCTCGTCCCACCAGCGCTCCCCCGCGTCGAGCAGGGCGGCGATCCGGTCGCCCTCGGCCCGGATCGCGTCGGCCATCCCCGGGTAGCGCCCCTCCTCCAGGCGCTGGGCGAACATCTCCACGTCCTTCCAGACGTAGCGGTCGGCGCCGGCGCCCCACCAGAGGTCCAGCTCGTGGTCGAGGGTGTCCACCCCGATCGGGGTACGCCGCACCGGCTCCTGGAGGTTGAAGTACCACCCGGCGAAGGCGCGCTGCGGGCCGGTCCAGAAGACGTCCACGGAGTGCGCCTCACCCGGGCGGTGCAGCATCAGCTTGCCGTGCCCGCTCCACGCCCGGTGCCCGGCGACCTGCCACGGGTGCCGCCCGCACGGGAAGCCGCCGGCCTCGGGGAAACCGAACTCCGCGCCCGGGGGCAGGTAGAGCACGAGCAGGTCCGGCGTGTCCTCGACGCAGATCGTCGGGCAGCCGAACCACACCTCGCCGCGCAGGATCTCGCGCCGGACCACGACGTCGCCCGGCGCGAACCGGCCAACGTCGCCCGCCCCACCATCGTCTCGCTCCGCCCGGCCCGAGTGGTCCACGCCCCGCAGCCTAGCCAGCGCGGGGCGGCGCACCCCCTACCACGGACCCGGCGAGTCCGGCGGAATCCCGATCGACCGGGTCGCCGACCAGAAGCCCTACTACTCGGGTCCCTCAGGCGAGTTGTTCAACTATCTCGTCGGAGACGTCGAAGTTCGCGTAGACGTTCTGCACGTCGTCGCAGTCCTCCAGGACGTCGATCAGCTTGAAGATCTTGCGGGCGCCCTCCTCGTCGAGGGGGACGTTGACGCTCGGGATCAGCGACGACTCGGCCGACTCGTACTCGATGCCGGCGTCCTGGAGCGCGGTGCGGACGGCGATCAGGTCGGTCGGCTCGGAGACCACCTCGAACGCCTCGCCCAGGTCGTTGACCTCCTCGGCGCCGGCGTCGAGGACCGCCATCATCACGTCGTCCTCGGTCGTGCCGGCCTTGGGGACGAGCACGACGCCCTTGCGGGAGAACATGTACGACACCGAGCCCGCGTCGGCGAGCGAGCCGCCGTTGCGGGTCAGCGCGGTGCGCACCTCGGTGGCCGCACGGTTGCGGTTGTCGGTGAGGCACTCGATCAGCATCGCCACGCCGTTGGGGCCGTAGCCCTCGTACATGATGGTCTGCCAGTCGGCGCCGCCGGCCTCCAGGCCCGAGCCGCGCTTGACGGCGCGGTCGATGTTGTCGTTGGGGACCGAGTTCTTCTTCGCCTTCTGGATGGCGTCGTAGAGCGTCGGGTTGCCGGCCGGGTCACCGCCGCCGGTGCGCGCGGCGACCTCGACGTTCTTGATCAGCTTGGCGAACATCTTGCCGCGCTTGGCGTCGATGACCGCCTTCTTGTGCTTGGTCGTCGCCCACTTTGAGTGGCCGGACATCTGCTACCTCCGTTGCTACCCGCCGTCTGCATCGACCGACCGCGCACGCCCCCGCTCCCGCCGGCGCACGCGGTGGTGCCGGGCAGCCCTGCGGGAAAGCCGTGGACGGGCAGCTGGCCCCGCCGAATCTCGGCAATCCTACCGACGCCCGGCGGGTCGCTGTCACCGCGCCGCGTGCCGCCGCCCCGCCCCGGCCGCCCGTAACGGGACGGACGGGACGAAAACGCGGCTGCGGTCAGGCCCCGAAGCCGTACGAGCCCAGCACCCTGAACCCGGAGGTGGACCGCTGTTCGCACCGGTCCTCCAAGCCGGGCCGGTAGCGGCGGCGGGACCCGTCGCCGCCACTCAGCGGGACGCCCGGACCATCGCCACGAAGTACGCGTGCACCCGCGCGTCGCCGGTCAGCTCGGGATGGAACGAGGTGGCCAGCAGGTTGCCCTGCCGCACCGCCACGACCCGCCCTGCGGCCGGGCCCTCGGTCACCGTGCCGAGCACCTCGACGCCGGCGCCGACCCGCTCGACCCACGGCGCCCGGATGAACACCGCGTGGAACGGCCCGCCCTCGACCCCGGTGACCCCCACCGGCGCCTCGAACGAGTCGACCTGCCGGCCGAACGCGTTGCGCCGTACGGTCATCTCGATGCCGGCGAAGCCGCGCTGGTCGGGCCGGCCGTCGAGGACCTCGGTGGCCAGCATGATCATGCCGGCGCAGGAGCCGTAGACCGGCATGCCGTCGGCGATGCGCTTGTCGATCGGCTCGCGCATCTCGAAGATGTCGGCGAGCTTGCTGATCGTGGTCGACTCACCGCCGGGGATGACCAGCCCGTCCACCGCGTCCAGCTCCTGCGGGCGGCGTACCGGGCGGGCGTCCGCGCCGGCCTCGGCCAGCGCGGCGACGTGCTCGCGGACGTCCCCCTGAAGGGCGAGCACGCCGATCACGGGTGCGTCGATCATCTGCCGTTCCTCTCGTAACGAACGTGCCGGCTCGGTTGCTGTGTAAGGAAGGGCACCTTCCTGTGCACCAGGCGACAGGAAGGTGCCCTTCCTGACAGCTCACCAGCCGCGCTCGGCCAGGCGGTGCGGCTGCGGGATCTCGTCGACGTTGATGCCGACCATCGCCTCACCCAGGCCCCGGGAGACCTTGGCCAGCACGTCCGGGTCGTCGTGGAAGGTGGTGGCCTTGACGATCGCGGCGGCGCGCTGCGCGGGGTTGCCGGACTTGAAGATGCCGGAGCCGACGAAGACGCCCTCGGCGCCGAGCTGCATCATCATCGCGGCGTCGGCCGGGGTGGCGATCCCCCCGGCGGTGAAGAGCACCACCGGCAGCTTGCCGCTCTCGGCGACCTCCTTGACCAGCTCGTACGGCGCCTGGAGCTCCTTGGCGGCCACGAACAGCTCGTCGGTCGGCAGCGAGCTCAGCCGGCGGATCTCCTGGCGGATCTTGCGCATGTGGGTGGTGGCGTTGGAGACGTCACCGGTGCCGGCCTCACCCTTGGAGCGGATCATGGCCGCGCCCTCGGTGATCCGGCGCAGGGCCTCGCCGAGGTTGGTCGCCCCGCAGACGAAGGGGACGGTGAAGGCCCACTTGTCGATGTGGTTCGCGAAGTCGGCCGGGGTCAGCACCTCGGACTCGTCGACGTAGTCGACGCCGAGCGACTGGAGGATCTGCGCCTCCACGAAGTGACCGATCCGGGCCTTGGCCATGACCGGGATGGAGACGGCGTTGATGATGCCGTCGATCATGTCGGGGTCGCTCATCCGGGACACCCCGCCCTGGGCGCGGATGTCGGCGGGCACCCGCTCGAGCGCCATCACCGCGACGGCGCCGGCGTCCTCGGCGATCTTGGCCTGCTCGGCGTTGACCACGTCCATGATCACGCCACCCTTGAGCATCTCGGCCATGCCGCGCTTGACGCGGGCGGTGCCGGTGACGGGGCTGGCGCTAGCGTGCTGGGCAGTGGTTTCGGGCACGGGTCATCGCTCCTCGAACATGCTCGGGGGGTGGCTGCGGAAATGCTACGACGGCTCCAACGCCGATCCGACAGCCAATCAGACCCACGGTGGCCTGCACTGTGGCAGCCATCACCGGCCCCGCGTGGTTCCCCCCCCCCCCCCCGCCCGTCCCGCTGCTCCCGGATGCGAAGTCCGTCCCCTCCCCGCACGCGATGCTCCCGTGCGGGGACGCGCGCTGGGTCAGGTGGCGGGGACGTCAGCCGGGACGGTCAGGGTGGGGTCGTCGATGTCGAAGTAGGTCGGCCAGGGGCGTCGGCGCCCCATCCGCAACAGGCGCACCAGCGGGCGACCCCGCGCCGCGCGGGCGTCGCGGACCAGGTCGGTGTGCACCTGACGGGCCAGGGCGAGCCGCCGGCTGGCGCCGATCACCGCCTCGCAGCCCGGATCCGCCGGGTCCAGCTCCACCGCCCGCAACTGGCGGGTGAGGTCGTTCTCGGCGGCCTCCCGCTCGTCGGGCTCGGCGTCCAGCGCGATCCGCGCCGCCGCGTACAGCTCGACGCCGTAGCGGCGCTCGGCCAGGACCGCGGCGGCGGCCGCCCGGCGCAGCAGGTGGGCCTCCAGGGCGCGGGCCGCCAGCTCCGCCCGCGCGTGCAGCCGGGCGACCCGGCCGGCGGTCCAGACGAGGTACGCCGCCACCAGCCCGACGACCAGGGCCGCGAGCACCACCCACCACATGCGCGACATCGTCTAGTCCAGCCCCACCCATTCGGTGTCCATGACCCGCCCGTCGGTGGCCTCGATCGCCGCCGCGTACACCTCCAACACCCGCCGGGCGACCACCGGCCAGTCGAAGGTGGCCACCACCTGGTCGCCGCAGGCGGTCAGCGCGGCCCGGGCGCCGGGATCGTCGAGCAGGTCGGCGAGGGCGGTACGCAGCGCGGCCGGGTCGCCGGTCGGGAAGAGCCGGCCCGCCCGGCCGCCGTCGAGCACCCGCCGGAACGCGTCGAGGTCGCTGGCGACGACGGTCGTGCCCGCCGCGAGCGCCTCGGTGAGGATCATGCCGAAGGACTCGCCGCCGGTGTTCGGCGCCACGTAGAGGTGCACGCTGCGCAGCATCCGCGCCTTGTCCGCCTCGGAGACCAGCCCGAGGAAGGTCACCCGGTCCCGCAGGTCGGCCGGGAACCGCCCGAACAGGTCGTCCGCGTCGCCGGGCCCGGCCACCAGCAGCCGCAGGCCGGGCCGCTGCCGGGCCAGCTCGACGAAGGCGTCGCGCAGGATCGGGAAGCCCTTGCGGGCCTCGGTGAACCGGCCGAGGAACCCGATCGCCCCGTCGCGGCCCGGCGGGCACTCCCCCGGCCAGCCCGGCAGGGGCTGCGCGTGGCTGAACTTCGCGACGGCCACCCCGTTGGGGATCTCCACGGCCCCGCCGTCCATGTGCTCGACCTGCACCTTGCGCGCCAGGGCGCTCACCGCGATCCGGGCGGTGATCCGTTCCAGCACGATCTGGAGCACGCCCTGCGCGGCGGCCAGCGCCCGCGACCGGGTCATCGCGGTGTGGAAGGTCGCCACCACCGGGCCGCGGGCGGAGAGCACGGCCAGCAGCGACAGGCTCAGGGTCAGCGGCTCGTGTACGTGCAGCACGTCGAACTCGCCCCGGATGATCCACCGCCGCACCCGCGCGGTGGAGACCGGGCCGAAGGCGATGCGGGCCACCGAGCCGTTGTACGGCAGGGGCAGGGCCCGTCCCGCCGGCACCACGTACGGCGGGAGCGGGGAGTCCTCGTCGGCCGGGGCGAGCACGCTCACCTCGTGCCCGAGCCCGATCAGCGCCTCGGCGAGGTCCATGACGTGGTTCTGCACCCCGCCGGGCACGTCGAAGGAGTACGGGCACACGATGCCGATGCGCACGTGCAAACGCCTCCCTTACGCCTGTCCGGCGGCCGGGGAGGGCCGGGCCGCGTCGCGACCCGTGCCGTGCTGGTCCAGCCACATCCGCTGCAACATGTGCCAGTCTTCCGGATGCCGGGCGATGCCCGCCGCCAGACCGTCGGCGATCCGCTGGGTCAGCGACCGGACCCGCTGGTCGAGCGGGCCCTCCTCCGGGCCGGGCAGCGGCAGCGGTCCCTCGATCGAGGCGCACGCCGCGTCCGGTTCGTACCACATCGAGGCGACGTAGAGCGGCGCTCCGGTGCGCAGCGCGAGCAGGGCCGGGCCCGGGGGCATCCGGGTGCGGTGGCCGAAGAACTCGACCTCCACGCCCCGCGCGGAGAGATCGCGGTCGGCCAGCAGGGGCACCACCGTGCCGGCCCGGACCCGGTCGACCAGCACGTCGAAGGCGTTGCGCTCGCCCCCGTGGGTGGGCAGGATCTCCATGCCCAGGCTCCGGCGGAAGGCGAGGAAGCGCTGGTAGACGGCCTCGGGCTTGAGCCGCTCCGCGACGGTGGTGATCGGCCAGCCGGTCGCCGCGACCCAGGCGCCGGCGGCGTCCCAGTTGCCGGCGTGCGGCAGCGCCACCACGGCGCCCCGGCCGGCCGCCACGTCGGCGGCGAGCTTCTCCTCGCCGTCGAGCCGGAAGCCGGCCAGGATCTCCGCCCGGCTGAGCGCGGGCAGCCGGAACGCCTCCAGCCAGTACCGGGCGTACGAGCGCAGGCCGCGACGGACCAGCTCGTCGAGCTCGGCCTCCGGCAGGTCGGGGCCGACCACCCGGCGCAGGTTCGCGCGCAGTCGGGTCGTACCCCCGCCGCCGCGACGGTGGGCGCGGTCGGCGCCCGCCCGGAACGCCGCCGCCGCGACGGACCGGGGCAGCGCGCGGATCACGCGCCACCCGGCGACGTAGCCGAGCTCGGTGAGGTTCACCGGCGCCGGCCCCCCGCCCGCGGCAGACCCGCGGGTGTCGCGCTCACCCCTGCCCGCCCGGGGTGTGCACCCGCTGGGCCTGGCGGTAGACGTGCGCCATGCGCTGGCCCACGGTGAAGATCGACACGGCGGCGAGCAGCCAGAGCGCGATCTCCAGTGCGGGCTTGACGTTGAAGCCGGTGAGCAGCCCGCCGACGCCGACGATGAGCAGCCGCTCGGTGCGCTCGGCGATGCCCACGTTGCAGGTCATGCCGAGCCCCTCGGCGCGGGCCTTGACGTAGGAGACCAGCCCGCCGGCGGCCAAGCAGAGCAGCGCGGCGGCGACGCCCGAGTACTGGTGCTGGGTGGCCAGCCAGTACGCCACCGCGCCGAAGACGGCGCTGTCGGCGACCCGGTCCATGCTCGAATCGAGGAACGCCCCGAACTTCGTCGAGCCCCCGCTCATCCGGGCCATCGTCCCGTCGAGCAGGTCGGTGAGCGCGAAGAAGGTGACTATCAGGGCCCCGGCGACCAGATGACCGCGGGCACCGAAGCCGAGCGCGCCGACGAGCACCCCGAGGGTGCCCGCCACGGTGACCGCGTTGGGAGTTACGCCCGCTCGGAGCAGGCGGCGTGCGACCGGCTCGACGACACGGGTCATCCCCGCGCGGGCCGACACTTGGAAGATCTTCGCCATGGCGGTCCCACGATAACGGTCCGCGTAGCAGCAGCGGTACGGCCGGTCAGGCGACCCGCGGGACGGAGCCTTGTGCCGGCCCCGGATCGGGTGTGAGATCGAGGCAGGGAAGTGAGCCAGCTCACCCACCCGCCCGTTGATTACCCGCAAACCGGCACCACACCGGAGGATGTCGCCGCGGAACCCGACCGGGCCGCTTCCCCGTCGCGCGCGGCGGTCGCCACCAACCACGGCTGAGGGAGGTGCGCCCCATGGCGCAGAAGAGTCAGGAGAAGGGGGCCGCCGGCGGCGCGCCGGTGGTGACCGAGCCCGGCAGGATCCGTAACGTGGTGCTCGTCGGGCACTCCGGGGCGGGCAAGACGACCCTGGTCGAGGCGCTGCTCGCGGCGAGCGGCACGATCGGCCGGGCCGGCAACGTCGCCGACGGCACCACCGTCTGCGACCACGACCCGGCAGCCGTACGCCAGCAGCGCTCGGTGAGCCTGGCCTGCGCCCCGCTGCTGCACGGCGGGGTCAAGGTCAACCTGCTCGACACCCCCGGCTACGCCGACTTCGTGGGCGAGCTGCGGGCAGGGCTGCGGGCCGCCGACGCGGCACTGTTCGTGGTCTCCGCCGTGGACGGGATGGACGCCGCCACCGCCGCCCTCTGGGAGGAGTGCGCGGCGGTCGACATGCCCCGGGCGGTGGCCGTGGCCCGGCTGGACCACCCGCGCGCCGACTTCGACGAGGCCGTGGCGCTGTGCCAGCGGGTCTTCGGCGACAACGTGCTCCCGCTCTACCTGCCGATGCTCGGCGACGACGGGATCTCCACCGTCGGCCTGCTCGGCCTGATCACCCGCCGGGTCTTCGACTACACCGCCGGCCTGCCGGCCGAGGTACGCGAGCCGGACCCGGAGCACCTGCCCGCCATCGTCGAGTCCCGCAACGAGCTGATCGAGGGGATCATCGCCGAGAGCGAGGACGAGTCCCTGATGGACCGCTACCTCGACGGGGAGGAGATCGGCACCGACGTGCTCGTCGACGACCTGGAGAAGGCGGTCGCCCGCGGTCACTTCTACCCGGTGGTGCCGGTCTGCGCCGAGACCGGCGTGGGGCTGGACGCGCTGCTGGAGGTGCTCACCGCCGGCTTCCCCTCGCCGCTGGAGCACGAGCTGCCGGCGGTCGCCGGGGTGGATGGCTCCCCCCGACCGCCGCTGACCTGCGACCCGGACGGCCCGCTGGTCGCCGAGGTGGTCAAGACGACCGTGGACCGGCACGTCGGCCGGGTCTCCCTGGTCCGGGTCTTCTCCGGCACCCTGCGCCCCGAGCAGACCGTGCACGTCTCCGGGCACGGCATGGCCGAGCGCGGCCACCCCGACCACGACGCCGACGAGCGGGTCGGCCACATCTACACGCCGCTGGGCGCGAGCCTGCGCGAGGTGGGCGTCTGCGTGGCCGGCGACATCTGCGCGATCACCAAGTCGGGCAGCGCGGAGACCGGCGACACCGTCTCCGCCAAGGACGACCCGCTGCTGATCGCGCCCTGGGAGATGCCCGAGCCGCTGCTGCCGGTGGCCGTCGTGGCGCGCAGCCGCGCCGACGAGGACGCCCTCGCGCGCAACCTGGCCCGCCTGGTCGCCGGCGACCCCACCATGCGGCTGGAGCGCAACCCGGAGACCCACCAGCTGGTGCTCTGGTGCATGGGTGAGGCGCACGCCGACGTGGTGCTGGAGCGCCTGCGCGCCGGCGGGGTGGAGCTGGACACCGAGCCCGTCCGGGTCGCGCTGCGCGAGACGCTGACCGTCGGGGCGTCGGGGCACGGCCGGCACGTCAAGCAGTCCGGGGGCCACGGCCAGTACGCCGTCTGCGACATCGAGGTCGAGCCGCTGCCGCCCGGCGCCGGATTCGAGTTCGTCGACCGGGTGGTCGGCGGGGCGGTGCCGCACAACTACGTCCCCTCCGTCGAGAGGGGCGTACGCGCCCAGATGGAACGCGGCCTGGTCGCCGGCCACCCGGTGGTGGACCTGCGGGTGACCCTCGTCGACGGCAAGGCGCACAGCGTCGACTCCTCCGACGCGGCCTTCCAGACCGCCGGCGCCCTCGCCCTGCGCGACGCCGCCGGTAAGGGGCAGCCGGCGCTGCTGGAGCCGATCGACGAGGTGGCGGTCCGGGTGCCCGACTCCTCGGTGGGCGCGGTGCTGGGCGACCTGTCCGGCCGGCGTGGCCGGGTGCTCGGCACCGAGGCCGACCCCGAGGCCGAGGGACGCACCGTGGTCCGGGCCGAGGTACCGGCCACGGAGCTGCTCCGCTACGCGGTCGAGCTGCGCTCCATGACGTCGGGCACCGGCACGTTCCGCCGCCACTTCGTCCGCTACGACCCGATGCCCGCCCACCTGGCCGACCAGCTCCGCAAGGAACACCCCACCCACCCCTGAGCACCGGCGGGCAACCGGTCCCCGGCCGGGTCAGGGGCGGGCGGTGGGAGGCAGCGGGCTCGGCCGGTGAGGGCGGTCGGCGTCGCGGAGGGCGGCCGAGCGCAGCGCGGCCAACTGGCGCTCCACCTCGGCGAACTGGTCGGCCGGCAGCGGACCCCGGCGCAGGGCCCCGGCGTTCTCCTCCACCTGGGCCACGGTGCGGCAGCCGGGAATCGGGACGGTGCGGTCGCTGCGCGCCCAGAGCCACCCGAGCGCGCCCTGCGCGAGGGTACGCCCGTCAGCGGTCAACGCCGCCCGCACGGCGGTGACGCGGCGCAGCCACTCCGGCGCCGGCCGGCCGCCCCGGAACCACTCCAGCCAACCGGGGGCCACCCCGCGCACGTCGTCGCGGGGCAGCGTGGAGCCGGCCGTGTACTTGCCGGAGAGCAGGCCCATGCCCAGCGGTCCCCGGTTGACGCTGGCGAGGTCGTACTTGTCGCAGACGGCGAGCAGTTCGGGGGCGTCCCGGAGCACCGACAGCGTGTGCTGCACGGTGGTGGCGTGCCGGGCGTCGCGCCCGAACGCGGCGGCCCGGTCGGGGCGGTCGGTGCTCCAGCCGTACGCCCGGATCAGCCCTTCGGCGACCAGGTCCTCCAGGGTGCCGACGAGCGCCTCGGCCCGCGGCACCGGCAGGTCCGCCAGGTGCAGCTGGTAGAGGTCGATCCGGTCGGTGCCCAACCGGCGCAGCGAGTGCGCGACGGCCCGCCGCAGGTACGCCGGGGAGGGGTCCTCGCCGGTGGCCTGGCGGGTGGCCTCGTCGAAGGTCCAGCCCCACTTGGTGGCGATCACGGCCTCGTCGCGCCGGCCGGCGAGGGCCCGGCCGAGCACCCGCTCGCCGTGCCCGGCCCCGTAGGTGTCGGCGGTGTCGAAGAGCGTCACGCCGAGGTCGAGCGCGTGCCGGATCGCACGGACCGACTCGTCGTCGTCGACGGCGCCCCAGCCCAGCGGCTGGCTGCCCTCGGCCCAGGGGCCGCCGATCGCCCAGCACCCCATGCCGAGGGCGCTGACCTCGATGCCGCTGCGGCCCAACGTCCGCGTCGTCACTGCCATCGCCAGATCGTGCCACCTCGCGCCCGGCCAGGGGCGGGAAGTTTGCCGACGACACGACCGCCCGCAGCCGCCGACCGGCCCGGACTCGGGGGGTGTCGATCGGTGCGGGAGCGGGGCCGGCGGGCGGGGCGGGGCCCGCAGGCGGAGCCGCACACCGTCACGGACCGCCGGGAAGAGCGAGGGTCGGTCTAGGTCGGCCAGGCCCGGGTGAACAGGTCGCGGGTGTCGGTGAGCAGTTGCGGCAGGACCTTCGTCTGCCCGATCACGGGCATGAAGTTGGCGTCGCCGCCCCAGCGGGGCACCACGTGCTGGTGCAGGTGCGCGGCGATGCCCGCGCCGGCCACGCCGCCCTGGTTCATGCCCAGGTTGAACCCGTGCGCATTGCTCACCTTGCGTACCACCCGCATGGCGGTCTGGGTGAACGCCGCCAGCTCGGTGGTCTCGGCCAGGTCCAGCTCGGTGTAGTCGGCCACGTGCCGGTAGGGGCAGACCAGCAGGTGCCCGGGGTTGTAGGGATAGAGGTTGAGCACCGCGAACACGTGCTCGCCCCGGGCCACCACCAGGCTCTCCTCGGGCGCCAGCCCCGGGGCCCGGCAGAACGGGCAGCCGGCGGGCCGCTCGTAGCCGCCCTCGGGCCGGTCCTCCCCGGAGATGTAGGTCATCCGGTGCGGAGTCCAGAGCCGCTCCAGGCCGTCGGCCATGCCGCTGTCCATGTGCCGTTCCACCCCAGTCACGCCACCGATCCTACGTTCCCGGCGACGGTCGCTCCGGACGCCGTACGCCGGTCCGCGCCCGCCCCCGACGCCCCCCTGGGGCCCGGATCGCGTTCAGGGGGACGGATAGGGGGTGAAAGTTCTTGACGAACTGATGAACGTGAATGAAGAATCCATCCACAGACATCATCCCTTGTCGATGGGAGCCCATCGTGAGAACCGCATTCCGCCGCTTTGGCCGGGCGCTCGCCGCTTGCGCACTCGCCGCCTCCACCGCCCTCGTGGGCGTGGTGGCGACCAGCAGCCCCGCGCAGGCGGACGGCTGCTACACATGGGGACGCGTCCTCGCCCAGGGCGCCACCGGCGAGGATGTCCGGCAGCTGCAGATCCGGCTCGCCGGCTACCCCGGCTACAACGCCCAGCTCTCCCTCGACGGCTCGTTCGGCCCGGCCACCCGGTCCGCCGTGATCCGCTTCCAGCAGGCGTACGGCCTGGCCGCGGACGGCATCGCGGGGCCGGCGACCCAGAACCAGCTCTACGCGCTCCAGGACGACGACTGCACCCCGGTCAACTTCAGCTACGCCGAGCTGAACCGGTGCAACAGCACCTGGTCCGGTGGCGCGGTCTCCGCGAGCACCGCCCGGTTCAACGCGCTGGTGTCGATGTGGAAGCTCCAGGCCATGCGCAAGGCCCTCGGCAGCGTGTCGATCAACATCAGCAGCGGCTTCCGCAGCTACTCGTGCAACAGCGCGGTCGGCGGCGCCTCGAACAGCCGGCACCTCTACGGCGACGGCGTCGACCTGGTCGGGTCGCCCTCGTTCTGCCGCCTCGCCCAGCAGGCCCGCTACCACGGCTTCGGCAACATCCTCGGCCCCGGCTACCCGGGTCACAACGACCACACCCACGTCGGGGCGGTCGGCGGCTGGTCCGCGCCGAGCTGCGGGATCTGACACCTGACGACCCCATGACGAAGGCCCCCCGCGGCGCGGGGGGCCTTCGGTGCGTCGCGGGTCAGGCGGCGGACGGGCCGACGTTGGTGCGGGAGCCGACCACGTCGAGCACGTGGGCCACGGCGTCGGCGACCGGCACGCCGTTGCGCTGCGAGCCGTCCCGGTAGCGGAACGAGACGGTGCCGGCGGCCACGTCGTCGTCGCCGGCGATCACCATGAACGGGACCTTCTGCTGCTGCGCGGTGCGGATCTTCTTCTGCATCCGGTCGTCGCCCGCGTCGACCTGGGCGCGGACGCCCTCGGCGCGCAGCGCGGCGACGAAGCCGTGCAGGTAGTCGGTGTGGTCCTCGCGGATCGGGATGCCGACCACCTGCACCGGGGCCAGCCACGCCGGGAACGCGCCCGCGTAGTGCTCGGTGAGCACCCCGAAGAAGCGCTCGATCGAGCCGAAGAGCGCCCGGTGGATCATCACCGGCCGCTGCCGGGTGCCGTCGGCTGCCTGGTACTCCAGCCCGAAGCGCTCCGGCAGGTTGAAGTCGACCTGGATGGTGGACATCTGCCAGGTCCGGCCGATGGCATCCTTGGCCTGCACCGAGATCTTCGGGCCGTAGAAGGCCGCGCCACCCGGGTCGGGCACCAGGTCCAGCCCGGACTCCTCGGCGGCGGAGCGCAGGGCCTCGGTGGCCCGCTCCCAGTTCTCGTCGGTGCCGACCGACTTCTCCGGGTTGCGGGTGGACAGCTCCAGGTAGAAGTCGTCCAGGCCGTAGTCACGCAGCAGTTCGAGCACGAAGACGAGCAGCGACTTCAGCTCGCCCGCCATCTGCTCCTCGGTGCAGAAGATGTGCGCGTCGTCCTGGGTCATGCCGCGTACCCGGGTCAGGCCGTGCACCACGCCCGACTTCTCGTAGCGGTAGACCGTGCCGAACTCGAACATCCGCAGCGGCAGCTCGCGGTAGGACCGCCCCCGGGACCGGAAGATCAGGTCGTGCATCGGGCAGTTCATCGGCTTGAGGTAGTAGCTCGCGCCCTCGACCTCCATGGGCGGGAACATGCCGTCGGCATACCAGTCCAGGTGCCCGGAGACCTCGTACAGGTGGCCCTTCGTGATGTGCGGGGTGTTGACGAAGGCGTAGCCGGCCTGCTCGTGCTTGATGCGCGAGTAGTTCTCCATCTCCCGGCGGATGATGCCGCCCTTGGGGTGGAAGACCGCCAGGCCCGAACCCAGCTCGTCGGGGAAGCTGAACAGGTCCAGGTCCACGCCGAGCTTGCGGTGGTCGCGCCGCGCGGCCTCCTCCAGCAGCTTCAGGTACGCCTTCAGCTCGTCCCGGGTCGGCCAGGCGGTGCCGTAGACCCGCTGGAGCTGCGGGTTCTTCTCGGACCCGCGCCAGTACGCGGCGGCCGAGCGCATCAGCTTGAACGCGCCGATCAGCCGGGTGTTCGGCAGGTGCGGGCCCCGGCACAGGTCCGACCAGCAGACCTTGTCCTCTTTGGCGGCCAGGTTGTCGTAGATGGTCAGCTCGCCGCCGCCCACCTCCATCACCTCGGAGGTGTCCAGCCCCTCGCCCTTGACGTCGATGAGCTCCAGCTTGAACGGCTCGGCGGCCAGCTCGGCCTTCGCCTCGTCGAGGCTGCCGAAGCGCCGGCGGCGGAACCGCTGGCCGGACTTGACGATCTCCTGCATCCGCTTCTCGAGCTTGCCGAGGTCGTCCGGCTGGAACGGCTTGTCGACGGCGAAGTCGTAGTAGAAGCCGTTCTCGATGGGCGGGCCGATGCCGAGCTTGGCCTCCGGGAAGACGTCCTGCACGGCCTGGGCGAGCACGTGCGCGCAGGAGTGCCGCAGCACGTTGAGCCCGTCCGGCGAGTCGAGGCTGACCGGCTCGACCTCGGTGTCGGCCTGCGGGGCCCAGTCCAGGTCGCGCAGCTGGCCCTGCGGGTCGCGGACCACCACGATCGCCTTCGGGCCGGACGCGGGCAGACCGGCCGCGGCCACCGCGTCGGCCGCCGTGGTCCCGGCGGCGACGACGACGGGGTCGGCCACGGCGGGGGTACGGGGTGCGGACACGGTGACTCCTCCAGCAGACGGCACGGATGACGCCGAACGTTCGGCTCCTGCGATGCTATCGGTCGCCCCCGCCGGCACGGTCGCCGACGCCACCGCCCCCGGGTCCGTGGGACGGGCGCCGCCCCGTCGGCACCCCGGCCGGGCCGAGCGCGCCGGGCCCGGCCGGCGTCCTGAGCCCTGCGTTGAACCTTTGCGTCCCCGCATCCGAACTACCGGACGTGGCCGGAACCGTGCCGGCCCCTGGAGACGGATGGGACCGACGATGGCGACGATGCACGGTGTGCGGCCCGAGCCTCGGCCCCGGCGCCGGGCCGCGACGGTGGCAGTCCTGGCGGCGGCCGGGGTGCTGACCTGGCCCGCCCCGGCGTACGCGGCCGACGTGACGACCAGCCCGACGCAGGCGCGACAGGGCGGTGCGGTGAAACTGGAGTTCGTGGTGCCCGACGAACTGCCGGGCGCCCGCGCCGAGCGGATCGAGATCCGGCTGCCGGCCGACGCCCCGATCGCCGAGGTCTATCCGATGTCGGTGCCCGGCTGGGCGCCCCGGATCACCTCCCGCAGGCTCGACCAGCCGGTCGCCGGCATCCACTCGTCCCGGGTCGACGAGGTGACCAGCGCGGTGACCTGGGTCCGGATGCCCGGCACGGCTCCCGGCCCGGCCCGGCTCACCCTGTCCATGGGGCCGTTGCCGCAGACCGACCGGCTCACCTTCGAGGTGCTGCGCACGTACGCCGACGGCACGGTGGTGCGCTGGGCCGGGCCGACCGGGGCTCGCCGGGCGCCGACGCTCACCCTGCTGCCGGCGGCCCCCGGCGCGGCGGCCGGGCACGGCGGGCACGCCGCCGCCCCGGCGCCCGGGGCGGCGGTTGGCGGGGCGGGCGACGTCCCGGCGGCGGGGGCCCGGGCGGCGGGTGGGCCGGCGGCCGGCGACGCCCCGGGCGGCGGCGGGAACGCGGACGGGATGCTGGCCGCCGGGCTGCTCGCCGGCCTCGGCGGGGGCGCGGCGATCGGCTGGCTGGTCAGCCGCTGGCGCCGCCGCGAGCCGGCCGAGCCGGCCGAGCCGGCCGAGCCGGTCGACCTGTCGGTGCTGCGGGAGGACCCGACGCCCCGGACCGACCCGGACGGGCCCGGGCCGGCCGCCGCCCGGCCCGGCGCGACCGGCGTCGAGCCGGACGGGCGCGCTGCCGGGGCCGATGAGCACGTCGCCCCGGAACGCGTCCCGCACGTGCCGGCCGGCGCGCCCGCCGTCGGGGCCGGTGCGTCCGCCGCCGGGGCGCAGTCGCCGGGCAGGCCGGCCGCCGCCCGCTGAGCGGGGCGGGTGTCGGGTCGTGGATCAGGTGGCGGTCAGCCGGCCCAGTCCGGCAGGGGCTCGCGGGCGGCCAGCCAGTCGGCCGGCACCCCGCCCGGCGTGCCGACGCCGGTGTGCGCGGCCACCACCGCCCCGGCGATGGCGGCGGTGGTGTCGACGTCCCCGCCGGCCTCGACGCACGCGCGGACCGCCGCCGGGTAGTCGTCCAGGTGCACGGCGGCCACCCAGCAGGTAAAGGCGACGGTGTCCTGGGCGGTGACCCGGGAGCCGTTGCCGAGCACGTCGGCGGCCTCGGCGACCGGGCGGTCGAGCAGGCCGGCGGCCCGGCGTACGCCCCGGTGCACCTCCGTGGCCGGGTCCAGCGCGGCGGTGACGCCGGCCAGCAGCCGCTCCGGGGCGGGCCGGTGGCCGTCGAGGCGGGCGCGGGCGGCCAGCGACGCGGCCACCGCCACCGCCACCGCGCCGGCGACGCCCTCCGGGTGCGCGTGGGTCACCTCCGCCGACGCCCGGGCCTGCGCCGCCGCCCGCGCGGTGGAGTCGGCGTACCACGCGCCCAGCGGGCCGACCCGCATCGCCGCGCCGTTGCCGCAGGAGCCCTGACCGTCGAAGGCCGAGGCGGCCGCCACCGGCCAGGGCGTGCCGGTGCGGATCAGCCGCAGGATGGTCACCGCGCCCGGCCCGTACCCCCGGTAGGGCTCGCAGCGCTCGGCGAAGGCGGCGGCGAGCGCGTCCCGGTCGATCCGGCCGGTCTCGGCCAGGGCGGCGACCACCGAGCAGGCCATCTCGGTGTCGTCGGTCCACTGCCACGGCGGTGGGGGCAGCTTCCCGACGGCCAGGTCGGCCGGGTGCCGGCCGGGAACGAAGAACTGTGAGCCGAGCGCGTCGCCCACCGACAGGCCGGCGAGCGAGTCCCGGGCCAGCGCGAGGCGGGTGTCGGGAAAGAGCGTGAAGGACATCGTTGTACCAGCTTGCCCTTTTCCAGCGTGCGCCACAAACGCGATCGACTTGCCACCGCGGGTACGGTCTTGCTGTGGCCACCGTGCTCCTGGTCGAAGACGATCACGTCGTACGCGGCGCGATGCTGCGATCCCTCGCCGACCGGGGGCACGCCGTGCACGCCGTCGGCACGGCGCTGGACGCGCTGCGCCGGGTGGCGGCCGAGACCCCCGACCTCGTGGTGCTCGACCTCGGGCTGCCCGACCTCGACGGCTCGGACGCGCTGCGCATGCTGCGCGGCATCACCGACGTGCCGATCATCATCGCCACCGCCCGCGACGACGAGCAGTCCGTGGTGCGGCTGCTGCGCGCCGGGGCCGACGACTACATGGTCAAGCCGTTCACCGGCGCGCACCTCGACGCGCGGATCACCACCGTGCTGCGCCGGGCCGGGCGGGCCAGCCGCACGGTGCAGCCGGCCGTGCACAGCGTCGGCGGGCTGCGGGTGGACGTCGGCGAGCGCAGCGCCCACCTCGACGGCGAGCCGCTGGCGCTGACCCGCAAGGAATTCGACCTGCTGGCCTATCTCGCCGCGCGGCCGGGCCGGGTAGTGTCCCGCCGGGAACTTCTGGAGGAGGTATGGCGGCAGCCATCGGTCGGCGAGGACCAGACCATCGACGTTCACCTGTACTGGCTGCGCCGCAAAATGGGCGAGTCCGCGGCGAAGCCGCGCTACCTGCGCACCGTGCGGGGGGTCGGCTTCCGGCTGGTGGCGCCGGACTGAGGCCGTCGCTGGCCCTGCTCACGGCCGGCATGTGCGCCCTGGTGGCGCTCGCGTTCCTCGTCCCGCTCGCCCTCGGTCTCGCCGACCGGGCGCGCGAGGAGGCCATCGCGGACGCCGCCCGACGCAGCGCGCTGGTGACCGGCGCGCTCGCCGTCAGCACCGACCCCGCCGTGGTGCAGCGCGTCGTGGCGGCCAGCGGCGACGACCCGGCCACCCGGCCGGTCGTGCACGGGCTCGGGGTGGACGAGTCGGCGGGCCGGGCCGACGCCGGGAGCCTCGAGCGCGCGCGGGCCGAACGGCGTTCCGTGGTCGTCGACGTCGAGGGCGGCGTGCTCCGGCTGGACCCGGTCGTGCTCGGCGACACGACGGCCGTGGTCGAGGTCTTCGTGCCCGAGTCGGAGCTGGCCGGCAACAGTCGGTGGCTGCTGCTGCTCGGGGTGGCCGCCGCCCTGGTGGGCGCGGCGGTACTGGTGGTGGACCGGGTCGCCGCCCGCGCGGTCGACTCGGCCCGGGGCCTGGTCCGCGCGGCGCTCGCGATCGGCGACGGCGACCAGGGCGTACGCGTCGACCCGAGCGGTCCACGGGAGCTGGCCGAGGCCGGGCACGCCTTCAACCGGATGGCCGACCGGCTGGACGCCGCCCGCACCGACGAGCGGGAGCTGGTCGCCGACCTGTCGCACCGGCTGCGCACCCCGCTGACGGTGCTGCGGCTCGACGCGGAGGCGCTGGAGTCCGACGACACCAGCGTGGGCTCGTTCAGCGAGGCGGAACTGGACCGGCGGCGCGGCATCCGCCGGATCCGGCAGGCGATCGTCACCCTCGAGGGCGAGATCGACGTGCTGATCAAGACCACCCGCAAGGCGGTCGCACACGAGGCCGGGCCGGCGATGTGCGACGTCAGCGAGGTGGTGCGGGACCGGATGGTGTTCTGGGCCGCCCTGGCCGGCGACCAGAACCGGCCGCACCGGGTCAGCGGCGCCCAGCTGCGCATCCCGGCACCGGTCCCCCGGGCCGAGCTGGCCGCCGCGCTGGACGCGGTGATCGGCAACGTCTTCCGGTACACCCCGCAGGGCACCGCGTTCGAGGTGGCGGTCTCGCGCCGCGACGGGTACGTGGCCATCCGGATCGACGACGCCGGGCCGGGGATCGCCAACCCGGACCGGGCGCTGCGCCGGGGCACCAGCGACCAGGGCTCGACCGGGCTGGGGCTGGACATCGCCAAACGGGTGGCGTTGCAGGCGAACGGCTCGGTCAGCATCGACCGGGCCCGGCTGGGCGGGGCGAGCGTGGTGATGCTGCTCGCCGACCCGGAGGCGACGCCCCGGCAGGTCAGCCGGTTCGGCCTGGTCGGCCGGATGGCCCGGGAGCAGAAGACCGGCAGCCGCCGCTGGCCCCGCCAGCGGCCCACCGACGACTGAGCCGCGGCCCGGCCGGGCGGCCCCGGTCCGGCGGCCGGTTGTGGGGCGGCGCAAGTCTTCCTTAGATCGCGGTTAACCGTGGTGCCGGAGCGGGCCGGCGCTGACAGGATCGAATCCGAACCCATCAGTTCCACCGGTCAATGCCTCGGGGCACCCCACCGGCCGGTGGAGCCGGGCGCGCGGCGGGAGACTCGGTCCCCCCACACCTCCTCCCGCCGCGCGCCGCCCCCTCTCCGCGCTCAGCCGGTGGCGGCGGCCAGGTGGGCGTCGATCTCGGCGGTGATCCGCCGCTTGCCGGCCGGGTCCAGGAACGAGGCGGTCACCGCGTCGCGGGCCAGCGCCGCCAGCCCTTCCGGACCAACGTCGAGCAGCCGGGCCGCGACGGCGTACTCATCGTCGAGGGTGGTGCCGAACATCGGCGGGTCGTCGGAGTTGATGGTGACCAGCAGGCCGGCCTCGACCAACTGCCGCAGCGGGTGCTCCTCGATGCTGGCGACCGCGCGGGTACGCACGTTGGAGGTCGGGCAGACCTCCATGCCGATGCGGTGCTCGGCGAGGTAGGCCAGCAGCTCCGGGTCCCGCGCGGCGGAGATGCCGTGCCCGATGCGCTCCGCGCCGAGGTCGCGCAGCGCGTCCCAGACCGTCTGCGGGCCGGTGGTCTCGCCGGCGTGCGGCACCGAGCGCAACCCGGCCGCCCGGGCCCGGTCGAAGTACGGCTTGAACTGCGGCCGGGGCACCCCGATCTCGGGGCCGCCGAGGCCGAAGCTGATGAGCCCGTCCGGGCGCTCCTCCAGCGAGATGCGCAGCGTCTCCTCGGCCGCCGGCAGGCCGGCCTCGCCGGGGATGTCGAAGCACCAGCGCAGCTCGATGCCGAAGTCCGCCTCGGCCCGCTTGCGGGCGTCCTCGATCGCCTCGCAGAAGGCGGGCGCGGGGATCCCCCGGTGCACGTGCGAGTAGGGCGTGACGGTCAGCTCGGCGTAGCGGACCTGCTGGCGGGCCAGCTCGCGGGCGACCTCGTGGGTGAGCAGCCAGACGTCCTCGGGGTCGCGGATGAGGTCCACGACGCTCAGGTAGACCTCGATGAAGTGCGCGAAGTCGCGGAAGGCGAAGTAGTCGGCGAGCGCGGCCGGGTCGGCGGGCACGGGGCTGCGGCCCTCGTGGCGGGCGGCCAGCTCGGCGACGATCCGGGGCGAGGCGGAGCCGACGTGGTGCACGTGCAGCTCCACCTTGGGCAGTCCGGCGATGAAGGTTTGCAGGTCGGTCACTGGTTCTCCTCTGCGCGGGCGCCGGTGCGGGCGACGAAGAAGACGCGGCGGAACGGGAAGTGCACCTGAGCGTGCCGCACGGGGTACGCCTCGGCGAGTCGTACGCCCAGCTCGGCCCGGAAGTCGGCCCAGCCGGCGGCGTCCAGGGCCGCGCGGACCGGCCGGAGCGCGGTCCCCTCCAGCCAGCTCAGCACGGGGTGGTCCGCGTCGACGCGGGCCGGCAGCAGGTGCACGTAGGTAGTCTCCCAGGCGTCCACCGCGCAGCCGGCACCGGTCAGCAGCTCGGCGTAGCCGACGGCGGTGTCGTCGGCCGGGGGCCGGCGCAGCAGCGGGGCGACGTCGGCACGCCACGCCGGACGGTCGGCGACCTCGCGCAGCGCCCGGTGCGAGGGGGCGTCGAAGTTGCCCGGCACCTGCACGGCCAGCCAGGCGCCGGCGGGCAGTTCCCGCGCCCAGCGGGTGAGCAGTTCCCGGTGGCCGGGCACCCACTGGAGCACGGCGTTGCTGACCACGACGTCCACGTCGGGTTCCGGGTGCCAGTGCCGGACGTCGCCGACGGCGAAGGAGACCCTGGCGGCGGTGGCGGTGGCGGTGGCGGTGATGGCGGTGGCGGTGGCGGTGGCCTCCGCGATCATCTCCGGCGAGGAGTCGAGGCCCGCGACCCGGCTGTCCGGCCACCGTGCGGGGAGGGTGGCGGTCAGGTTGCCCGGGCCGCAGCCGAGGTCGACCACCGCGCGCGGGCGCTCGGCCGGGACCCGCGCGAGCAGGTCGTGGAAGGGCCGGGAGCGCTCGTCGCCATAGCGCAGGTACGTCGTCGGATCCCACATAACTGCCTCCCAAACCGTACGTCCGTCTTGTTAACCGTACGGCCCGCCGCGCGACCGGACAAGCCGATCACTAGGCTCAGTCCCATGGAGCAGCGCACCTTCCCCCGGCTGGGGCGGCGCGTCGGGGTGATCGGGCTGGGTGCCTGGCAACTCGGCGCGGACTGGGGCACGGTCAGCGAGGCCGACGCCACCGCCGTGCTGACCGCCGCCGTCGAGTCGGGGGTCACCTTCCTCGACACGGCGGACGTCTACGGCGACGGGCGCAGCGAGCAGCTCATCGGGCGGTTCCTGCGCAGCCGGCCCGACGCCGGGCTGACCGTGGCCACCAAGATGGGCCGCCGGGTCGCGCAGACGCCCGAGGCGTACACCCTGGCGCACTTCCGCGAGTGGACCGACCGGTCCCGGCGCAACCTCGGCACGGACACCCTCGACCTGGTGCAGCTGCACTGCCCGCCCACCGCCGTCTTCGCCGACGACGCCGTCTTCGACGCGCTGGACACCCTGGTCGCCGAGGAACGCGTCGCCGGCTACGGGGTGAGCGTGGAGACCTGCGAGCAGGCGCTCACCGCCATCGCCCGGCCGGGGGTGGCCAGCGTCCAGATCATCCTCAACGCGCTGCGGCACAAGCCCCTCGACCGGGTGCTCCCGGCCGCTGCCGCCGCCGGGGTCGGCGTCGTCGCCCGCGTCCCGCTGGCCAGCGGGCTGCTCTCCGGCCGGTACGACGAACACACCACCTTCGCCGCCGACGACCACCGCACCTACAACCGGCACGGCGAGGCGTTCGACGTGGGCGAGACCTTCTCCGGTGTCGACTTCGCGCTGGGCCTGGCCGCCGTACGCCGGCTGGCGCCGCTGGTCGGCGACGGACGCACGATGGCCCAGTTCGCGCTGCGCTGGGTCGTCGACCAGCCCGGCGTCACCGTGGTCATCCCCGGCGCCCGCGACGCCGCCCAGGCCCGGGGCAACGCCGCCGTGGCCGGCCAGGCCCCGCTCTCCGGACGGGAGCTGGCGGCGGTGGCGGAGGTCTACGACGAACTGGTCCGTCCGCGGGTGCACGACCGGTGGTGAGTCGGGCGGCCAGGACGGGGATCGACGGAGGGAAGACGCGATGAAGGGCTGGCTGCCGCTCACCCTCGGCCTGCTCGCCGTGGTCGGCGGTGCGGTGTGGACGGTGCAGGGCCTCGGCTACGTCGAGGGCAGCGTGATGACCGACCAACGGATCTGGGCCGTGCTGGGGCCCGTCGTCGTCCTGGCCGGGTTGGTCACCCTCTGGTTCGGGCTGCACGCCCGCAAGCGACGCTGAGCGCTGCCCGCCTCTCCCGGTGGGCGGCCAGGTTGGCGAGTGGCAGGCCGGGGCCGGCAGCTCGCGTAGGGGCCGCGGCGGCGGGCCTCGTGAACGCGGAAAGCCCCGCATCCTTGGCGGGATACGGGGCTTCGCTGTGATCCGGGCGCCGGATCACCCACTGGCCGGCGGCTGCCGACCGGCACTGCTCAGAGGGGGCGGACCTGCTCGGCCTGCGGACCCTTCTGACCCTGGGCGATCTCGAACTCCACCCGCTGGTTCTCCTCCAGCGTGCGGTAGCCGCTGGTCTGGATGGCCGAGAAGTGGACGAACACGTCAGCACCCCCGCCGTCGACGGTGATGAAGCCGAAGCCCTTGTCTGCGTTGAACCACTTCACGGTTCCCTGCGCCATGTGAATCTCCTTCTAAAACTGGCGGCCGAGCACGCCGTGCGGCCGATTGGCCGTTTTCGAGCAGCGGTGCCTGAGGCGGCCCCCACGAAGGAGACTTCGCTCAACCCACGCCATCTCTCAACAGCGTGGAACAGCAAACCACGTAGCGAAAACTCTGCACAGAGTACCGGACGAAATTCTTCGACATGTGACCTGACGGGTGCCGAAGATCCGCTGGGTGGGCCCTTGCACCCGCGCGAAAAGACCCCCGCACCAGCGCACCGGTACGGGGGTCCTTTTCGTCGTCGTCGGGTCAGTCCGGCCAGCTTCCGGTGAACCGGCGTACGCCCACCGCGCCACCCCGGTCGACGGCGGCCCGGACGACCGCGAAGATGGCGCCCTGCAACGCCGCCGCCGCCAGGACCTCGCCCCAGCCACGGTCCTCGTCGGTGGCGCTGGGCGCCTCGCCGTCGCCCGCCGTCATCTTCCACACCTGCCGGAAGATCGCGCCCGCGACCGTACCGGCGGCGATGCCCATCAGCACGCCGACCGGCTTGTACGCGGCCTTCCCGATGCCCCTGCTCACCGCTGCCTCCCCCGAACGATCACCAACACGATCACGGCCGCCACCGCGCCCGCCGCGAGGGCGACGAACGGCGTCGGGTTACGCCGTACGACGGCGCCCTTCTCCTGCGCCTGCTCCCGCGCGAGCTGCGCCTTCTGCGCCGCCTGCCCGCGCACCCGGGCCACGGTCTGCGCCGTCTGGTCCCGCATCCGCTCCTTCGCCTGGTCGGCGGAGGACCTCAGCCGCGCCTTGACGTCGGCCTTGGCCGCCAACGCCTCCATCGTCTCGCCCAGCTCGACCCGGGTCCGCCGGATCTCCTCCCGCAGCGCCTCGGTGTCGCCGGTGCCCCGGCCGTTGCCCGTCGTCATGCCCGTCCCCTGTCCTTCACGGCGGCGGCGACCGTGTCCACGTCCGCCCGGACGCTACGGACCGCGGCCTGCGGCACCGGCGGGACCGCCTGGCTGACCTGCTTCTTGCCCACCAGGGCCAGGACCCCGGCCATCGCGAAGAGCACCACCGCGACGATCAGGGCCGCCGCCCAGGCCGGAAGCACCAGGTCGAGCAGCAGGATCGCGGTGGCGACCAGGGCACCCAGGCCGTACAGCGCCAGCGCACCGCCGCCGCCGAAGAGACCGATGCCGATACCGGCGTGCTTGCCCTTCTGGGTCAGCTCCGCCCGGGCCAGGGCCAGTTCGTCCCGGACCAGGCGGGAGACCTGCTCCGTGGCCCGCTGCACCAGCTCGGCGGTGGACGGCTCGCTCCCGGTACGGGATGTGCGGGCGTTCGCCACGTCAGCCATGCTGTCCTCCTTTCATCATCACCGCGCTGTATGCCCGGAGTCGCCGCCCGTCAATCCTTCGCCCGGCAGCCGTTGAGCCCGTACCGCCGCGTCCCCGAGCCGCCGACGGCGCGGAAGAAGGTGCAGAAGCGTCGCGCAGCAGGTCCCCGCCAAACGCCCGGTCAAACTTCCCGAGCCAGCGCACTCCGCCCGGCCGCCCCACGAGGCACAACCCCGCCCACACCTCCAACGCTCCCCGCCGCCCACAGGTCACGACCCACCCCACGCCCCCACCCCACCCCGTGGCCCCCGCCCACCTCACCGCTGGGGTCGATCATGCAGTTGTGGTGAGCGTTATCCGAGCGATGCCCCTTTTGCGGGGGGCCACAACTGCATGATCGACGCCGCCCCTTGGGCGGGCGCGGCCGCGTCGAGCGGGGCGGCCCGTCCTTGGGGCGGGGTGGGACCGGGTGGGGTGGAACCGGGTGGGGCGGGTGGGTGGTCAGCGGCGGGATTCGGCGGGCTCGTCGGGGCCGACGAAGGCCTCGCTGCGGGCGTCGCCGTCGTCGCTGCCGCCGAAGACCCGCGCGTCGTCGGGCACCTCGGGGTCGTTGAGCCGGCGCACCGGCCGGCGGGGGCGTACCCACTGCCACGCCAGGTTGCTCTCCGCGTCCCCGATCTCGGTACGCATCCGGGGCATGGCGGTCGGCCGGTGGTCCCGGATCCAGGCGACCAGGTGCTCGCGGACCAGGCAGCGCAGGTCCCAGAGGCTGCCGGCGTCGGCGGCGCTGACCAGGGCACGCACCTTGATCGTCCCGCCGGTCGCGTCGGTCACCTGGAGCACGCAGACCCGGCCGTCCCACAGCTCGGTGCCCTCGACGAGGCGGCGCAGCTCCTCCCGCATGGCCTGCACCGGCACCGCCCAGTCGACGTCGAGCTCGGCCGTGCCCAGCACCGCCGCCTCGGTGCGGGTCCAGTTCTGGAACGGCTTGCTGGTGAAGTACGAGGTGGGCAGGATCAGCCGCCGGTCGTCCCAGATCTGCACGACCACGTAGCTGAGCGTCAGCTCCTCGATGCGGCCCCACTCCCCCTCGACCACCACCACGTCGTCGAGGCGGACCGCGTCGCTGAAGGCGAGCTGGAGCCCGGCGAAGACGTTGCCCAGCAGGCTCTGCGCGGCCAGCGCGGCGACCACACCGACCACACCGGCGCTGGTCAGCACGCCGGCGCCGATGCCGCGTACGGCCGGGAAGGTCATCAGCATGACGCCGATCGCCAGCACGACGATCACCGCGATCGTCAACCGGCGCAGCATGACCACCTGTGTCCGCACCCGCCGCGCGTGCCGGTTGTCCGGCACGTCCACCCGGAACCGGGCCAGTGCGGTGTCCTCCGCCACGACGAGCAGCGAGGCGACCAGCCAGGCGACGCTGGCGATCACGCCGAGCACCAGCAGGTGCAGCAGCACCTGCCGCCACTGGTCGCCGACCGCGTAGCCGGTGCTGAACCGCACGGCGAACTGGACGGCGACGACGGTGGCAGCGACCTGGATCGACCGGTGCGCGTGGTCGGTGAGCTCGGTCAGCAGCAGCGAGCGCCGACCGACCCGCCGGATCACGCGGTGCGCGACCTCGACCGCGAACAAGGCGATCGCCGCCGCGGCGAGCGCGGCGACGATCGTCCCGAGGTAGCTCTGCACAGGTTTCTTCCTCCTCCTGGCGCCGGGCACGTGCTTCGGGCAAAGGCCCAATAGTGCCCGGCGACGCCGGAATCGACCAGGTTCAGACCTTGCGATACCGGGACTGGAGGAAGCAGAAGACGCCGAAGGCGGCGATACCGAGCGCCACCAGGGTGAGCAGGATCTGGCCGTACGCCTGGTCGCGCAGCGTGCGCAGTGCCGCGTCCAGACCGCGGGCCTTCTCGGGGTCGTAGTTGACGGCGGCCAGGATGATCAGCAGGCCGGAGATGCCGTACGCGACGCCCTTGGCGATGTAGCCGGCCATGCCCAGCCGGCGGGTGAGCTGGCGCGTCTTGGCGTTCATCTCACCGGTCTTGAGGTGCTTCTCGAAGCGCTTGATCAGCCCGTAGATCACCAGGCCGACGCCGATCGCGGCGAGGCCGAGCCCGGCCAGGCCGACCAGCCAGCGGCCACCGGAGGACTCCATGAGCTTGCCGGTCAGCGCCTCCTGCTGGTCGGCGCTGTTCGAGCCGGCGTCCTTGAAGACCTTGAAGGCCGTCCAGGCGAAGTAGAGGTAGACGACGGTGCGTCCCGCCGAGGCGAGCCGCTCCCAGACGCGCTCCTTGTCGCGCTCGGCGCGGTGCCCGACGGCCGCCTCCAGCGCCTGCCAGATCGCCATGGCGAGCAGGCCGACCGCGATGGCGATGACGAGGAACTTGCCCATCGGCTGCTGGGCGAGGGTGCGCAGCGCGCCGGACTGGTCGCCGTCGTCGCCGGCCTTGCCGAACGCGATCTGCAACGCCAGCCAGGCGAACAGGAGGTGCACGATGCCGTAGCCGATGAAACCGACTCTGGCCAACAACTCGAGCCACCTGCTGTTCGCCGTACGGGAGGCGGTGGCTTCGGCATTCCGGGTGAGTGACATGGCGCCTCAATCACCGAATACGAAGATTTCCAAACGTCGGCCACCGCCGCCCCGACGGATCAGTTGCCGGGATTCCTCGACACCCGGATCTTGACCTCCTGGTCGGTGACGCTGTCCAGCGTCACCGCGAAGCCCCCGACCTCGGTGGCCTGCTGGCCCGTCGTCAGCGACAGCTGCTCGCCGGCGACCTCGACCGTGACCTGGTCGCCCTGCGCGCCGATCAACTTCGCCTCCACCCCGAGGATGGTGGCGCGGGCGTCCACGCCCCGGTCGAAGGTGACGGTGCAGGCGTCCAGACCGCAGTCGGTGCTGGCGCCCTCGGAGCTGCAGCCGGCGAGCACGGCGGCGCCGAGCGCCAGGCCTGCCAACAGGCCGGCGGCCCGGCGGGTGGGGGTCAGCGGGAAGGCAACACGTCGGTTCGTCACCCCGCCAAGGGTACGAGACGCGGGCCACTCCGGCAGGGCGTGATCATCCGCGCAGGTGGGGCGCCCGGGGCCGGGCGTTAGGGTCCCGGGCATGCCGTTCGACATCGCCCGCACCCGGGCCGCCTACCCCGCCCTCGCCGAGGGCTTCGTCCACCTCGACGGCGCCGGGGGCACCCAGACCGCCGCCGGAGTCGTCGACGCGGTCACCGCCGCCATGCGCGCGGCGGTGGGCAACCGTAGCGCCGCCTTCGCGCCCGGCCGACGCTCGCTGGAGATGGTGGCCGCCGCCCGCTCGGCCGTGGCCGACCTGCTCGGCGCCGAACCCGACGGGGTGGTGCTGGGGCCGAGCGCCACGGCGCTGACGTACACCCTGGCCCGGACCCTGGGTGCCGGCTGGCGGCCCGGCGACGAGGTCGTGGTCTCCCGGCTCGACCACGATGCGAACGTACGCCCCTGGGTGCAGGCCGCCGAGGCGGCCGGCGCGACGGTGCGCTGGGCCGAGTTCGACCGGGACACCGCCGAACTGCCGGCGGCCCGCTACGCGGAACTGGTCGGCGAGCGGACCCGGCTGGTCGCGGTGACCGCGGGCAGCAACGCGACAGGCACCGTCCCGGACGTGGCGGCGATCGCCGCGACCGCGCACGCCGCCGGCGCGCTGGTCTGCGTCGACGGGGTGCACTCGGTGCCGCACGGGCCCACCGACGTCGCCGCGCTGGGCGCCGACTTCCTGGTCACCAGCGCCTACAAGTGGTCGGGGCCGCACCTGGCCGCGATGGTGGCCGCCCCGGCGACGTGGGAGCGGCTGCGCCCGGCGAAGCTGCTGCCCTCCTCCGACGCGGTGCCGGACCGCTTCGAGTACGGCACCCCGAGCTTCCCCCTGCTGGCCGGCGTGGCCGCCGCCGTGGACCACCTGGCCGGGCTGGACCCGGCGGCCACCGGGAGCCGCCGCGAGCGGCTGGTCGTCGGGCTGGGCGCCGCGCGGGCGTACGAGGAGTCGCTGCTGGACCGGCTGCTCGCCGGGCTGGCCGCGCTGCCCGGCGTCACGGTGCTCGGCTCCCCCGCCCGGCGCTGCCCGACGGTGTCCTTCCGGCTGGCCGGGCTCTCCCCGCAGCGGACCCAGGAAGAGCTGGGCGCGGCCGGCTTCTGCCTCTCCGCCGGCGACTACTACGCGTACGAGTACTTCCAGGCGATGGGGCTGCGCGACAGCGGCGGGGCGGTGCGCGCCAGCCTCTACCACTACAACACGGCGGAAGAGGTGGACCGGTTGCTCGACGAACTGGACCGGCTCGCCGGTCGCGGGGGCAGAATGGCCGGGTGAGCACCCTGGTCGAGGACAATCCCGCCAAGCACCGCTTCGAGATCCTGGTCGACGACGCGCTGGCCGGGTTCACCGCGTACCTGCCGCGCGGCGAGGTGCTGATCTTCACCCACACCGAGGTCGACCCGAGGTTCCAGAACATGGGCGTCGGCGCGGCCCTGATCCGGGGCACCCTCGACCAGCTCCGCGAACGCGGCACGACGGTGGTGCCGCGCTGCCCGTTCATGGCGGCCTTCATCGGCCGCCACCCCGAGTACGCCGACCTGGTCACCCCCGAGCCGTAGCCCGGGGGCACCGGTCGGGGGTGCGGGGGCGGTCAGCGACCCGTCAGCAGCCCGACGGCGGCGTGGGCGGCGGCCCGGGTGGCGCCGTGGGTGGCGACGTGGACCGCGCCGGTGACCAGCTCGGGCACGCCCAGCTCGACCACGACCGCGTCCGGGCGGGCGGCCAGCGCTCGGCTCACGGACGCCCGCATCCAGTCGTGCCGGTGCAGGTCGCGCACCACCAGCACCACGCACCGGCCGGCCGCCCCGGCGGTCGGGTCGGCGGGCACGTCGGCCTCGGCGTAGCGGACGGTGGTGGTGCCGGCGAGCAGGTCGGCCAGCGGGGCGGCGAGCCCCCACGGGGTCTCCGGACCGATCGCGATGTTGCGCGGCGGCTCGAACTCGACCACGTGGGCGGGACCGGTCAGCGGCAGCGCGCCGACGCCGGCGGGCGCGGTGGTGACCCGCAGCGCCCGGCGGGCGGCGGCCAGCCCGACGGCCGAACCGGCGGCGCTCGGGCGCGACCGGGACGGCCGCTCGGCCCGGGCGGCCACCGTCCAGGCGGCGAGCTGCCCCACCCGCTTGGCCGCCTCGGCGAGGCGCTCCTCGGGCAGATCGCCGGCGACGACCGCCGCGACGATGGCGTCCCGCAGCAGCCGGGCCGACCCCTCGTCGGCGCGCTCCCCGCCGATGCAGATCGCGTCGGCGCCCGCGGCGAGGGCGCGCACCGCCGTGCCGGCGAAGCCGTACCGGTCGGCGACCGCCCGCATCTCCACCGCGTCGGTGACCACGACGCCGGAGAAGCCCAGCTCGTCGCGGAGCAGCCCGCCCAGGATCCGGCTGCTGAGGGTGGCGGGCAGCTCCGGGTCCAGCGCCGGCACCAGCAGGTGGCCGGTCATCACGGCCTGCACCCCGGCGGCGACGGCGGCCCGGAACGGGGCCAGCTCCACGGCGTCGAGGCGGGCCCGGTCGGCGCCGATCCGGGGCAGGTCGTGGTGCGAGTCGACCTGGGTGTCGCCGTGCCCCGGGAAGTGCTTGGCGCAGGCGGCGACCCCGCCCGACTGGAGGCCGCGTACCCAGGCGGCGGTGTGCCGGGCGACCAGCGCCGGCTCGGCGCCGAAGGCGCGTACGCCGATCACCGGGTTGGCCGGGTTGGAGTTGACGTCGGCGTCGGGGGCGTAGTCGAGGGTGATCCCCAGCGCGGCGAGGTCGGCGCCCAGGTCGCGGGCGACCTCCTCGGTCAGCGCCGGGTCGTCCACCGCGCCGAGGGCGAAGTTGCCGGGCCGGGAGCTGCCCCGGGCGGACTCGATCCGGGTGACGTCGCCGGCCTCCTCGTCGATGGCGACGACGACGTCGGGGCGCTCGGCGCGCAGCGTGGCGGTGAGGGCGGCCACCTGCTCCGGGTCGACCACGTTGCGGGCGAAGAGCACCACGGAGCCGAGGCCCTCGCCGAGCCAGCGGCAGATCCAGGGTGGCGGCGTGGTGCCGACGAAGCCCGGCTGGAGGACGGCGGCGGCCAGGGCCGTCAGGCTCCCGTCGCGCCCGCTCACGCCGGCCTGCCGGTGTGGTGGCTGATGTGTCGCTCGCTCATGCGGTCGTCGTACCCCCGTCTTCTCCGCGCCCGGCGGCCCGCCACCGGCGGCGGTGCTGACATGGTCACACCGTGCGAGTAAATAGTCAATAAACCTTACAGTTGCCGTCGGGCGCGGAGCTGGGGACAGTTCGGGGATGGATCCCCTGCTGCTGGCCGACGCGACGAGCCCGGCCGACATCCCCGGCGTACGCATGCTCGGCCTTGTCGTCGGCGGCCTCCTGCTGCTCGCCGCGATCCGCGCGATGTTCCGGCGCTGAGGCGCCGCCCGGCGCCGGCACCGCGGTTCGGCGGCGGCCGTCGGGGTACCGCCTGCCTCGTTGGACCGGTACGACACGGCGAGGGGGAACGATGAGGATCGGCTACTTTCTGTCCACCGAGGAGTACACGCCGGCCGAACTGCTGGAGCAGGCGCGCGGCGCGGAGCGGGCCGGCTTCGAGGCGCTCTGGATCTCCGACCACTACCACCCGTGGACGGACGCGCAGGGGCAGAGCCCCTTCGTCTGGTCGATGATCGGCGCGCTCAGCCAGGTCTGCCAGCTCCCGGTCACCACCGCCGTGACCTGCCCGACCGTGCGCCTCCACCCGGCCGTCCTCGCGCAGGCGGCGGCCACCAGCGCGGTCCTGCACTCCGGGCGGTTCGTGCTCGGGGTGGGCAGCGGCGAGGCGCTCAACGAGCACATCCTCGGCGACGCCTGGCCGCAGGCCGACGTCCGGCTGGAGATGCTGGAGGAGGCCGTCGAGGTGATGCGCGAGCTGTGGCGGGGCGGCTTCGTCAACCACCACGGCAAGCACTACACCGTCGAGCACGCCCGGATCTACACCCTGCCGGACGCTCCCCCGCCGGTCTACGTCTCGGGCTTCGGCCCCAAGGCCGTCGACCTCGCCGCCCGCATCGGCGACGGCTTCGTCAACACCTCGCCCGACGCCGAACTCGTCCGGCGGTTCCGGGAGAACGGCGGCGGCGACAAGCCGTGCCAGGCCGGCTTCAAGGCGGCGTACGCGCCCAGCGAGGAGGAGGGCGTGCGGATCGCGTACGAGCGCTGGCCGAACGCCGGGGTGCCCGGCGAGCTGTCCCAGGTGCTGCCCTCGCCGCGGCACTTCGAGCAGGCCGGCGAGCTGGTCCGGCCGGAGGCGATGAAGGACGCCTTCGTCTGCGGGCGGGACACCGACGCGCACCTGGCGAAGATCGACCAGTACGCCAAGGCCGGCTTCGACGAGGTCTACGTGGCCAACACCGGCCCGAACTGGCAGGGCCTGCTCGACCTCTACCAGCGCGAGGTGTTCCCCCGCGTACGCTGACCGCCGCCTCAGGTGTAAGGAAGGGCCCCTTCCTTACACCTGAGCGCGGTTTCGGCGCTGGTCGCGTCGGGTACCTCCGGCCCTCGATGAAACTGTCCACGCACTCCACGACACTGCGCCGCGCGGCCAAGAGCCTCTTCGGCTGGACCGCACTGCGGCCCCACCAGTTGGCCGCCATGCGGGCGGTCATGAAGCGCCGTGACGCCCTGGTGGTGCTGCCCACCGGCGCCGGCAAGTCGGCGATCTACCAGATCCCGGCCAGCCTGATCCCCGGCCCGACCGTGGTGATCTCCCCGCTGCTCGCCCTCCAGCAGGACCAGATCGCGGCGCTCAACGAGCGGCAGCGGCCGGAGCTGCGTGCGGTGCGGATCAGCTCGAACGAGTCGGCCACCCAGCAGGCGCAGGCGATCACCGAGATCCGCGAGGGGCGGGCCGAGTTCCTCTTCATCACCCCGGAGCAGCTCGCCAACCCGGACCGGATGGCCGAGGTGAAGTCGCTGAAGCCGGCGCTGGTGGCGATCGACGAGGCGCACTGCATCTCCGCCTGGGGGCACGACTTCCGCCCCGACTACCTGGCGCTGGGTCACCTCATCGACGGCATCGGCCGGCCCCCGGTGGTGGCGCTGACCGCCACCGCCTCCCCGCCCGTACGCGACGACATCATCGCCCGGCTGCGGCTGACCGAGCCCGAGGTGGTGGTCTCCGGGCTGGACCGGCCGAACCTGTTCCTCGAGGTGGCGCACTGCCCGACGGAGGACTACCGGTGGCGGCGGCTGCTCGCCCTGCTGAGCGACGACACCCGGCCCGGCATCATCTACGTGCCCACCCGGCGCTCCGCCGAGGAGTTGGCGGCCCGGCTCACCGACGCCGGTTACCCGGCCCAGTACTACCACGGCGGGATGGCGGCCGGGCCGCGCGCCGAGCTGCACGAGGCGTTCCTCGCCGACCAGGTGCCGATCATGGTCGCCACCTCGGCGTTCGGCATGGGCATCGACAAGCCGAACATCGCCTGGGTGGTCCACATGGCGCTGCCGGACTCGCCGGACAGCTACTTCCAGGAGATCGGGCGGGCCGGCCGCGACGGCGCCCCGGCCCGGGTGCTGCTGCTGTGGCAGGGCGAGGACGTCGGGCTGCAACGGTTCTTCAGCGGCGGCCTGCCGAACGCCGACGAGCTGCGCGACCTGTCCGCGCTGCTGCGCAAGAAGGCACGGAACAAGAAGGAGCTGCGCGAGCTCACCGGGCTCGGCCCGCGCAAGCTCGGCCAGTACCTCGCCCTGCTGGAGCAGGTCGGCGCGGCCGAGCCGAGGGCGAAGCAGCGCATCGGCGTCCCCCGCTACTCCCCCGCGCCCGTGGACGCCGCCGCGGCGGCCCTGGCGGAGGCCGAGCGGCAGCAGACCGTGACCCGGTCGCGTACCGACATGATGCGGGCCTTCGCCGAGACCACCGCCTGCCGGGGGCAGACGCTGCTGGCCTACTTCGGTGAGCAGATGACCGAGCTCTGCGGGCACTGCGACAACTGCCACGCCGGCACCAGCACCCCCGACGACGGCGCGGTCGGGCCCTTCCCCGTGCACAGCCAGGTCCGGCACCCGGAGTGGGGGCACGGCCTGGTGCTGAGCTACGAGGAGGACCGGATGACGGTTCTCTTCGACGAGGTGGGGTACAAGACGCTGTCCGTCAGCGTGGTGTCCGAACAGGGCCTGCTGACCCTCGACTAGCCTGAGCCGGGCACCGCTGGCCGGGGCCGTGGACGACGAGCGACATCAGTGCGGAAAGGGGCTTTGCCGTGATCGAGCAGCCGGCGTACACCGGATTCGGTTTCTCCGACGAGGAGTGGGGGCTGTTGGTCGGCCTGCCGCAGTCGGTGCTGACCGCGGCGAGCGCCGCAGAGTCCGACGGCACCCGGCGCACCATGGCCGAGAACGCCGCCGGGCTGGAGACCATCGCCGCCGGCCGGGAGTCGGCCAGCCCGCTGGTCGCGGCCGTGGCCGGCGAGATCGTCACCCGGGTGGGCGACCCGGAGGCCGGCGAGGAGATGCCGGTCATCGCGCCGTCCGACCCCCGCGCCTACCTGGAGGACGTGCTGGGCCGGGCCAGGGAGGCGGCGGTGCTGCTGGCCGCCCGGACGGACGAGGGCGAGGCCGGCGCCTACAAGCACTGGCTGGTGGAGATCGCCGAGCAGGTGGTGGGCGCGGCCTCCAGCGGCGGCATCCTGGGTCTCGGCGGGGACGTGGTCAGCGACTCGGAGCGGCGCTTCCGCGACCGGCTCTCCCAGGTGCTCAACGACTGACGCGACGACGACGGCGGCACCGGATCTCGTCCGGTGCCGCCGTCGCGTACCCCCAGGGTGGTGTCGGTCAGGCCACGCGGCGGCGGAACAGCACGGCGGTCAGGGGCACCGAGACGGCCAGGACGCCGAGGCACCAGGCCACCGCCAGGGCCGGGGCGGTGCCCGTCGGCGTGCCCAGCAGCAGGGCGCGCAGCGTCTCGATGACGGGCGTGACGGGCTGGTGGTCGGCGAAGCCGCGGATCCAGCCCGGCATCGTCTCCACCGGCACGAAGGCGCTGCTCGGGTACGGCAGGAACATCGCCAGGAAGGTGAAGCCGCTGGCGGCCTCCGGGGTGCGGGCCAGCAGGCCGAACGCGGCCGACAGCCAGGACACGGCGAGCAGGAAGAGCAGCAGCACCCCGAACGCGGCCAGCCAGCGCAGCGGGTCCACGGCCGGGCGGAAGCCGATGGCGACGGCGAGGGCCAGCACCAGCACGGTGGAGACGGTGTTGCGGGCGATGCTGGCGGCGACGTGCCCACCGAGGATCGCGGTGGCGCTGACGTCCATCGTGCGGAACCGCTCGATGATCCCGTTGGTCAGGTCGGTGGTCACGCTGACGGCGGTGGTCGCCGCGCCGAAGCTGGCGCAGAGCAGCAGGACGCCGGGCACGACGTAGGTGACGTAGCGGGTGCCGGTGTCGATCGCGCCCCCGAACAGGTAGACGAAGAGCAGCATCAGCAGCACCGGCAGCAGCAGCGAGGTCAGCAGCGCGTCGACGTTGCGCCGGGACAGCCGTACGCAGCGCGCCATCATGACGAGGGCCTCGCCGGCACGGGTCGGCCGCAGGGTCAGCTCAGACACCGGCCGCCTCCCGCCGGGCGGGCACCGGGTCGCCGGTGAGGGTGAGGAAGACGTCGTCCAGGGTCGCCTCGCGGACGGTGAACCGGGCGAGCCCCTGCCGGTCGGGGTCGACCTCGTCGAGCAGGTGGCGGATCTCCGGCGCGCCGCCGTCGGTGGCGACCGCCAGCTCCAGCCGGGCCGGGTCGCGGTGCGTGACGCGCCCGCCGAGGCGGTGCGCCGCCTCGGCGAAGCTCCGCGCGTCACGCAGCGTCAGCTCCAGCCGGTGGGCGCCGAACCGGCGCTTCAGGTCGTCCGCGCTGCCCTCGGCGGCCAGCCGGCCCCCGTGCAGCACCGCGATCCGGTCGGCGAGGCGGTCGGCCTCCTCCAGGTACTGCGTGGTGAGCAGCACGGTCACTCCGGCACCGGCCAGCTCGGCGACCACCTCCCACAGCCCCTGCCGGCTGCGCGGGTCGAGGCCGGTGGTCGGCTCGTCGAGGAAGATCACGGACGGCTGACCGACCAGGCTGGCCGCGAGGTCGAGCCGGCGGCGCATCCCGCCGGAGTAGGTCACCACCCGACGGCCGCCGGCGGCGACCAGGTCGAAGCGCTCCAGCAGGTCCGTGGCGCGCCGCCGGGCGGCGGCCGGGGTCAGCCCGGCCAGCCGGGCCATCATGTGCAGGTTCTCCGCGCCCGTCTGCTGGTCGTCGAGCGCCGCGTGCTGGCCGGCGAGGCTGATCGCCCGCCGGACCCGGCTCCGGTCGCGGACCACGTCGTGGCCGTCCACGCGGGCCACGCCCCCGTCGGGCGTGGTGAGCGTGGCCAGGATCCGGACGGTCGTGGTCTTGCCCGCCCCGTTCGGGCCGAGCAGGGCGTGCACGCTGCCCGGGGCGACCCGCATGTTCAGGCCGTCGAGCACCGCCACCCCGCCGTAGGACCTGCGTAGGTCGACGGTCTCCACCGCCGCGTCTGTCACTCCCATCGCCCCTCACTCTCCGCGTTCTGCGTACGTCATACGCTGTTCTGCGTGCACCATACGCAGAAGCTAGGATGGCGGTCAACACCGCGTACCGGGAGGTGAGGATGAGCGACGCCGACGTCGAGCTGCCGGAGAGCATCGAGCTCGCCTGGGGCCTGCGGGAACGACCCGGCAAGGGACCCCGGCGCAGCCTCACGATGCGGCAGGTGGTGGCCGCCGGCATCCGGGTGGCCGAGGCCGACGGGCTGCCGGCGGTGTCGATGAGCCGGGTCGCCGGCGAGCTGGGCGTGGCGACCATGTCGCTCTACCGCTACGTCTCCGCCAAGAACGACCTGCTGGAGCTCATGGCCGACACCGCGTACGGGGACCCGCCCGCGCCACGCGCCCCGGGCGAGGGCTGGCGGCCGGCGCTCGCCCGCTGGGCGCTGGCCAACGTGACGGCCATCCACCGCCACCCGTGGATCCGGCAGGTCCCGATCAGCGGCCCGCCGTTGGGCCCCAACCAGGTGCGCTGGATGGAGCAGGGGCTGGCCGCCCTGCACGGCACCGGCCTGCACGGCGTCGAGCGGCTCTCGACGATCATGCTGGTCAGCGGGTACGCCCGGAACTGGGCCACCCTCACCGCCGACCTCGACGAGGCTGCGGCGCGCGAACAACTCGACCCCGACGACGCCGGGGTGCGGTACTGGCAGCAGCTCGCCCTGCTGACCCGGCACGGCGCCTACCCGGCGATCCGGGAGCTGCTGGCGGAGAGCGTCGAGGGAGAGCAGGACGAGGTGTTCGACACGGAGTGGCAGTTCGGCCTCGACCGGATCCTCGACGGCGTCGAGGTGCTGATCCGGGGCCGGACGGCCACGGCCTGACCCGGGGCCGGGAAACGCGCTGGGCGGGGCGGGTGCCCACGATGGACAATGGGCGTCGGACCGGCGCGAGGACGGGGGAGCGGATGCTTCGGCGGACCGTCGTCGACACCGAGCAGGTGCCGGCGGCCGAACGCTTCGACATGTGGCTCGACGTCGTGGCGCGTACGGCCTCGCCGCTGCGGATCCGCACCGAGCACGCGCACGACTTCACCGCCCGGGCGGAGATCGTCGAGCTCGGCCCGATCCAGGTGGTCAACTACCGGTACCCGTCGCTGGAGGGCGTCCGGACGCCGAGGCTGGGACGCGAGTCGGCCCCGGAGATCTACACGCTGGCGCTCACCGTCGACGGGGACGGCGCGGCCAGCCAGGCCGGCCGGAGCAGCGTGCTGGGGCCGGAGGAGTTCATCTTCTACGACGGGTCGCGGCCGCACGGGGTGCGGCACGTCGGCGACGACGGCGGCCGCGATCCGGCCCGTTCCGTCGTGGCGCTCATCCCGCACGCCGCGCTGCCACTGTCGCCGGACCGGCTGGCGCCGCTGCTCGGCGGCCGGATGTCGGGCACCGAGGGGATCGGCGCGCTGCTGGCCCAGTTCCTCCTCCAGATCGCCCACCATCCCGAGCAGTACCACGCCGCCGACGCCGCCCGCCTCGGTGCCGTCGGGCTCGACCTGGCGTCCACCATGCTCGGTCGGCACCTGGTGGCCGAGGACGTGGTGCCGACCGAGGTCCGCAGGCGCGCCCTCGTCACCCAGATGCGGGCGTACATCCAGCGGCATCTCGGGGACGCGACGCTGAGCCCGCAGGTGGTGGCGGACGCGCACCACGTCTCGCTGCGTACCCTGCACCGGCTCTTCGCGGCCGAGGAGTCGACTGTCGCGTCGTACATCCGGGAGCTGCGGCTGGCGCGGTGCCGGCACGACCTCGCCGACCCGGGCCTGCGCGGCCAGCCGATCCAGGCGATCGGGGCGCGCTGGGGCTTCCCCGACAAGGCCCACTTCAGCCGGATCTTCCGCAAGGCGCACGGCGTCGGGCCGCAGGCCTGGCGGGCCGGCCAGGCGGAGTGAGCGCGGCACGGAGAGTCAACCCGGCGGCGTCCACGGTCAACCCGGTCGGGGCAGACTGACGTCGAGGTGTCCGATCCCTGCCTGCCCCGGCGCCGGCCGGGATCGGACCGCCGACGGGGGCCGAGGCGAGCCGCCCGCCGCCACGGGGGAGGCGGGCGGTCGCCCGGTGACCCGGACCGGCCCCGGCGCCCCCACCACAGGACGGCGCCGGGGCCGCCTCAGGCGTCCTCCAGCAGTTCGAGCACGATCCGCTCGGCCTTCTCGCGGGGCGTCGCGGGGTCGACCGGGGCCACCACGCCGTCGTGGAAGAGGTCGACCACGCGCGGGTCGACGTAGGACGTGCGGGCCACGGTGGCGGTGTTGCCGAGCAGCTCGGCGACGTCACGCATCACCGCCGCGACCGCCCGCCTGCCGGCGGTCGCCGAGCGCGGCGGGCCCACCGTCGCCAGTTCGGTCGCCGCCCGCACCGTGGCGTGCCAGGTACGGAAGTCCTTCGCCGTCATCTCCCCGCCGCTGGCGTCCCGCAGGTACTCGTTGACCTCGTCGCTGCGCACGTCGCGCCAGTCCCCGCCGTCTCGGTAGCCGAACAGGCGGTCGGCCGACCGGCGCTGGCGGCGCAGGTTGACAAGCACCCGGCACAGCTCCGGGTCCTCGATGCGACGCACCTGCTCGACGCCGCCCTTGGCGGGGAACTCGAACACCACGCAGCCACCCCGGGACCGGGCATGCTCGGGACGCAGGGTCGACACCCCGAACGTCGGCTCGTCGCCGGCCGCGTACTGGTCGCTGCCGACCCGGAACGTGCCCATGTCCAGCAGCCGGGTCACCGTCGCCAGCACCCGGTCGCGGTGCAGTCCCCGGCCGGACAGGTCCCGCCCGACCCGGTCGCGCAGCACCGGCAGCCGGCGGGCCACCTCCAGCACGTGGTCGAACTTCGCCTCGTCGCGCCTCGCCCGCCACGTCGGGTGGTAGAGGTACTGCTTGCGCCCGGCCGCGTCGATGCCCGTGGCCTGGATGTGCCCGTTCGGGTACGGACAGATCCACACGTCGCGCCAGGCGGGCGGGATCACCAGGTCACGCAGCCGGCCCAACCGGTCGGGGTCGCGGACCGGCTGCCCGGACGGGTCCAGGAAGAGCCAGCCCCGGCCGCGCCGGCGTCGCCCGTACCCCGGCCTGCCCGGATCACTACGCCGCAACCGCACGGGAGACCCGCACCGCCCGTTCCACCTCGTCCACGGCGGCCACCACCTCGTCGACCCCGATGGCCGCCAACGTCGGATGGCTTCCCACCCCCTCCCACCCGGGCCGTCCCTGTCCACCCGCCCACAGCACCCGGTGCCGGGGCCGGCCCGGCGGCGGCCCCCAGCGCGCCGGGGAGACCGGGCCGAAGAGCACCACCGACGGCGTGCGGTAGCCGGTCGCCAGGTGCGCCACGCCCGTGTCCCCGCTGACCACCAGCCGGGCGTACGCCACCAGCGCGGCCAGCCGGCCCAGGTCCGTCCGGCCGGCGAGCACCGCGTCGGCGGGCAGCCCCGCGGCGTCCGCGATCCGCTGCGCGGTGGCCCGCTCGTCGGGGCTGCCGGTGAGCACCACCCGGTGCCCCCGGGCGGCCAGGTCCCGCGCCAACGCGGCGAAGCGTCCGGGCGGCCAGCGCTTCGCTGGGATCTTGGAACCCGGGTGCAGCACGGTCACGCCGGTCGGGACGCCGCCGGGGGCCGGGCGCCGCAGGTCCAGGTCGATGCGGTCGGCGGGAATGCCGTACCAGTCGAGGAGCCGGCACCAGCGGTCGACCTCGTGTTCGTCGTCGCGCCATTCGGGGCCGTCGTGATGGCCGGCCTCGGGGCTGGCGTAGGCGAGCAGCCGACCGGGACGGGTGCCGGCGAGCATCCGGTGCGACTCGGGCCCCCGGCCGTGCAGGTTCACGGCGACGCGCGGCGTCCCCAGGGCCGGGTCGGGGCGACCGAGCCCGTCCGTGGGCACCAGCCGGTCGACGCCGCCGACCAGGGCGACCAGCGGCGCCAGCCAGCCGGGTGCCGCCAGGACGAGGTCCCGGCCGGGGTGGGCGGCACGCAGGGCGCGCAGGGCCGGGACGGCGGTGGCGAGGTCGCCGACGCCGAGGGCGCGCAGGGCGAGGATCACGGGTAGGAGGTCTCCTGGTCGGCGCAGACGACCATCTCGCGGACGGCGCAGCCGGCGGGTTGTGACAGCGCGAACATGACGGCGGCGGCGGTGTCGGCGGGGTCGTTCAGGACGGCGTCGGGACCGGGCTTGTACGCGGCGTCGCGCTCGTCGAAGAAGGCCGTGCGCATGCCGCCGGGGATGAGCAGCGTGACGCCGACCCTGCCGGCGAGTTCGGCGGCGAGGGCCCGGGTGAAGCCGACGACCCCGAACTTCGCGGCGCAGTACGCGGTCGCGTCGGCAACGGCCTTCACCCCGAGCGTGGAGGCGACGGTGACGACGCTCCCCCGGGAGGTCTCCAGGAAGGGCAGGGCGGCCCGTATGACGGCCGCCGTGGCGAGCAGGTCCACGGCAACGATCCGCTCCCAGGTCTCGCCGGGGGTGTCCGCCAGCTTCCCGGGCACGTCCATCCCCGCCGCGGTGACCACCGCGTCCAGCCCGCCCGAGCGCTCGGCGAGCTGCCGGGTGGCGGCCTCCGCGGCGCGGGTGTCGGCGAGGTCGCACTCCACCCACGGCACCCCGTCGGCGGGCGCCTGCCGGTCCAGCACCAGGGGACGTCCGCCGGCCCGGGCCACGGCCGCGACCACGGCGGCGCCCAGGCCGCTCGATCCGCCCGTGACGAGCACGGTGCGCCCCGCGCCGGGCGCCCCGGCGCTCATCGGGTCCCCTCCGTCGTGGTCGGTCCCGCGAGGCCGGCCCGCGCCCGTCCGGGCTCGCCGCCGGGTCTCCCCGAGGCGCCACCGGGAGCGGGACCGGCCGGCGGCACGGTGTCGGTGAGCGGCGGCCCGTCGAGCGGCCCGGCGGTGCCGGTGGAGCGGGCGGCGGCGATCAGCCCGGTCGTGGAGCGGCCGTCCAGGTACGGCACCACCACGGCGTTGCCGCCCCAGCGGCGCAGGACCTCCGCCTCGGGCAGGGCGGGCTCGCCGCCGTCACCGGCGTAGTCGCCACCCTTCACCCAGACGTCCGGCCGCAGCCACGACAGCGCCGCGTGCGGGGTGGCCTCGTCGAAGATCATGACCGCGTCGACGCAGCTCAGCGCCGCGAGCAGCCGGGCCCGGTCGCCCTGCGGGATCACCGGCCGGTCCGGGCCCTTCAGCCCCGACACGCTCGCGTCGGAGTTGAGGCAGACCACCAGGCAGTCGCCGAGCTGCCGGGCGGCCTGCAACGTCGCCACGTGCCCGGCGTGCAGCAGGTCGAAGCAGCCGCCGGTGGCCACCACCGTCCCGCCGGACGCGCGTACCGCCGACACCACGCCGGCCGCCGCGGCCACGCCGACGCGCTCGCCGCCGGGGCCGGAGACCGCCGGCGGCAGCGGACGCACCGCGCGCGGCAGCGCCGTCGCCACTCCCCCGCCGGCCACGTACGCCGACGCCTCGGCGACCGCCTCCTGCACCGCCTCGGAGACCAGCGCCCCCCGCGCCAGGGCGAGGCTGGCGGTGGCCGCGAACCGGTCACCGGCCCCGCAGGTGTCCCCCTCGGCGACGGCCGGGGCGGGCACCACCATCGGCGTCGCGCCGGCGTGGCAGAGCAGCGCCCCGTCCCCGCCCAGGGTCACCGCCACCGCGCCGGCGCGCCAGCGCTGGCGCAGCCCCTGGGCGCCCCGCGCCGCCGTCGCCAGCCGGGTCGCCCCCGGCGTGACCGTGACCAGCTCCCGCACCTCGGACTCGTTGGGGGTCACCAGGTGCACCCCCGCGACCGCCTCCGGTCCCCGTGGGTGCGGGTCCCAGACCACGGGGGCCCGGGTGGCGGCGAGCGCCGCCCGCAGCGCGGGCTGCCGGGCGACGCCCCGGCCGTAGTCGCTGACCAGCACGGCGGAGGCCCGGGCGAGCACCCGCAGCACCGCCTCGGACGGCTCGCCGGGCGTACCGGCCGCGCCGCCCCGGTCGTGGCGCAGCAGCACCCGGCCCCGGGCGCGCAGCCGGACCTTCTCCGGCGTGCCGCCGCGCAGCCCGAGGGGATACACCTGCACGCCGGCGTCGGTGAGCAACGAGGCGAGCCGGGCACCCCCCGCGTCGTCCGCCAACGCGGTCACCAGCACCACGTCGGCGCCCTGCGCGGCGGCGAAGACGGCGGCCAGCCCGGCGCCGCCGGGCCGGTCGACGTGCGCGGTCTCGTCCAGCACCGGCACCGGCGAGTCCGGGCAGAGCCGGTTCACCACCCCCTCGACGTCCCGGTCCAGCAGGGTGTCACCGACCACCACGACGGGTCCCCTCACGCTTCCCTCCTCATCACGCCTGGACCTGCTGACCTGCACCGCCGTCGAGCACCACCTCGACCCCGGTCCGTACGGGCGCCCCGGGCGCGGCGGGCGCCACCGGCAGCGCCCGCTCGACGTACTCGCAGAGGAGGTGGCTGGTCACGAGGTGGAGTTCCTGCACGACCTGGCTGTCGGCCGACCCGACGGCGAGCACGTCGTGGCACAGCTCCGCCAGGGGGTTGGGGGCGGGGCCGGTCAGGGCCCAGCAGGTGAGCCCGCTGTCGCGGCCGGCCCGGGCGGCGGCGAGCAGGTTGGCGCTGGTGCCGCTGGTCGACAGCAGCAGCAGGACGTCGCCGGCGCGGCCGTGGGCGCGTACCTGGCGGGCGAAGACCTCGTCGTAGCCGTAGTCGTTGCCGATGGCGGTCATCGCGGAGGTCTCCGCGTGCAACGCGAGGGCGGACAGGGGCTGGCGGTCGTCGCGGAGCTTCCCGACGAGTTCGGCGGTGAGGTGCTGGGCCTCGGCGGCGCTGCCGCCGTTGCCGGCCACCAGCAGCCGGCCGCCGTCGACCAGCCGACGCGCGAGGGCCTCCCCCCACCGGGCCAGCAGCGTCTCGTGCCGCCGGAAGGGCACCAGCGCCGCCGCCAGGTTCGTCAGGTGCGTGTCCAGCGGCGTGGGTGCCGCCATCAGGCCACCACCCGGGTCGGCCGGTGGACCGCCACGTCGCCGTAGACCTCCACCAGCCGCTCCGCCGTGGCCGCCCAGGAGTACCGCCGCCGGGCCCGTTCCCGCGCCGCCGTCGCGTACGCGAAGCGGCGGATCCGGTCGTCGAGCAACCCCTGGATCGCGGCGCCCAGCGCACACGGGTCCCGGGCCGGCACCAGGTCGCCGGTGACGCCCTCGACCACGGTGTCCTTGATCCCGCCGACGGCGGTGCCCACCACGGGCACGCCGCACGCCATCGCCTCCAGCGGGGTGAGCCCGAACGGCTCGTACCAGGGGGCGGCCACCAGGACGTCCGCCGAGCGGTACCAGCGGCCCATCTCCTCGCGGGGCACCGCGCCGACCAGTCGCACCCGGTCGGCGACCCCGCAGCTGACCGCGAGGGCGCGCAGCCGGCGGGCGTACGGGTCGGTCTCCAGCAGGCCGGCGGGCGGGCCGCCGACGACCACGCACTCGGCCTCGGGCACGTACGCCATCGCCCGCACCACGGTCTGGAAGCCCTTGCGTTCGACCAGCCGGCCGACGGTCAGGATCCGCGGCCGGCCGTCCTCCCGCTCGGCGGTCGGCCCCAGCGGGGCGAACGTGCCCAGGTTGACCCCGGACGGCACGACCGTCATCCGGGAGCGGGGCACGCCCATCCGGACCAGCTCGCCGACCTCGTCGCGGCACTGGGCGATGACCCGGTCGACGGCCCGGCCCAACTCCCGCTCGTAGCCGATCCGGCGGGCCGGGCTGGTGTCCTGCACGCCCTGGTGCCGCCGCTTGACCACCCCCAGGGCGTGGTACGTCTGCACGACCGGAACGCCGGTCTGCCGGCTGGCCGCCAGCGCGGCGAGGCCGCTCATCCAGAAGTGCGCGTGGATCACCTCGGGCATCCAGTCGCCGCCCCGCCACCGGTCGACCAGCCAACGGCTGAACTCCCGCATGTGCGGCAGCAGGGCGTCCTTGGCGACCGGCTCGGCCGGCCCCGCCGGGACGTGCACCACGTCGTAGCCGTCGGCACTGCGTACGGTCACCGGCAGGTCCACGGCGTCGCGGCGGGTGTAGACCCGCACGTCGTGTCCGGCGGCCGCGAGGGCGGCGGAGAGCTCGGCGACATGCGTGTTCTGACCGCCGGCGTCCTCGCCGCCCAGGATGGCGAGCGGGCTGGCGTGCTCCGAGATCATCGCGATGCGCATACTTCCTCCTCCAGCAGCCGGTCCCAGTCGGCGAGGAAACGGTCGAGGCCGTAGCGGTCCCGGGCGGCGACGCGGGCCCGCTCCCCCGCCCGGCGTGCCTCCGCCGGCTCGTCGACGAACCGGCGGGCGGCGTCGAGCAGGGTGTCGAGCCGGGTGGACAGCGCGCCCGCCTCCGGTGGCACCGCCATCGCCGCCTCCGTGGCGGCCAGCGCGACCACCGGCATCCCGATGGACATCGCCTCGATCAGGCTCAGCCCCAGCGAGGTCCACCGGCACAGGTGGAGGTACGCCCGCCGCCGCCCCAACTCGGCGTGCATCCGGTGCTGGGGCAGGTCGTCGTGGCTGGTGAGCCGGTCGGCGGGCAGGCCCAGGTGCTCGGCCAGCCCCGCCACCTTCATGCCGAAGACGTCCAGCGGGGCGATCTCGGCGAAGCGGGGCAGCAGGTCGGTGCCGGTGACCCGCCCCCGGCGTACCGGCTCGTTGATCACCACGGCCAGCCGCTCGAACTCGCCCGTGTACCGCACGGCGGGAGGGACGATGCCGTGGTCGACCACGGTGGTGCGGGTGGCGCCGGTGTCCCAGAACAGCTCGTTGAATCCGGTGACGTGCGCGACGAGCAGGTCGTCGCGGTCGGCCATGGGGTGCCGGCTGTTGGGCACGTCGCCGTCCTTGGGCGTGTTGTGCTCGACGTAGACGGCGGGTACGTCGCGGCCGGGCCGGCGGCCGAGCCACCGCTCGGCGAGGTCGATCTCCTCGGGGCGTTGCAGGACGACCAGGTCGACGTCGGCGGTGCGCAGCTGCTCGGGGGTCACCTCGACGGCCGTGTCGGGCCACGGGTAGGTGCGGGCGCGGCCGAGGCCGTAGGGGCCCCGGTCCGGGGTGACGGGCACCAGGTACCGGTGCTTGCCGTGCACGAACGACGTGGTCCAGGAGCCGTGCACGTGCCACAGGAGCAGGTTCATCGGCCGCTCCCGCCGGTGGTGGCCAGCGTCGGCCCGCTGGCGGACGGGCTGCCGGTGGGCGGCCCCGACCGGACCGACGGGGTCACCCCGAGCAGCCGCAGCGCGTCGACGACCTCCTCGGGGTCGACGTTGCTCAGGCAGGGGTGTCCGGGCACCGGGCAGCGCGCCGCCCGGGTGTCGCGGCAGGCGGCCTCCGCGTCGCCGAGGCGCACCGTGGGCACCCGCCACGGCCCCCACTGCCCGAACGGCACCGTGGGGGCGAACAGGCTGACCACCGGCACCCCGTGCGCGGCGGCGAGGTGGGCGGGGCCGGTGTTGCCGACCACGACCGCGCCGGCGCCGGCGACCGTCGCGGCCAGCCCGGCGAGGCCGGTCCGCCCGCCCAGGTCGACGGCGACGTCCCCGGCCACCCGCGCGGTCAGCTCCTGCTCGTCGGGGCCGCCGGTGACCACCACCCGGTGGCCGGCGGCCGTCAGGGCGCGGGCGATCCGCGCGGCCAGCTCCGGCGGGCAGCCCCGGGCCTGCGCCGCCGAGCCGGGGTGCAGCACCACGTAGCCGGGCGCACCGACCTCCGGCGGCGGCGCCTGCGCCGGACGCAGGTGCAGGGCGGGTCCGTCGTGGTCGGCGAGGGCGAAGCCGGCGGCGGCGGCGAGGGAGAGCGCGCGTTCCGGTTCGGGTACGCCGGCCGGCACGCGGTGCCGTACGTCGAGCAGGCTGCCCGGGTAGTCGTCGCTGATGGCGCTCACGCGCCCGACCCCGGCCAGGCGCAGCAGCAGGGCCAGGGGCAGGGGCGACTGGTGGAAGCTGGTGAAGACGACCGCCTCGTCGGCGTGCACGGCGGCGAGCCGGTCGGCGAGTCGACGCATGTCGGCGGGGTCGACGGGGTCGGGGGCGGGGTCGATCCAGGGCAGCCGGTGTACGACGATCTCGTCGACGCCGGGCAGGAGTTCCGCCGCGGCGCGTCCCCGGGGCCCGCACAGCAACACCACCCGCTCGGCGTGGGCGGCGACGGCGCGGATGGCGGGCCCGGTCACCAGCACGTCCCCGGCCGAGTCGGCGCGTACCACCAGCACGGTCCCCGCCCGCCGCCCGCGGGCGCCCCGCGCGGCGTCGGTGCCGGTGTCGGCCTGCCGGTAGGTGGCCGGGTCGAGCGCCGCCTGGCGGCGCAGGATCTCCGCCACCGCCGCCGGGAGATCGCGGGCCACCTGCGGGGCGGCGGCCACCTCCTGCGGGCAGGTCACCGGCGTGGGCACCAGGATCCCCGACGCGCCCGCGGCCGACGCCGCGATCATGTCCCGGCCGATGTCCCCCACCAGCACGCACCGCGCCGGCACGGTGCCCAGTTCCCGCGCCGCGGCGTGCACCAGCCCCGGCGCCGGCTTGCGGCACCCGCATCCGTCGCCGTCGTCGTGCGGACACACCAGCCAGGCGTCGAACGGCCCCAGCAACCGCTCGACCCGGGCGTGCACCGCCCGCATCTGCGCCTCGGTGAACAATCCACGGGCCAGGCCGGACTGGTTCGTCACCACCGCCAGCCGCAGGCCCGCCGCCCGCAGCCGGTCCAGGGCGGCCCGCGCTCCCGGCACCGGCCGTACCTTCTCGGGATCGCCGTTGTACGGCACGTCCTCGATCAGCGTGCCGTCGCGGTCCAGCAGCACCGCGTCGAACAGGACGGGCCCGGACCCCGCCGCGCCAGCGCCGGCAAAAACCCGGGCTGACCTGCGCTGATCCGGCTCCACCTGGTCCTGTCGCACAGCCGGCGGGTTCCCGGCGCCCCGGGGAGTAAACGTCGTCCCGGACGCGCCCCCCGCGTCGTACGCCGGCGGCGCCGACACGCCGGCTCGCAGGTGCCGTTACCCGTCGCCCGGGAGAAGCTAACCCGTCGGCACCGTTAGCCCCGGCCGCACCCAGGGTATGGGAGCGCAGTGGCGATTGTGGAGAAAGTGATCAAAGCTTCCCCGCAGCAGGTCTGGGCGGTGCTGGCGGACGGGTGGACGTACAGCGACTGGGTCGTGGGCACGGTGCACGTGCGCGACGTGGACGACGCCTGGCCCCGGGTGGGCAGCCAACTGCACCACAAGGCCGGGCCGTGGCCGTTCTCCCTGCACGACGTCTCCACGGTGCTGACCTGCGACCCGTCGCGCCGGTTGGTGATCCGCGCCGGCCTCTGGCCGGCCGGGGAGGCCATCGTGGTGTTCACCCTCGAAGCGGTCGGCGCGGACGCCACCCGGGTACGCATCGGCGAGGACTTCGCCGCCGGTCCGCTGCACTGGATACGCAACAAGATCAACGACCTGGTGCTGCACCAGCGCAACAAGGAGACCCTGACCCGGCTGGCCGACATCGCCATGCGGCAGAAGGCGGACGCATGACGCAGACCGTGGTGGTCACCGGGGCGAGCGCCGGCGTGGGACGGGCGGTCGCCCGCCGGTACGCCGAGCGCGGCGCCCGGCTCGCGCTGCTCGCCCGTGGCGAGGCCGGGCTGGCGGCCGCCGAGCGCGACTGCCGGGAGCTGGGCGCCTCGGAGGTGCGCACCTACCGGGTGGACGTGGCCGACGCCGGGGCGGTGCAGCAGGCCGCCGACGACGTGGTGCAGCGGTTCGGCGGCATCGACGTGTGGGTGAACAACGCGATGGTCTCGGTCTTCGCCCCGGCGTGGGAGATCCCGGCCACCGAGTTCCGGCGGGTCACCGAGGTCAACTACCTCGGCACCGTGCACGGCACCCTCGCGGCGCTGCGGCACATGCGGGCACGTGGGCGGGGCGCGGTCGTGCAGGTCGGCTCCGCGCTGGCCTACCGCGGGATCCCGTTGCAGTCGGCGTACTGCGCGAGCAAGCACGCCATCCAGGGCTTCAACGACTCGCTGCGGGCGGAACTGCTGCACGACTGCCCGGGCGTGAAGCTGTCGATGGTGCAACTGCCGGCGATCAACACCCCGCAGTTCTCCTGGGTACGCACCCGGCTGCCCCGGCACCCCCAGCCCGTACCGCCGATCTTCGCACCCGAGGTGGCCGCGAAGGCGATCGTCTGGGCGGCCGACCACGGGCCGCGCGAGCTGAACGTGGGTGGCCCGACCTGGCGCGCCCGGCTCGGCGACGTCCTCGCCCCCGGCCTGCTCGACCGGAAGCTGGCACGCGACGGCTACGACAGCCAGCAGACCGAGACCCCGATCGACCCGGCCGCCTGGCGGGACAACCTGGACCGTCCCGGGGACGACGAACGGGACCGGGGCGCGGCGGGCGTGTTCACCGACCGGGCCCGGGGCCGCTCGGCCGCCCTGTGGATCGGTACGCACAAGCCGGCCGTCTCCGGCGCCGCCCTGGCGGGCCTGGCGGTGGCCCTCACCGCGCTGGCCCGCCGCCTCCGCTGACTGGAACAGGCCCTCGTCGGGGGCGGAAGACGGGGCGGTAGGGGTGGCCTTTTCGACCCGGATGTGGCAACTGGCTACGCTCTGAGGGAGCCCTGTCCGCCGACCGAGGATGTCCGACATGATCGAACCCGTGCAGTTGCCCGTGCCGTGGCGGGACGCACGCCTGACCGTCGTGGTTCCCACCTACAACGAGGCGGGCAACCTCCCGGTGCTGGTCGAGCGGCTGCTGGCCCTGCCGCTGCCGGGCCTGAAGATCCTGGTCGCCGACGACAACTCGCCGGACGGCACGGGTGAGGTGGCGGACAAGCTGGCCATCGAGCACCCCGACCGCGTCGAGGTCGTGCACCGGGCCGGCAAGGAGGGCCTCGGCCGGGCCTACGTGGACGGCATCGGGCGCGCCCTCGAGGGCGGCGCGGAGTACGTGGCGCAGATGGACGCCGACCTGTCGCACCCGCCGGAGGCGCTGCCGGGCATGCTCGGCGCGCTGCTCTCCACCCAGGCCGGCGTCGTGATCGGCTCCCGGTACGTGCCGGGCGGCGAGCTGGACGAGAACTGGCCGCTCTACCGGCGGGCGCTCAGCGGCTGGGCCAACCTCTACGTGCACACGCTGCTGCGGGTCCGGATCCGCGACCTCACCGCCGGCTTCAAGATCTGGCGGGCGGACGCGCTGCGCGACATCGGCCTGGAGCGGGTGCAGTCCAACGGCTACAGCTTCCAGGTGGAGATGCACTACCTGGCCACGAAGCTGGGGCACACCATCCTGGAGGTGCCGATCCGCTTCGAGGAACGGCGCGACGGCGCGTCCAAGATGACCACCGCGACCAAGATCGAGAGCGCACTGATGCCGTTCAAGCTGCGCAGCAAGCACCGCAACATCGAGCGCTGACCCGACCCGATCCCCGCTGTGCCGCCCTGCCCTGCCCTGCCCTGCTCCGCCCCGCCCCGCTGCCACGCCATGCCCTGCCCTGGTCCCGGGTCCCGTTCAGCGGGCCGGGCCCGGGGCGGCAGGCGAACGGCGGCGGACGACGGACGGCTGGAGCAAGGACCGCGGCGAGCGGTAGAGGCAGCGAGCGGCGGACGGGCGGAGCGGCGGACGGGCGGAGCGGCGGACGGGCGGAGCGGCGGACGGGCGGAGCGGCGGACGGGCGGAGCGGCGGACGGGCGACCTTGAGTCCCGGCCGTCCGCCGCGCGGAACGTCCGACACCCGGCACCGCGACTTCGGAGCGTAACCCTCACCTTCCGTGACTTTCGAGCCCGCCTCGGGATCGCCACTCTCCGCCCTTTGCTCTGCAGCCACGGACGCACCACGTCGCTGACCTGGGGCTGACTCGCCGTCGGTGCGGCGGAACCGTCCGCACACCGTTACCCGCAGCAACCGTTGCGTATATGGATGCAGAGCAAAGGGTGCGGTGAGCGACCCGTGCGGCCAGCGCTCCCCTCACTGTCCGTCAACGACTTCACCACAATCCGCCGGCGGGCACGCGCCCGTCCGGGTGCCCTGCTGGCCCGGATCCGCGAAGAGTCGGCCTGTTCATCCAGGCCGCAGTGCACAGCGCCCCGCGCACGGCGCACGATGCCCCGCACACGGCACACGGCACACGACCCCCCGCGCACGACGCACGGCGCACGGCGCGAGCCTGTCGCCTTCGCCGTGCTGGCGGTCAGCGGTAGATCGCGCGGTGGGCGGCGTCGATCCCGGCCGCGTACAGCGGGCCGGTGAGGGCGCGGTCGCGGGCCAGGGCGGCGCGGGCCGCGTTCGCGCCGGGTGCGCCGTGCACGCCGCCGCCCGGGTGCGCCGACGCGCTGGCCAGGAAGAGCCGGTCCACCGGGGTGTCCGCGCGGCCCAGGCCGGGGATCGGGCGCAGGAACAGCTGCTGGTACGCGGCGGCGGTGCCGCCGCCCAGCGCGCCGCCGACCAGGCTCGGGTCGCCCGCCTCCAGGTCGGCCGGACCGGCCACGTGCCGACCCACGATCAGGCTGCGGAAGCCCGGCGCGGCCTCCTCCAGCACCTGCTCCATCCGCTCGACGTGCGCGGCGATCTCGTCGGCCCGCCACTTCTGGCGGAACGGCAGGTGGGTGTACGACCAGAGCGACTCCGTGCCCGGCGGCGAGTGGCTCGGGTCGGCCACCGACATCTGTCCCAGCAGCAGGAACGGGTCGCGCGGGATCTCCTTGCGGGCCAACGCGGCGGCGTAGCTGGTGAGGCCGTCCAGGTCCGCCCCCAGGTGCACGGTGCCGGCGTTGGCGACCGCCCGGTTGGTCCACGGCACGGGGGCCGACAGCGCCCAGTCCACCTTGAGGGTCGATCCGTCCCAGCGGAAGTGCGCCAGGTCCTCCACCAGCCGGGGCGGCAGCGCCGCCGCGCCGACCAGGTCCAGGTAGAGAGCGGGCGCGGGGACGTCGGCGAGCACCGCGCGGCGGGCCCGCCAGAGGGCGCCGCCCGTGGTACGCACGCCCATCGCCCGGCCGCGGGCGGTCAGCACCCGGTCGACGTGTGCGCCGTAGAGGATCCGGCCACCCCGCTCGGTCAGCCGGGCCACCAGCGCGTCGGTGATCTTCTGGGCGCCGCCGTCGGGCACCGGCCAGCCGACCTGCTGGCCGAGCATGGCGAGCAGCCAGCCGTACACGCCGGAACCGGCCTCCTCGGGCGACAGGTCGGTGTGCAGGGCGCAGCCGGCCAGCAGCACCGGGCCGCCCTCGCCCTCGAAGAGTTCGTCGCCGAGCTTGCGCACCGGCACCACCAGCCGCCGGGCCAGTCGCAGCGCCCCGGACACGCGCAGCCGGCGCAGCAGGGTCAGGCCCCCACGCACCGGCGGGAACGGCCTGGTGATGCTCTCCAGCATCGGCTCGGCCACCTGGCGCCAGTCGTCGTACGCGTGCAGCCAGCGCTTGCCGTCGCCCGGGGCGAACGCCTCCAGCGAGGCCGCGGTGGCCTCCGGGTCGCGGTTGAGCACCGCCGCCCGGCCGTCGGGCAGCAGGTGGGCCAGCACGTCCGGGGAGTGCCGCCAGCGCAGCCCGTACCGGTCGAGCCCCAGCCCGCGCAGCACCGGCGAGGCGTAGCCGAGGGGATAGAAGGAGCTGTAGAGGTCGCTCAGGTAGCCGGGGGCCGTCACCTCGGCGGAACGCACCGCCCCGCCCGGGGTCTCCGTGGCCTCCAGCACCAGCACGTCCCAGCCGGCGTCAGCGAGCAGATTGGCGGCGACCAGGCCGTTGTGGCCTGCTCCCACGATGACGGCGTCCGCGCTCTCCGCGCCGGGCGAACTCATCCGATCCGCCTACCCGGCCAGCAACCGGGCGAAACGCGTTTGCCACGCCGGGGCCGGGGCATGCACTGCCATGTACACGGTTGCGCAGCTCATAGGCGGAGTGTGGGGCGCGGGCGGCGAGGGTGGCGAGTTGGTCGTACGCGATCCGGCCGACGGCTCCCCGGTCAGCTCGGCGCCGGTGGCGACGGCCGACGAGGTCGGCAAGGCGGTGGAGGCGACGCGCGGCGTCGCGGCGGAGTGGGCGGCGACCGCCCCGGCGGAACGGGCGGCGGCCCTGCACCGGGCGGCGGACGCCGTGGCGGCGGTGGCCGACGACCTGGCCCGGGCCACGACGGCCGAGATGGGCAAGCCCCTGTCGGACGCCCGGGGCGGCGTGGAGGCGGGGATCGGCACGCTGCGACAGTACGCGGAACTCGCCCCCGTGCGCGGCGGGCGGACCCTGCACGGCGCCACCCACGCCCTCGACTTCATGACGCCGCAGCCGCGCGGGGTGGTCGCCGCGATCACCCCGTGGAACGACCCGGTGGCGGTCTCCTGCGGGCTGCTCGGCGCGGCCCTGGTCACCGGCAACGTGGTGCTGCACAAGCCGAGCGAGCGTGCCCCGGCGACCGGCTGGCTGCTGGCGAAGGCGTTCGACTCCGCGCTGCCGCCCGGGGTGCTGTCGCTGCTGACCGGGGGCCCGGAGGTCGGCGCGGCGCTGGCCGCCCAACAGGTCGACGTCGTCGCCCACGTCGGCTCCACCGCCACCGGGCGGGCCATCGCGGCCGCGGCGGCACGGACCGGGGCGAAGGTGCTCCTGGAGAACGGCGGCAGCGATCCGCTCGTCGTGGACGGCGACGTCGACCCGGTGTGGGCGGCCGGGCAGGCGGCGATCGGCGCGTTCGCCAACGCGGGGCAGATCTGCGTCGCGGTGGAGCGGATCTACGTGCACCGGGACGTCGCGGAGGACTTCGCGCTGGCGCTGGTGGAGCGGGCCACGAAGCTGCGGACGGGCCCGGGCGGCGACCCGCGTACCGAACTGGGGCCGCTGGTGGACCGGCGGCACCGCGACCACGTGCACGGGCAGGTGACCGCGGCGGTGGCGCAGGGCGCGCGGATCCGCACCGGCGGCACGCTGCCCGACGGGCCGGGGGCGTTCTACCCGGCGACCGTGCTCACCGACTGCCGGCACGACATGACGGTGGTACGCGAGGAGACGTTCGGGCCGGTCGCCCCGATCGTGGCCGTCGACTCGCTCTCCGAGGCGCTGCGGTGCGCCGCCGACTCCCCGTACGGGCTGGCCGCGACGGTGCTGACCGGATCGATGAGTCACGCCCAGCGCGCCTGGCGGGAACTGCCCGTGGGCACCGTGAAGGTCAACGCGGTGTTCGGCGGCGCGCCGGGCGGTGCCGCGCACCCGCGTCGGGGCAGCGGGCACGGCTTCGGCTACGGGCCGGAACTGCTGGACGAGTTCACCGCGACGAAGGCGGTGCACATCGAGGCACCCGGCGGCGGCCACTGGTGAGACACGCGCGGGGGCTGTCCGCGCCCGGACAGCCCCCGCGTCGCGTACCCGAAAGGTGGCCTCAGCGGCCGCGGGCCTTGGCGGTCCGGCGGTTGTTCGCCTTCTCGATGGCCTTGACCAGTTCGGGCTTCGTCATGCTCGAACGGCCGGGCACGTCCAGCTTGCGGGCCACCTTCATCAGGTGGTCCTTGGTGGCGTTGGCGTCCACCCCGCCGGCCGTGGGCGCCCGGCGCTCCGGTCCGCCGCCGGCCGCCTGGCGGTCGCTCGGCCCCTTGCGGCCCTTGGGCTCCCAGTGGTCGCCCACCTTCTCGAACTCGTGCTTGACGGCGGCGAAGGCGGTGCGGTGCGCCCGCTCCCCCTCGCCGTACGTCTCCACGGCCGAGTCGTGCGTCTTCTCCCAGGTGCGCTGCGCCTTCTTGGGGGAGCGTCGCAGCGTGCTGGGCAGTACCTCGCGCCCGGGCATCTCGTCCTCCTCCGCGTCGATGGGTTCCCCTGACCGTTCCCCCGCGTCCGGTCGGCAAACCGGAGGGCGGGTTTGTCGATTTCCGGCCAGGGGTACCGGCGGGCCAGGCGAAGCCGGATGCACCGGGCCATCCGGCGGCCGGGGCGCAGGGAGCGGGCATGACGACGACGGAACCCGGCGCGGTGCCTGCCGGGGAGCGGCGACCGCGGATCCCCCGCCGGGTACGGCAGCTGAGCTGGCGCACCTGGCGCGGAGTGCTGGTGCGCAGCGTGCGCAACTTCGTCAAGGACAACTGCGCGGACTGGGCCGCCGCGCTGACCTACTACGGGGTGCTCGCGCTCTTCCCGTCCACGATCGTGGTGGTCGCCCTGGTCGGGCTGGTGTCCAACGGCGAACAGACCGTCGACACCGTGCTGGACCTGGCCCGGGACATGGGCGCCGGCTCGGTGGTGGCAAACGAGGGCTTCGTCGGCGTGGTGCGGGGCGTGGTCGACCAGAACGACTCGGCCAGCGCGCTGCTGAGCTTCGGTCTGCTCGGTGCCCTCTGGTCGGCCTCCGGCTTCATCGGGGCGTTCACCCGGGCCTCCAACGCCGTCTACGGGGTCGAGGAGGGGCGGCCGGTCTGGAAGCTGCGGCCGGTGCAGATCGGCCTGGCGGCGATCTCGCTGGTGCTGTTGGCGATCGTCGCCACCGGGCTGATCGTCAGCGGGCCGGTCACCGACGCGGTGGGCGACCTGATCAACGCCGGCGGACTGGCGCGTACGGCGTGGAGCATCGCCAAGTGGCCCGTGCTCGCGATGATCATGATGGTGCTGCTGAGCCTGCTGTTCTGGACCGCGCCGAACGTCCGGCAGCCGCGGTTCCGCTGGCTCACCCCGGGCGGCGCGGTGGCGCTGGTGGCCTGGGCCCTCGCCTCCTTCGGCTTCGGCCTCTACGTGGCCAACTTCGGCTCGTACGACGCCACCTACGGCAGCCTCGGTGCGGTCATCGCCTTCCTGGTCTGGCTCTACCTGTCCAACTCGGCGCTGATGCTCGGCGTGCAGATCAACGCGGAACTCCAGCGCGGCCGGGTGCTCCAGGCCGGCGAGCCGGACCCCGACGAGCCGGTCCTGCCCCCGAAGACGCCGGCCGCCACGTGACCCGTACGGGTTTACCGGCCGCGACGCCGGTGCGCCCGTTTACCGCCGGTGCCACCGGGTAGCGCAGAAGGCATGGAACGTGGCAGCAGCAAGCACGGACCGAGGGTCGACGAGCAGATGAGCCGGGAGGTCAGCGGCCTCGTGCAGGGGCCGGGGACCGGCGGCTCGCGGGTCGACGAGTCCCGTGTGCCGGAGCCGGCGGGTGAGGACCAGCCGGAGCCGACCACGGCCCCGGCCGGCGACCTGCGTACGGGCGCGCCCAAGGGGATGAGCTCCGAGGACGTCGAGCGACGCAGCCGGCTCGGCCGGTTCATCACGATGGCCGCCCTGCCCGGTGACCGGGAGACGTTGATCGCCAACGCGCGGGACAACGAGGCGCCGGCGGACATCCTCGCCGAACTGGAACGGCTGCCCGAGGGCACCCGCTACCAGACGATCTCCGAGGTGTGGGCGGCGCTCGGCCACAAGAACGAGACGACCCGTTGGTGACCGGATCCCCGCACGATCCGGCCCGTCACCGGCGGACGAAGGAGGATGCCTTATGAGTGGCGTTACCGAACACGTGGACGTCTCCGTCCCGGTCCGCACCGCGTACGACCAGTGGACCCAGTTCGAGGACTTCCCCCACTTCATGGAGGGGGTCCAGGAGGTCCGGCAGCTGACGGACACGATGACCCACTGGACGGTGGAGATCGCCGGGGTGAAGCGGGAGTTCGACGCCGAGATCACCGAGCAACTCCCGGACGAGCGGGTCGCGTGGCGCTCCACGGGCGGCACCCAGCAGGCCGGCGTGGTGACCTTCCACCGGCTGGACCCGGACACCACCCGGGTCACGCTCCAGCTCGAGTTCGAACCGCACGGCGTGGTCGAGCAGGCCGGCGACAAGCTCGGCGTCGTCGACCGGCGCGCGAAGGGCGACCTGGAGCGGTTCAAGCAGTTCATCGAGCGACGCGGTCAGGAGACCGGCGCCTGGCGCGGCAAGGTCGACCGCCCGCAGCCCTGATTCCCCGCCCCCGGGTGTGAACCTCCGATGGCCGCCGGCTCCCCCGGCGGCCATCGTCGTTTGCGGGGACCCGGCCGGGGTACCGCGACTGGCATGACGGACGACGACAAGGTGTGGCGGGACGAGGAACGGACTTCGCTCCAGGAACTGGACCGGGCCGTCGCGCGGTCGACCCTGGACGGCCAGGCCGACGACGTGACGGGGAACGACGCCGGCGAGGAGGCGGCCTTCGGGCACGGCCCGGAGGCGACGGACCGGGGCGGGCAGGCCGCCGGTACGGGCCGCGAGCCGACCGACCCGGAACGCGCGTACCGGCCCTCGACGACCGGCCGGACCGGACCCGACACGATGTGAACGCCCGGCGCGGCGGGCGGGCCCACAGGGGTCCGCCCGCCGCGTCGCTCAGCGGGGCGTGGAAGGCGGCCGGCGGGTGCCGGCGGCGTGCAGGGCGATCAGGCCCAGCGCGAGGACGACGAGCGCCGGCCCGAGCAGTTCGACCGAGGTGTTGCCGAGCAGCACCCCGATGCCGGCGGGCACCAGCGCGCCGCCCAGCCCGGCCGCGGCGATCTGGAGCCCGATGGTCCGGTCCGCGTGCGCCGCACCGACCCGCTCGGCGGTGGTGAGGGTGAGCAGCGGGAAGACCGGGGCGGCGGCGAAGCCGACGACGAACAGCCCGGCGACGGCGACCCAGGCCGGTGCCGGCAGCGCGATCAGGACCGCGCCGACCGCCATCCCGGCGAGGCTGCCCCGCAGCACCACCGCCGCGCCCAGCCGTTCGGCCACCACGCCCTGCACGACGCGCCCGACGAACAGGCTGCCCCAGTAGCCCGAGACGCAGACGCCGGCGACTGCCGCGCCGAGGCCGCGTCCCTCGGTCAGCAGCAGGAACGCCCAGAGCCCGGCCGCCACCTCGATGGCCACGTAGACGGCGAAGGCCGACGCGCCGAGCCAGACCGCCGGCAGGCGCAGCGTCTCGCGTACCCGGGTGACGGTCGGTGGGGCGACGGCCGCCTCCCCGGCGGCGGACGCGGCCTGCTCGCGGGCCGGGGCGCGGTCCCGCCAGGCCCGCACGGTCAGCGCGAACGCGGCGGCCAGCGCGAGCTGGGCCCCCGCCACCAGGCCGTAGCCCCAGCGCCAGGAGAGCCCGGCGCTGAGCGCGCCGGTCATGATCAACGGTCCGAGCGCCACGCCGAGGCCGAAGAACGCGTGCATCCAGTTCATGTGCCGGGGGCCGAAGGCGCCAGCCGCGTACGCGTTCAGGCCGGAGTCGATCGCGCCGGAGCCCAGGCCGAGCACCAGCGCGCAGCCCACCATCAGGGTGAGCCCGGGCGTCGACGCGTAGCCGGTGAGCGCGAGGCTGGCCAGCAGCGTGCTGCCGGCGAGCAGCCAGCCGACGCCGAGCCGGGCCAGCGTGAAGCCGGCCAGCACGCTGGAGGTCAGGTAGCCGGCGGTGCCGGCGGTGAGCACGAGGCCGACGGCCTCGGTGGGCACGCCGAAGTCGGCCCGGATCGAGGGCCAGCCCACGCCGATCAGTCCGTCGGGCAGGCCGAGGCTGACGAAGGCGAGGTAGGCCAACAGGAGCAGCGAGGCGCGGGGCGGGGCGGTGGACACGGAGGACCATCCTGCCCTGAGTCGGCCGAGGCACCAGTCCGCCTCCCCCGGTGGGACGAAGATTACGGTCCGGACGGGCGGTAAAACGGACAGCTCATCCAGAATCGGCCGTTCGGCTGACGGCAAGTGCCGGGTCGCGAGCAAGACTTTCGGGATGCATCAGGGCTCCGGCATCCTCTCCACGCGTCAGCGCCGCCTGGCATGGCTCGGCTTCCTCCTCGCCGCGCTGCAGGCTCCCGTCTCCGCCAAGCTGGCATCGGACGACTCCTGGTTGTTCAGCCTCTGCGTCGCGCTGATGGTGGCGACCGTGATCATCGCCGACGACGCGGCCCGCCGCCGCCCGGCGGACGCCCGCTCCATGGAGTGACGCGGCAGCCGGCGCGACGGCATCCCGCCGCGCCGGCCGGATCATCCCGGCTTGACCGCGATCGCGCCGTCGACGGTGCGCAGGATCAGGCGCAGTACCTCGTGCCGGGAGGCACCGGTCTCGGCCAGGTAGGCCCAGCCGGCGTACAACTGGGACCAGATCAGGCTCTGCACCCACCCCGCCGGCAGCTCCGGGTCGATGGTGCCGTCGCGGTGCCCGCGTTCGACCATCGCGACGAAGTTCGGGTCGCACCCGCCGTCGATGGAACCGGCGCCGGTCTCCGGCTCGGTGAAGATCAGCGAGAGCAGAGTGCCGAGGTCGAAGTACTCCTGGCAGAGCCGGCGCACGGCCGACGCACCGGTGCCCTCGGCGATCCGCGCCTGGGCGGTCGCCCGGTCCAGCCGGGCGCCGGCCTCGGCGCCGACCGCCCCGAGCAGGTCGGCCCGCTCGGCGAAGTAGCGGTGCAACGTCGTACGCCCCACCTCGGCGGCGGCGGCGATGTCGCCGAGGGAGGCGGCGGGGTTGCGCCCCCACACCTCGATCGCCGCGTCGACGATGGCCTGGCGGGTCCGGGCGCGACTGCCGGACACCTGCTGGTCGGTCACGTCGGCGAGGATACCAACACGTCCTTTCGGAATACCGATTGACCGGACTGGAACACTGATGTTCCATTCGGGGCATGACTCCTTCCGCCCCGGCGTTCTCCCGGTTGCGCACGCTCACCTCGTTCCTCGTCCCGCACCGGCGGACGATGCTCCTCGGTCTCGTGCTGGGGCTCGCCGCCAACGCGGCCGGGCTCGCGACGCCGATGGTCACCAAGTGGGTCCTGGACACGCTCGGCGCCGGCGAGTCGATGGCCCGCCCGATCGGCGCCCTGCTGGCGCTCGTCGTCGTCGGCGCGGCCGTCTCGCTGTGGCAGTGGCGGCTGCTCGGAACGCTGGCCGAGCGCGTCGTGCTCGACGCGCGGGCCTCGATCGTCCGGCACTACTTCCGGGCCCGCGTCGGCGACCTGCAACGCCGCCCCACCGGCGAACTGGTCACCCGGGCCACCTCCGACACCCAGCTGCTACGCGAGGCGTCCGGCAGCATCGTCGGCCTGGTCAACGCCGGTATCGCCCTGGCCGGCACCCTCGTGCTGATGGGGGTGCTCGACCTGTTCCTGCTCGGCTGCACCGTGGCCGCCGTGCTGGTCGTCGCCGCGGTCATGGGCGCACTGATGCCCCGCATCGGGCAGGCGCAGGCCGCGGCGCAGGAGTCGACGGGCGCGCTGGGTGGCGTCCTGGAGGGGGCGCTGCGCGCGATCCGCACGGTCAAGGCCAGCCGGGCGGAAGCCCGGTTGACCGAGCGGATCGTCGCCGACGCCCGGCAGGCGGCGACGCACAGCGTACGGGCCGCGCGGGTGACGGCGTCGGTCTGGACGATCGCCTGGACGGGGATCCAGCTCGCGGTGATCGCGATCCTGGGCATCGGCGCCTGGCGGGCCCAGCACGGCCTGCTGGAGATCTCCAGCCTGATCGCCTTCCTGCTGTACACGTTCCAGCTGATGGGGCCGATCATGGAGCTGACCCAGAACACCACGGCGTTGCAGGCCGGGATCGCGGCGGCGGGACGGATCCGCGAGATCGAGACCATCGCGACCGAGCCGGCAGGCCCGGCGCCCGCCCCGGCGGAGCCCGCGCCGACGCCCGACGCGCAGCAGCCGGTGCTGGTGTTCCGCGAGGTCACCGCCCGGTACGGGCCCGACGCTCCCCCCGCGGTGCGGGACATCGAGCTGGCCGTCCCCCGGCGGGGGCACACGGCGATCGTGGGGCCGTCGGGGGCCGGCAAGACCACGCTCTTCTCGCTGATCCTGCGCTTCCTCGAACCCGAGCGGGGGGAATTGCTGCTCGACGGCCGCCCGTACGCGGCGTACGGGCACGACCAGGTGCGGGCCCGGCTGGCGTACGTCGAGCAGGAGACGCCGGTGGTACCCGGCACCGTCCGCGACAACCTGCGCTTCACCCACCCCGACGCGACCGAGGAGGAGATCTGGGCGGTGCTGCACGCCGTCCGGCTGGACGACAAGATCGATTCGTTGCCGGACGGGCTGGACACGTCGCTGGCGTCGACGGAGGTCTCCGGCGGGCAGCGCCAGCGCATCGCCCTGGCCCGCGCCATGCTGCGCACCCCCGACCTCCTGCTGCTCGACGAGGCGACCGCGCAGGTCGACGGGCTGACCGAGGCGGCGTTGCAGGAGTGCATCCGGCAGCGCGCGGCATCCGGCGCGGTGCTGACCATCGCGCACCGGCTCTCCACGGTGCTCGACGCCGACCGGATCGTGGTGATGGAGCACGGCCGGATCCGGGCCCAGGGCACCCACTCCGAGCTGCTGGCCGCAGACGATCTCTACCGCCGCCTGGTGGCGGCGCTTCGCATCGCCACCGAGGAACGCACGGTCGCGGCCGAACTCTCCGCGGCCGCTACGCGCTAGCTTCCGGTGTCGGGGCGTGCCTCGTGCCCGGGTCGGCCCCGGCTGCGCCGCCGCTCCTTCATCTCCGCCTCGTAGAGGTGCCGGCGACCGCCGACCAGCTCCTCCCGGGCGGCCCGGTCCAGGTCGCGGAAGAGGGCGTAGTAGTTGTCGTCGAAGTCCTCGACGATCTGGAACGTCCACCGTCCGGCGATCACGTTGCGGCCCAGCAGGTCGGTGTCGATACGGTCGGCGATCCGGTCGTGCCCGGCGGCGCGGAACATCTCCACGGCGTCGTCGAGCATCAGGTCGGCGTGCCCCACCAGTTGGTGCAGCGAGTAGAGGTGACCGCGGACCCGCTCGACGCACTCCAGCGCCTCGCTGAGCTTGCCGAGCGCCGCCACCGTCTCGTCGCTGACCCCGGCGGGCCTGCGGTGCCGTTCGTCCGGCCCGTCCTCGTGTCGTCCCATCCGTTCCTCCAGGTTTCGGCTGTGCCCGTCCGGGCGGTTCTCCTCTGCCCCGCCCGCGTCGGATCAACCCCCCGCGCCGCCCGCTGACCGTTCGGGGGAGGGTGAAAAACCCGCCGACCGGCCGAGGTCGACCCTGGTCACGGCCGGATAGCCTCGGTCACCATGCGTGTGCCGTTCACCCGGGTCGAGGCCCGTTCCGCCGCCAGTTCGGCGCGGGCCACCCTCGCTCTCCTGTCCACCTCGGTCGGCGCCGAGGGACTGGCCGCCGCCGCCGCGCGTCCGGGCCTGCTCGCCCTGGTCGACCAGCACGCCGCGGCGGTGCGGGAGAGCCTGGACGGCGACCGCCGGGCGCTGAGCGCCGCCGCGCTCGCCGGCTACGCGGAAGGTGTCCGCGCCGCCGCGCTGGAGCACGGCTGGCAGCCGCCGGCGGCCCCGGTGGACTGGTCCGCACCGGACTGGCTGCTCACCCGGCTGCTCGCGGTCTGCGCGCTGACCCGCTCGCTCGGGGCCCCGGCGACCGCCCCGCTCCCGCTGGTCTGAACCGCCGGCCCCGGTCGCACACGCCGGAGGGGCGCCCGCACGTCCGCGGACACCCCTCCCCGTCCTGCTCACCGCCAGGTCAACGGCGGAACTGCTGGGTCTCGTCGCTGACGTTCCCCGACTGGTACGTGCCGCGCCCGCCGGCCGTCGCGGACTCCTGCCCGCGGGGCATGACCTCGGTGCGCTCGGCCGCCGTCCGGTCCGCCATCTGCCGGCCGACGTCGGTCTGACCGGCCTCCCGGGCCCGGCGGTGCTCCTGCACCGCCCGCGACTCCTCGGCCATCCGGTTCAGCCAGCCTTCCCAGCGGTTCTGCATCGGCCGCACCAGGCCACCGCCGACACCGATGATCAGGATGCCGGCCACGGTGGCGAGCACCGCGATCAGCACCGGAGTGGTCACCGTGGTCGCGATGCCCACCTGGTTCAGCGCGGCGATCACACCCAGCGCGAGGATGAAGACCGCCACCAGGTCCGCCAGGACCTTGCCGTACGCGAGCCCGCCCAGCGCCCCGGTGACCAGATCCCGGACGGCGTTGGCGATCGCGGCGGCCACGACGATGATGACGATCGCCACGAAGGCGCGTGGCAGCCAGGCGACCACGCCGCTGATCAGGTCACTGATCGCGTTGGGTCCCCACACCCCGAAGGCGAACTGCAGGGTGAACAGCAGCACGGCGTAGTACGCAAGTCTCGCCAGGATGTCACTGGCGTCGTACTTGGTGCGTTCCAGCGCGCGCTTGATGCCGCCCCGTTCCACCGCCCTGTCGAACCCGACCCGTTCCAGCGCCGTGTCCACGATCTTGAGCACGGCTCGGGCGATGAGCCATCCGACCACGAGGATCGCGATGAACGCGATGGCCCGCGGTATGAAGAGCAGCACCGACCTCCACATGTCGGCCACGGCGTTGCCGATGTCGACCTGCCTGACCGCGAGGCTTTCCGGCATGATGTCCCTCCTGTCGCATGGACTGCGCCGCGCGCTTACCCGGTCGCCGACGCGGCACGCCGTCGGAGTCCCCGAGTTTTTCCCGACATGTCACCGCAGAACAGCCTTGACCTGCCCGAACGTTCGGGCCCGGCGTGGTGCGGGGCATGATCGGAAACAGCCGACGGACCCTCCGGCTAGGCTGCGCTCATGCCAGGAACGGTCGGACGGGTCCCGAACCCACCAGCCCCGGTCTCGGGAACGCCCTCCGCGTCGGGCATGGCGGCCGCCGTCCCGCGCCACGACTGGGGTGGCACCCCGCTCGGTGCGTGGCGGACGTGGGACCCGGCGGTCCGGGCCGCCACGGAACTGCTCCTCGCCTCGCCCGTACCGATGGCCCTCACCCTGGGCGACGAGCACCTGCTCGTCTACAACGACGCGTACGCGGAGCTGATCGGCGACCGGCACCCCGACGCGGTGGGCCGCCCGGCGGCCCAGGTGTTCGCGGAGTCCTGGCCGCTGCCCGGCGTCGGGGACGCCATCGCGCACACCTACCGCTCCGGGGAGCCGTTCCTGGAGAAGGAGACCACGCTTCCGCTGCACCGCCGTCCCGGCCTGGTCGAGCAGTCGGTCTTCACCCGGGGCTACTCCCCCGTGCGCGACAGCGCCGGGCGGATCGTCGGCGTGCTGACCGTGGCCGCGGAGACCACCCAGGTCACCCAGCAGTTGCAGAGCCTCAGCGACTTCGCCGCGGCGCTCGCCGGCACCCTCACCCTGGACGACGTGGCCCGGGTCGCGCTGCGCTACACGATCACGGCGTTCGACGCCGACCGGGTCTCGTTCGCCGTCGACGAGGGCGGCGGCGGCTGGCGGATGGTCCGGCGCATCCGCGGCGAGCTGATGGACGAGGCCGACGAGCGCCTCCCCCCGCTGTGGCGGCGCGTCCCGCCGGACGGGCTGGGGCCGGGGGTGACCGTCGCCCGCAGCGGCGTGCCGTACTTCGCCGACGACGGCCAGCCGCTGCGGGACATCGCGGTGGACCGGCACGACCAGAAGGTCCGCTCGCTCGCGGCGGTGCCGCTGCGGGCCTCGGTGGTGCGCGGCGGGCTGACGGTCGGCTACCAGGTCCCGCACGTCTGGTCGGCCGCCCGGCGCGCGCTGCTGGCCGCCTCGGCCGAGCTGGTCGGCCAGGCCGCCGAGCGGGCCCGCCGGTTCGAGACCCAGCACGGCACGGCCCAGCTGCTGCAACGCAGCATGCTGCCGGAGCACCTGCCCGACCTGCCCCGGATGCGGATCGCCGCCCGCTACGACCCGGGCGTCGACGGCAACGCCGCCGGCGGGGACTTCTACGACGCCTTCCTGCTGCCCGACGGCGGCCTGGGGATCGTGCTCGGCGACGTCGCCGGCCACGACGTGCAGGCCGCGGCCCGGATGGGTCAGGTCCGCGCGGCGCTGCGGGCGCTGGCGCTGACCGACCCCCGCCCCGACGCCGTGCTGGCCGGGCTCGACCGGTTGGTGACCAGCCTGGGCGCCGAGGGCGACACGCACGAGCTGTTCGTGACGGTGGTCTTCGGGGTCGTCGACGCCGACCGGCAGCGGCTCACCCTGGCCAGCGCCGGTCACCCCGCCCCGCTGATCCGCCGGTGCGCCCCGGACGGCGACCCGGTCGCCGAATACCTCGACGTGCCCGCGGGCGCCCCGCTGGGCCTGGGCTGCCGGCCGCGCACCGTCACGGTGCCCTTCGCCCCCGGCGACACGTTGCTGCTGTTCAGCGACGGTGTGGTGGAGCGGCGCTGGCAGGACCTGACGACCGGCCTGGACGCCCTGGCCATCGCCGTGGCCGGCGCGGGCAGCGGCGACCCCCGCGCGTTGTGCGCGGTGGCCACCGCGGCGGTGCCCGGCGCCACCGAGGACGACGTCGCGGTGCTGGCGGTGGAGCACGCGCTGCGGCCGTCCCGGTCGACGAGCATGGAGGTGCCAGCCGAGCCGACCGCGCCGAGCCGGGTACGGCACTGGATGACCGCGCAGCTCACGGAGTGGCAGGTGCCCGAGTCGATCATCGGCGCGGCGGTGCTCTGCACCAGCGAGCTGACCACCAACGCCCTGCTGCACGCGGGCACGGCCGCCCGGGTGGAGATCGACCTCAGCCCGGAGCGGCTGCTGGTGTCGGTCGCCGACTCGGGCACCCGGGGCACGGTGACCCGCGCGCAGACCGACACGCTCAGCAGCCGGGGCCGGGGACTGGGGCTGATCGAGGAGCTGAGCGACGCGTGGGGGACGGACCCGACCGTACGCGGCTCGACGGTCTGGTTCGAGATCCTCATCCCGCCCGCGTGAACGGTGGCGTCAGCCCGGCCCGACGGGGTAGGAGGACCGTATGCCCGCCGACAAGCCCACCGGTGTCCTCTTCGACGTGGACGGCACCCTGGTCGACACCACCTACCTGCACACCGTGAGCTGGTGGGAGGCGCTGCGCCAGACCGACCGGCCCGTACCCATGGCGACGATCCACCGCGCCATCGGGATGGGCTCGGACAAACTGCTCGACCACCTGCTCGGTCCGGAGCGCGACCGGAGCGCGGACCAGAAGCTGCGCGCCGCCCACGACACCCTCTTCGCCGAGTACTGGGAGCGGCTGGTCCCGCTGCCCCGCGCCGCCGACCTGCTGCGCGCCTGCGCGGAGCGGGGACTGCGGGTGGTGCTGGCGACCTCCGCCGCCGAGCACGAGGTGACCGCGCTGCGCCGGGCGCTGGCCGCCGACGACGTGATCCACACGATCACCAGCTCGGCGGACGCGCGGGAGAGCAAGCCGGCGCCGGACATCCTGGTCGCCGCGCTGGAGCAGTCCGGGCTCGCCGCCGAACGCGTGGTCTTCGTCGGTGACTCGGTGTGGGACGTCGCCGCCGCAGGCGAGCTGGACATCCCCTGCGTCGGTCTGACCTGCGGCGGCACCGGCCGGGGCGAGCTGGCCGGGGCCGGTGCGGTGGCCGTCTACGAGGACCCCGCCGCGCTGCTCGCCGCCCTCGACGACTCGCCGGTCGCCCGGGCGGGGTGACGCCGCCGACTCCGTCGCTCCGAAGAGGAATACGAGAAGTCCTCCGGGGGCAAGGACTTGCACCACCTGCCCGCACGCCGTGGGCGAGGCGGAGAGGTGGGGTCGTGGAGCCGGTAGACGTGGCGTTCGCGGTGGTCGGTCTGGGCGCGCTGCTGGCGGGGATCCTGCCCCGGGTGCTCGAGCACCGGCCGCTGTCCATGCCGATCGCGTTCCTGGGGCTGGGCATGCTGGTCTTCGCCCTCCCCGTCGGGCTGCCGAACCCCGACCCGCTCGCGTACCCGGACGTCGCCACCCACCTCACCGAGATCGGCGTCATCGTGGCGCTGATGGGCGCCGGGCTGAAGATCGACCGGCCGTTCAGTTGGCGCCGCTGGTCGTCGACGTGGCGGCTGCTGGCCATCGCCATGCCGCTGTGCATCGTGGCGGTGGCGGTGCTCGGCTGGTGGTGGGCCGGGCTGGTGCCGGCCGCCGCGCTGCTGCTGGGGGCGGCCCTCGCCCCGACCGATCCGGTGCTCGCCGCCGACGTGCAGGTCGGCGAGCCCACCGATGCCGAGGACTCCGAGGACGAGGTCCGCTTCGCCCTGACCTCCGAGGCCGGGCTGAACGACGGGCTGGCCTTCCCCTTCGTGTACGCGGCCATCGCCATCGCCACCACCAGCCTCGCGCCCGGCGACTGGCTGGGCCACTGGCTCGGCGTGGACGTGCTCTGGAAGGTGGCGGCCGGGGTGGCGGGCGGGTGGCTGGTCGGGTGGCTGCTCGGCAAGCTCTTCTTCCGGGCCCCGAGCAAGCTGCGGCTGGCCCGGCACTCGGAGGGCTTCCTCGCGCTGGCCGCGACCTTCCTGGCATACGGGCTGGTGGAGGTCGTCAGCGGGTACGGCTTCCTGGCGGTCTTCGTGGCCGCGCGGGCGATCCGGGCCGCGGAGCGCACCCACGAGTTCCACTCCGTGCTGCACGACTTCGCCGAGCAGGTGGAGCGGCTGCTCACCGTGCTGTTGCTGCTGCTCTTCGGCGGCGCCGTGGTGGGTGGCCTGCTGGGCCCGCTGACCTGGCCGGCCGCCGCGGTCGGACTGGCGCTGGTCTTCGTGGTCCGTCCGCTGCTCGGCTGGTTGTCGCTGCGGGGGGCGCCCGGCCGACCGGCCGAGCACTGGGTGATCGCCCTGTTCGGCATCCGGGGCGTCGGCTCGTTCTTCTACATCGCGTACGCGACCGCGAAGACCGACTTCCCCCAGGCGGACCTGATCTGGGCGACCGTCGGCCTCGTGGTGATCGTCTCGGTGGTGGTGCACGGCATCGCGGCGACCCCGGTGATGCAGTTGCTGGACCGGGCGGGGGAACGCACGTCGGACCCGTCCGAGCGCCGCCACGCCGGCGAGCCCGTCACCACCGGGGGTTGACCGCCCGCCCCGCCGGTGTGCGCAGGGGCTGCTTCCTCACGCTGCGCCCAGGCGGGTGACGAGGGCGCGGCCGAGGTCGCGACCGGAGAGCCAGGCGCTCTGCACCCGGGGTGCGCCGAAGGCGTCACCGGCCAGCCCGACGCCGTCGGCGTCGAGGTGGTACGTCCCGCCGGGGCCTTCGGTGGGCTTCGCGTACGTCCAGCGGTGCACGTGCACGTGCTCCGCCGCTTCGGGCAGCCCCAGCAGGTCCCGGACGGCCTCCTCGATCGCCGGACCGGCCCCGGAGGGCTGGGCGAGGTGGCCGGCGGCGAACTCGGGCGTGGTGTGGGCGACCAGCACCGGCGCGTCGTCGCCGCGGCGGTCGCCGTCGTCGCAGACGAGGTTCAGCAGCGGGTGGTCGTTGACGAAGGCGCCCCGGAAGGTGGCCCACCGGCGGGCCGGGAAACGCAGCACTGCGGCCAGGGACGGCGACCAGCGTTGGACCTGTGTGGCCCGGGTGGCGGCGGCGAGGGCCGGGTCGAGCAGCAGGGCCGCCTGCGGCCCCGGCATGGCGAGCGCGACCGCCTCGCAGGGCCGCCCGTCGACCACCGGTCCGGGCGCGACGCCGAGCACGAGCCGGTCCACGGTCACCGGCAGTTCCCGGGCCAGGTGCTCCACAAGCGTCCGCAGCCCTCGGGTCGCCGCCCAGCGCATCGGGCCGGGCGCCGCACGCCGGCCGTCGGCGCCGTACGCGACGAAGGTGTCGGTCCACTCGCGGGCCAGGCCGGCCGAGCGCCATCCCTCCACCACCTCGGCGAAGTCCGGATCGCTGACCGTGAAGTAGGCGGCGCCGGTGTCGGCCGGCCGGCCGTCGAAGCGGCGGCTGGCCATCCGGCCGCCGGCCACCCGGGCGCGCTCGCGGATCTCCACCGGGATGCCGGCGCGGGCCAGTTCCGTCGCGCACGCCACTCCGGCGATGCCCGCGCCGACCACCACCACACCCGCCCGCTGCGCCGCCGTCATCCGGTGATCGTATGCGCGCCCGCGTCGCCCGGACGGCCGGAGACACGCCCGGCGCGTCCGGGCGTACGACGCGCCGGAGATGCGGCATGGATCGCCGCCGCACGGGGTATTGGCACGTCTGTTCGAAGGAAGGTGGAGACCATGACGGACCGCAGCAGCAGCCAGGCCAACCCGCAGGGCGCCATCAAGGACCCGGACGAGTGGGTCACCGGCGAGGAGCCGCCGACCGCCGCCCAGGAGTCCTACCTGGCGACCCTGGCCCGGGAGGCCGGCGAGGAGCCGCCGGAGGGCTTGACGAAGGCCGAGGCCTCGAAGCGGATCGACCAGCTCCAGGAGGAGACCGGCCGCGGTCAGTGACCGGGCGGGCGGCGCGGTGGCAGGCGGTGCAGTTCGACCTCGTCGAGCCGTCCCGCCGCCACCCGCGCCGTCAGGTACGTGGCGTACGGCTGGGCCCGCCGGTCGGTGGGCGAGCCGGGGTTGAGCAGCCGCAGGCCACCCGGGGCGACCGTGTCCCAGGGGATGTGCGAGTGGCCGAAGACAAGCACGTCGGTGTCGGGGAAGCGGGCCGCGCAGCGGCTCTCCCGCCCGGCCTTCGGGCCGGTCTCGTGCACGACGGCGACCCGCAGCCCGTCGAGTTCCACCCGGGCGACCTCCGGTAGCCGGGCGCGCAGCGCCGGCCCGTCGTTGTTGCCGTACACCCCGACGAGGCGGCGGGCCCGGGCGGCGAGGGCGTCCAGCAGCGCCTCGTCGACCCAGTCCCCCGCGTGCAGCACCACGTCGGCGGCGTCGACCGCCGCCCAGAGCGGCTCCGGCAGGTCCCGGGCCCGCTTCGGCACGTGGGTGTCGGCGGTGATCACCAGGCGCATTCCGTCATTCTCCCCGCGGGACCGCGCGCCGCGGCCGGCGCGCCGGCCCGACGCCCCGGAATGTCGCGGCCTCTTCACATCGCGGCAATCAGCACGTAGTTTGACGTCGATGCATGGGAGCGCTTCCAGCGGTGCTCCTCGATGGAATGGGAGATCCCGTGAGAAGCAGACCCGCACTCGCCGCGCTGAGCGCCGCGGCGGCGCTCACCGTCGCCGCCACCGTCACCGTCGGCATCGTCCGCGCACCCGCCGCGGTCGCCGCCGACTCGGCGTTCTACGTCGACCCGGCGACGGCCGCGGCGGCCTGGGTCGCCGCCAACCCCGGCGACCCCCGGGCCGCCGTGATCTCCGGCCGGATCGCGAACGTTCCCCAGGGCCGGTGGTTCACCCGGACCAACACCTCGACCGTACGGTCCGAGATCGACGCCCTGGTCGGCGCGGCGGCGGCCGCCGGCAAGGTGCCGATCCTGGTCGTCTACAACATCCCGAACCGGGACTGCAGCGGCGCGAGCGGCGGCGGCGCGCCCGACCACGCCACGTACCGGCAGTGGGTCGACCAGGTCGCGGCCGGCCTGGCCGGGCGGCCGGCGACAATCGTCCTGGAACCCGACGTGCTGCCGCTGATGACCAGCTGCCAGAACGCGGCCCAGCAGGCCGAGACGAGGGCCTCCATGGCGTACGCCGGCAAGAAGCTCAAGGCGGGCTCGGCCGCCGCGAAGGTCTACTTCGACATCGGACATTCCGCGTGGCTCGCCCCCGGCGAGGCCGCCTCCCGGCTGCTCGGCGCGGACGTCGCCAACAGCGCGGACGGCATCTCGCTCAACGTCTCCAACTACCGGCGCACCGCCGACGAGGTCGCCTACGCCAAGGCCGTGATCGCGGCGACCGGGGTGTCCCGGCTCAAGGCGGTCGTCGACACCAGCCGCAACGGCAACGGGCCGGCCGGCTCCGAGTGGTGCGACCCGGCCGGGCGGGCCATCGGCACCCCGAGCACCACCGCCACCGGCGACTCCGCCATCGACGCGTACCTGTGGGTGAAGCTGCCCGGCGAGGCCGACGGCTGCATCGCGCCGGCCGGCCAGTTCGTGCCGCAGCGGGCGTACGACCTGGCCCTGGCCGCCGGACCGGCCCCCACCACCGCCCCGCCGACCACCGCCCCGCCCACGACGGCGCCCCCGACCACCGCCCCGCCCACGACGCCCCCGCCGAGCACTCCCCCGCCGACCGGCGGCTGCACGGTGTCGTACACCCCGAACTCGTGGTCCGGTGGCTTCACCGCCGAGCTGCGGGTGACCAACCACGGCGCCGCGCTCACCGGCTGGACCCTCACCTTCGCCCCCGGCGCCGGAGTCCGGCTGACCAACGGCTGGAACGGCGACTGGACCCAGTCGGGCGACCGGATCACCGTGCGCAACGCCGCCTGGAACGCCGGCCTGCCCACGGGCGGCACGGCCTCGCTCGGGTTCCAGGGCACCTGGCCGGGCGGCGCCCTGCCCACCCCGACCGGGTTCACCCTCAACGGCACCGCCTGCTCCTGACCGCCGTGCCCCGCCCGTCCCGCCCGTCCCGCACGGGGCGGGCGGGGCCCGGGGCCGTGCCGTGCGGCGCGGCCTAGAATCGGCGCGTGGGCGTGGCCGTGGCGGTGGAGGAGCGGCGGGCGCCGGTCGGGGCGCTGCTGCGGCAGTGGCGCAGGCGCCGCGGGCTCAGCCAGCTCGCCCTCGCGGTCGGGGCGGAGATCTCCACCCGGCACCTCAGCTTCGTGGAGACCGGGCGCTCCGCGCCCAGCCGGGAGATGGTCCTGCGGTTGGCCGAGCACCTCGACGTGCCGCTGCGCGACCGCAACCGGCTGCTGCTGGCCGCCGGGTACGCCCCCGTCTACTCCCAAGCCCCGCTGGACTCCCCCGAGCTGCGACGGGTCCTCGACGCGGTACGCCGGGTCCTGCGGGCGCACGAGCCGTACCCGGCCGTCGCGGTGGACCGGCGCTGGAACCTGGTCGCCGGCAACGCCACCCTGCCGCTGCTCACGGAGGGTGCCGCCGCGCACCTGCTCCGGCCAACGGCCAACGCGCTGCGGCTGACGCTGCACCCCGAGGGCATGGCGCCCCGGATCGCCAACCTCGGCGAGTGGCGTGCCCACCTGCTCGGGCGGCTGCGCCGGCACCTGGCGCTGACCGACGATCCCGAACTGGGCGCGCTGCACGACGAGCTGTGCGGCTACCCGGGCGGGCCGGCCGCCCCGGACGCGGGCCTGCCCCGCGCCGGGGACGTGGTCGTGCCCCTGCGACTGCGTCACCCGGGCGGCGAGCTGGCCTTCCTCAGCACCGTCTCGACCTTCGGCACCCCGCTGGACGTGACGGTCGAGGAGCTCTCCATCGAGTCCTTCTTCCCCGCCGACGAGGCCACCGCCGCGTACCTGCGTGCCGCCGCCCGCTGAGCGTTACCTCGCGACGGCGGCGGGAACGCGGGGGTCGACGAAGGAGGAACTCATGACCACACCGTCGAGTCCCACCTCGGCATGGCGGCCCGGGATGCCGGGCGGCGACACCCTCCCGTCCGGTCCGGCCGGCCGCCCGAGCGGCCCCGGCCACGACGGGCACGGCCCACAGACCGGTCCGCCCACCGTGACGATCGGGTCGTACCCGGACTATCCGTCCGCCCAGCGGGTCGTCGACTACCTGGCGGACAACCGGTTCCCGGTCGAACACAGCGCCATCGTCGGCACGAACCTCACACTGGTCGAGACCGTGCTGGGCCGGATGACGACGGGGCGGGCGGCCCTGGCGGGCGCCGGCACGGGCGCCTGGTTCGGGCTCTTCATCGGGCTGCTCTTCGGCATCTTCACCGCCGGCAACTGGGTCGCGGCGATCCTGGTCGGGCTCGTCGTCGGCGCGATCTGGGGAGCGGTGTTCGGCGCGGTCGCGCACGCGATGACCGGCGGGCGGCGCGACTTCACCTCGGCCAGCTCGCTGCGCGCCGGCCAGTACGCCGTGCTCGTCGACGCGCAGTTCGCCGAGCAGGCGCGTCAGCTGCTCGGCCGGATGCACATGGCGGCCTCACCGCCCGCCCGCTGAGGCCCTCGCCGGGGCGCCCGCCGGCCGCGACCGCCCCGGGCCCCTCGTCCGGCAGCCGGCGGCCCGCCCCGCGGACGCCGGCTGCCGGCTGGTCCGGGCCGCCGGCGCTTCCGGCCCGGTCCCGGAACACCCTTCAAAGCTGAACGGCACCTCCGCATCACGGGTGACCGCGCTCACGGGGAACTAGTTAAATTTTGAAAGAGTGCTACTGTCATGGGCGTGACCGAGAGCCTGGACAGTGCCCGACTCGCCGCCTGGCGCGCCTACATCGAGGCCAGCCAGCGGCTCTACACGCGGCTGGAGGACGACCTGCGCGCCGACAGCGCGCTCAGCTTCGCCGACTACCACGTGCTCGTCCTGCTCTCCGAGGCACCGGGCCAGCGGCTGCGGATGGGCGAGCTGGCGAGCCGACTGGTCTTCTCGCCCAGCCGGCTGACGTACCAGATCACCACCATGCAGCGGCGCGGCCTGGTCGCCCGGGAGTCCTGTCCCGACGACCGCCGCGGCAGCGAGGCCGTGCTCACCGCCGCCGGGCTGCTGGCCCTGCGCGAGGCCGCCCCGCACCACCTGCGGTCGGTGCGCGCCCACCTGATGGACGACCTCGACGACGCCGAGGTCGCCTGCCTCACCCGGATCTTCGAGCGACTCGGCCGGCGCCTGCGCGCGGACCGCGACGCGTCGACCGCCCACCCGCACAGCTGAGGAGCCCCCGATGCCCGCCATCACCGTCGACAACGTGCTCGTCCTGCCCCGCCTGCCCAGGCTCGACGAGTCCACCGCGTTCCGCCCGGTCCGCCGGCTGACCACCGCGCCCAGCGGCTACGAGGGCGAGGGCTTCCCAGTCCGCCGGGCGTTCGCCGGCGTGCCGGTGAGCGAGCTGGACCCGTTCATCCACCTGGACCAGATGGGCGAGGTGGACTACGCCCCGGGCGAGCCGAAGGGCACGGCCTGGCATCCGCACCGCGGCTTCGAGACGGTGACCTACATGATCGACGGGATCATGGACCACCAGGACTCGCAGGGCGGCGGCGGCACGATCACCAACGGCGACACCCAGTGGATGACGGCCGCGAGCGGCCTGCTGCACATCGAGGCGCCGCCGGAGCACCTCGTCATGAGTGGCGGCCTGTTCCACGGCACCCAGCTCTGGGTCAACCTGCCCCGGGCCGCGAAGATGAACCCGCCCCGCTACCAGGACATCCGGGGTCGGGAGGCGGCCCTGCTGACCACGCCGGACGGCGGCGCGCTGATCCGGGTGATCGCCGGCGAGATCGCCGGGCACCGGGGGCCGGGCTCCACCCACACCCCGATCACCATCACGCACGTGACCGTGCAGCCGGGCGCCCGCGTCGACCTGCCGTGGCGGCCGGACTTCAACGCCCTGGTCTACGTGCTGGGCGGGCGGGGCACGGTGGGCACCGACGGGCGGCCGGTGCACACGGGGCAGCTCGCCGTGCACGGCCCCGGCGACGCGCTGACCTTCGCCGCGGACGCCGGCCAGGACGGCCACACCCCGACGCTGGACCTCTACATCATGGGCGGCGAGCCGATCCGGGAGCCCGTGGCGCACTACGGCCCGTTCGTCATGAACACCCGCGACGAGCTGCTCCAGGCGTTCGAGGACTTCAAGGCCGGCCGGCTCGGTGTCGTCCCCGCCGAGCGGCTGCCGCACACCGACGGCCAGGCCCCGAGGCCCTGATCCCACGCGCGGGCGGTGGGCGCCCCCCGGCACAGCCGGGTGGCGCCCACCGGCGCGTCGGGACGTCGGCGCCCACCGGCGCGGGACGTGGCGTCAGGAGACGGCGAAGATGCCCGCGACTCCCAGGATCACCATGAGCAACACCGTCACCAGCGCGCCCCGCTCGCTTTCGACCGCCTGCTCGCGGTACTCGGTCACGGGGTTCGTCGTCTCGCCGGGCATGGTGTTGCCTCCTCGGTGTTCGCGTCGTGATCGGGCGGGCTGTCGGGGGCCGTCCGACCGGTCACCGGAGTGCCGGCCGGGATGCGGACCCGCGACACGGGTCCTACCGTGAGGACGTTGTCGACCTCGGGGGGCTGGAACGGTGGCACCGCGCAACTGGTTCCTGAGCGCAGCCGAACGCGCCAACCCGGTCTCAGAGTTACCCGTCTGGAGCAGCGGAAACCTTGCCGAGCCGTTAATTCACGGTGCCGAGTACTTCGACCGGCTGGTCGACGAGGTGCAGGCGCTGGAGGCCGGCGACCACCTCTTCTTCACCGACTGGCGGGGCGACCCGGACCAACGGCTGCGCCCGGACGGGCCGACCGTGGCGCAGCTCTTCGCGCGTGCCGCGCAGCGGGGCGTGGTGGTCAAGGGCCTGATCTGGCGCTCCCACCTCGACCTCCTGGCCTACAGCGAGGCGGAGAACCGCAACCTGAGCGAGACGGTCTCCGCCGCCGGCGGCGAGGTGCTGCTCGACCAGCGGGTCCGCCGGGGCGGCTCGCACCACCAGAAGCTTGTGGTACTGCGGCACCTGCGCGCGCCGGAACGGGACGTCGCCTTCGCCGGCGGGATCGACCTGTGCCACAGCCGCCGCGACGACGCCGCGCACCGGGGCGACCCGCAGGCGGTGCAGATGTCCGCCCGCTACGGCGACCACCCGCCCTGGCACGACGTGCAGCTCGCGGTGCGGGGGCCGGTGGTGGGCGCGCTGGACACCACCTTCCGGGAGCGCTGGACCGACCCGATGCCGCTGGACTCGGAGAACCCCCTCGCCTACCTGCGCGACCGGCTGCGCGGCGCGGACCTGCGGCCCGACCCGCTGCCGCCGCAGCCGGCCGACCCGCCGCCCTGCGGCCCGCACGACGTCCAGGTGCTGCGCACCTACCCGGCGGTCCGGCCCCGCTACTCCTTCGCCCCCGACGGCGAGCGCACGGTGGCCCGCGGCTACACCAAGGCGGTCCGGCGGGCCCGGCGGCTGATCTACCTGGAGGACCAGTACCTGTGGTCCAGCGAGGTGGCCGACCTGTTCGCCCGGGCGCTGCGGGAGAATCCCGACCTGCACCTGGTCGCCGTGGTCCCCCGCTTCCCGGACGTGGACGGCCGGCTGGCGCTGCCGCCCAACACGGTGGGCCGCGAGCAGGCGCTGTCGCTCTGCGAGCGGGCGGCCCCCGACCGGGTGCACGTGCTCGACGTGGAGAACCACGCCGGCACCCCGGTCTACGTGCACGCCAAGGTGTGCGTGGTCGACGACGTGTGGGCCAGCGTGGGCAGCGACAACTTCAACCGCCGGTCCTGGACGCACGACAGCGAGCTGTCCTGCGCGGTGCTGGACGGCACCCTGGACGACCGGGCGCCGACCGACCCGGCCGGCCTCGGCGACGGCGCCCGGGTCTTCGCCCGGGACCTGCGGCTGCGGCTGTGGCGCGAGCACCTGGACCGCGACCCCGACGGCGGCGAGGACGCCGACCTGATCGACCCGGCCGACGCCGTGGCGGCGATCAGCGCCGCCGCCGACGCGCTGCAACGGTGGTACGACGACGGGCAGGTTGGTCCCCGGCCGCCGGGCCGGCTGCTGCCGCACCGGGCGGAACGGCTGCCCTGGTACACCCGGGCTTGGGCGCTGCCGGCGTACCGGCTGGTCTACGACCCGGACGGCCGGCCGCTGCGGGCCCGTCGGGCGGGCACGTGGTGAGCGCTCGGGCCTGACCGTCAGGCGGGTACGAACAGGGCGTCGGCCCGGCTGCGGGCGGGCTCGGCCTCGACGGGGCCGGCGTCGGCGGTGTGCACCGTCAGCCCGCCGGGATAGGCGAACGAGGCGCGCGGGGAGTAGAAGCCGAAGCCGATCGTCAGCGGGTTCTCCGGGCGGAGCGCGTAGATCGGGTGGGCCGGCTCCAGGAACTCCACCGACTCGATCACGAACGGGTCGACCGGTTCGGCGACGTACGGGTAGACGGCGCTGAGCAGCTGCCCGTCGCGCGCCGTGAAGTAGCGGTGGTGACCGCTGCTGATCGCCCGGCCCGTCTCGCCCACCTGGCAGCGGGCCCGGATCACCGGTACGCCGTCGATCTCCGTCTCGGCGACGATCTCCCCGTCGTGGTGCTCGATGCGGGTCCGGCCCACGACGGCGGGCGCCCCCCGCGCGGCGGCGTAGGCGCGGACCCGTGCGCTACAGGTCACGTAGTCCGTCCACCAGCCGCCGGGGTTCGTCCCGCCCGGCGCGTCCACCCCGGCCAGCGCCACCCCGAGGTAGGTCAGCGAGTACGCGCCGAAGCCGGAGGTCTGGCTCTCGTCGTCGACCACGTACTGGTTCATGAAGACCAGGCGGTCGGCCGACGGGCGCAGCCCGGCCGGGACCAGCGCCGCGACCGCGTCCGGGTCCGCCGGCAGCCAGCCGAAGAAGAGCGTGCGGCTGTTGACGACGAGATGGGGGGCGGCGGGGTCGAGCACGGCACCTCCGGAGCGGGGCGGGTACCCGCACGCTACGGCCCGTCCCGCGGACGGGACAACGACGGAAAGCCGACATTCGGCGCTGGTCATCCGGGGGACCGTGGCCGCTCGGCCTGCCGGTCCGGGCCGCCCGGATGCAGCGACGTCGATGTCCGGCGGGACCGGCTGGCCGTACGCCCGAGGTAAGCCGACTCACAATCCGAGGCCGCTTTGCCCGATTAGCGCTGTCCGTGCCGGAAAATTACTTAAGTACATCGTACTTTCGGCTAGATTTCGTCATACCGATCGGGCTAAGGTGACTCCCGAACGGACATCTGAAGTTAAACCTAAGCGTCACGTCTTTCATCCGCGGACGAGGTGCAGGGAGGACCACCCATGACCGCGCCAACGATCAGCGAGCCGGCGACCACGACAGCGCCGAGCACCGCCCAGAAGCTCGACCCGCGTGCGCTCACCGACAGCGCCGCGGACCTGCTCAACGCGATGGCCGCGCTGCCGGCCGGCCACCCGTCCCGCGCCGCCCTGCGCGACAGGGCGATCGAGGCCTGGCTGCCGCTCGCCAACCACCTCGCCCACCGCTACAGCGGCCGGGGCGAGCCCACCGACGACCTGGCCCAGACCGCCGCGGTCGGCCTGATCAAGGCGATCGACAAGTTCGACCCGTCCCGCGGCGTCGACTTCGCCGGCTACGCGATCCCCACCATCATCGGTGAGCTCAAGCGGCACTTCCGCGACCGCACCTGGGACATCCGGGTCCCCCGCCGGCTCCAGGAGCTGCGGCTGGCCATCTCCGACGCCAACAGCTCGCTGTTGCAGACCCTGGGCCGTTCGCCCACGGTCGCCGACATCGCCGCCCACCTCAAGCTCACCGAGGAAGAGGTCCTGGAGGGCCTGGAGGGCGCCCGCGCCTACAACGCGGTCTCGCTCTCCACCCCGACCGGCGACGGCGACCGCGCGACCGAGCTGGGCGACATGCTCGGCGGCGTGGACGGCGAGTTCGAGCTGGCCGAGCTGCGGGTCGCCCTCGGCCCGGCGCTGGCCACGCTCGACGAGCGGGAGCAGAAGATCCTCACGCTGCGGTTCTACGGCAACCTGACGCAGTCGCAGATCGCCGAGCAGATCGGCGTCTCGCAGATGCACGTGTCCCGGCTGCTGGCCCGCGCGCTGACCAAGCTGCGGGGGCAGCTCGACGGCACGTACTAGGGGTGGTGGGCGATGGCCGGGCCGGCGGGCCCGGCCATCGTCGTGTCCGGGGCGGGCTCCCGCCACATCGGCCAGAACGGCGTGCCGTCGGGCAGGTGGAAGGGCTCGGCGACCTGGTAGCCGTGCCGCGCGTACAGGTCGCGACCGGTCTCGCTGGCCGCCTCCAGGTAACCGGGCACCCCCTCGGCGTCGAGGACGGCGTGGTGGTGCCGCAGCAGCGCGCTGCCCAGCCCCTGCCCCTGCCGGTCCGGTGCGACGGCGAGGAACGCCAGGTGGTGGTGGTCGGGGTGCGGGTGGTGGGCCTCGAAGAGCTTGTCCAGGTGGGCGAACCGGTCGGTCCACTCCCCGCAGGCCGCGGCCAGCCGGGCGTCGTAGTCCGCCGGCGGCGGGGGCGGGTCGCCCACCGAGGGGAACCAGACCGCGACCCCCGCCCGGTCCGCGGTCGCGTGGACGAGGCCGTACCGCATCGCGTGGTCCACCAGGATCGCGAAGTTGCCGGCCAGCACGGACTGCCGTCGCCCGGCGTCGGGCACCAGCCACCGGGGCGCGTCGAGGGCCATGAACGCCTCGGCGATCCGACCGGCCACCAGCGACGTCTCCCGCGGCCCGAGCCGCTCGATGCGCACCTCGCTCACCGCCGCGCCGCCGTCCCGCTCGGGACGGGCCCGTCGAGGTGCCCGGCCGGCGGCGCCGTCACCGCCACGCTCTCCGCGCCCAGACCGATCCGGGCGTACGTGTCGGGGCGGTTGCCGCGCAGCACCAGCGCCCACAGCAGGCCGAGCAGTGCGGCGACCGGGTAGACCGCCGGGACCGCCCAGCGCAGGGGCGAGTCCGGGGCCACCCCGAGCAGGTCGGCGAAGTTGACCACCGCGAGCAGGACGATCACGGCCAGGGCCACGGCGGCGAGTCCGGGGGCGACCGCGCGCCGCCACAGCGTCTCGTCGACTCCGTCGCGGGCGAAGAAGGCGATCACCGCGACCGAGGTGGTGGCGATCAGCAGCAGCACCCCGAAGCCCCCGGCGGTGCCGACCCAGTAGAACAGCTGCACCACCGGGTCCCAGCCGTTGAGCGCGTAGAGCAGGATCACCACGAGGCCGAGCGCGCTCTGCGCGAGGGAGGCGGCCCGGGGCGAGCCGGTGCGCGGCGAGGTCTGCCCGAACACGGCCGGCAGCACCCGCTCCCGGCCGAGCGCGAACGTGTACCGGGCGGTGGTGTTGTGGAAGGAGATCATCGCGGCGAGCACCGAGGTCAGGAAGAGCGCCTGGCCGATGGTGACGGCGGTGCCCCCGAGGTGCGCCTCGGCCAGGTTGAAGATGAGTCCGATGCTCTGCTCGCCCGCCTCGGCGGCGATCCGGTCCGGCCCGACGGCGACGGTCATGCTCCACGACGACAGCGCGTAGATCCCCGCGATGATGGCGATGGAGAGATAGGTGGCCAACCGCACCGTCCGCCGCGGGTCCCTGCTCTCCTCGCTGAACACCACGGCGGACTCGAAGCCCACGAAGCCCAGGATGGCCAGCACCAGCACCGCGCCGGCGCCGGGCACGACGAGGTTCTCCGGTGACAGCGCGGCGAAGCTGACGTCCCCGCCGGCCGGGTGGGTCAGCTGCCCGAGGTCGAAGACCACGATCACCACCATCTCGGCGACCAGCAGCGCCGCCAGCACCAGGCCGTTGAGGTCGATGCGGAGCAGCCCGAGCACGCCGACCGTCGCCCAGGCGACCAGCGCCACCACCCACCACGCCGGGGCCACCCCGAACAGGCGGCCCAGCACCGGTTCCGCGGCGGCGCCGATGGTGCCGTAGAGCCCCACCTGGAGGGCGTTGTACGCGATCAGCGCCACCCAGGCGGCGCCGACGCCGGCAGGGCGGCCCAGCCCACGGGCGACGTAGGCGTAGAACGCGCCGGCGTTGGCCATCCGCCGGGCCATCGCCACGTACCCGATGGAGAAGAGGGCGAGCACCGCGGCCACCGTCAGGAAGGCCAGCGGGATGCCGAGCACCCCGACGACCCCGTAGCCGGTGGTGACGACGCCGGCCACGACGGTCAGCGGGGCGGCGGCGGAGAGGACGAAGAAGATCACCGACGGCACCCCGAGCCGGCCACGGGCCAATGCCTCGGAGACGTTGCTCGGTCGGTCGAGCGTTGGTGTCGACATACGCGGACTCCGGTTCGAGGGGAGGGAGGGTGGAGGGCGTCAGCCGACGCCGCGCAGCACGGCGGCGCCGACGGCGGCCTCGGTGTGCGCCACGAGTTCCCGCAGCGGCGGGGGCAGCGCCGGGATGAGCACGCCCAGCCGGTGGTGCGCCCGGGGGCCGGCGCTCCACAGCACCTCGCGGCTCAGGCCGGCGGCGACGACCAGACCCAGCAGCGTCCCGTCGGGCACGCTCGGCGGTTCCGGCCGGTCGAGCAGGGCGCGCAGCCGGGTGGCCGGCCAGGCCACCGCGTTGAGGTCGATCGGCAGGTAGCTGACGGTGGTGCGCAGCAGCCGCCGGGTCTCCTGCCGGCGCAGCACCCCCGCTCTGACCAGCCGCTCACCCACCGAGGTGGTGGCGGTCTGCGCCAGGAAGCTCAGCCAGGTACGCACCGGGTGCTGCTGCGTCTCACCGACCAGCTGGTCCAGCACGGTGTGCGCCAGCGCGTCCGCCGGCGGGCGACGGTCGAGCACCGTGACGAGCCCGGCGGAGACGGTGGCGTGTCCACGCAGGACCAGTTCGCCGAGCAGCCCTGCGGCGAGGCCGAGGCCCGTCGCCGTCGGGTTCAGCTTCGCCTTGCCCCGGCTGTCGTTGTGGGTGATCAGGAAGAACTCGTCGGCGATGTGCAACCGGTCCTCCCGCACGGGTTGTCCACAGTGTTCGCAACCGGGCAAGGATGCACCGGCCGTGACTGCAACGCAACTCCCGTTTATGGAAGTTGCACTCCGTGCTGGCCCCACCTGCGGATCTTGCCGTGACAGACTCGGAGGGTGACCGCGAGCCCCACCGTCCGCCGCCGCCGCATCGCCCGGGAACTCCGTCAGCTGCGCGAGCGCGCGGGCATGACCCTGGACGTCGCCGCCCGGCAACTCGACATGTCCAAGAGCAACCTGTCCCGCATCGAGAACGCCCAGATCGGCATCAAGCCGCGCGACGTCCGGGCCGCGCTGGCGCTGTACGAGGTGACCGGGGCCGACGCCGAGGCGCTCATCGAGATCGCCCGCGGGGCGCAGCAGCGCGGCTGGTGGCAGAAGTACAGCGACGTCCTGCCGGAGTGGTTCGAGTTCTACGTCGGGCTGGAGGCGGAGGCGGCGAGCCTGCGCACGTACGAGGTCGAGGCGGTGCCCGGGCTGTTGCAGACCGAGGCGTACGCGCGGGAGGTCTTCCGGCGTACCGCGGGCGAGGACGGGATCGAGCGCAAGGTCGCCGCGCGGCTGCATCGGCAGAACGTGCTGCACCGCGACAATCCGGTCGAGCTGTCCGTGGTGCTCAACGAGGCGGTGCTCTGCCGCCCGGTCGGCGGCAACGCCGTGATGGCCGACCAGATGGCCCACCTCGCGAAGGTCTCTCAACTACCGAACGTGACCCTCCAGGTACTTCCGTTCTCCGCCGGCGGACACCCGGCGATGAACGCGCCGTACGTCGTGCTGACGTTCGCCGACACCGCCGACGCGGCCGTGGTTTACCTGGAAAACCTCACGATGGGGCTGGCTCTGGAGGAGGCCGGGCAGGTGCGCGGGTATAGCCTTGTGCACGAGGAGATGTGCCGGATGGCACTCGGCCCGGAGGCGTCCCTGACCCGCCTGACGGAAGCTTCTCGTCACTTTGCGTGACCGTTGACGCGGCGCGCCGGCACAGACGGGGGTACCGCGATGAGCGCGCTCGACCTGACCCGCGCCCAGTGGCGCACCAGCAGCCGCAGCGTGGGCAACGGCAACTGCGTGGAGGTCGCCGCCGCCGGGGACCGGATCGCCGTCCGGGACAGCAAGGACCGGCCCGGCCCCGTGCTCGCCTTCCCGGCGTCGGCCTGGCGCGCCTTCGTCACCGGCGTCGACGGGGTACGCCCCGGCTGAGCCGTTTCCCGGGCGGTGCGAGACTGGGCCGTGCTCTCGGACGTGCCCCTCGACCTGCCCGTACGCCCCGTGCTGCCGGAGCTGGTCGCGGCGCTGCGCGGCGCCGGCGCCGGCGCCGGGGTGCTGGTCGCCCCGCCCGGCACCGGCAAGACGACCCTCGCCCCGCTAGCCGTGGCCGACGAGGTCCCCGGTCGCGTGCTGGTCGCCCAGCCGCGCCGGGTGGCGGCCCGCGCGGCGGCGCGCCGGATGGCCGCGCTGCTCGGTGAGCCGCTCGGCGAGCGGATCGGGTACGCGGTGCGCGGCGAGCGCCGCAGCGGACCGCGGACCCGCGTCGAGGTGGTCACCACCGGGCTGCTGGTGCGGCGGCTGCACCGCGATCCCGAGCTGGCCGGCACCGGCGCCGTGCTGCTCGACGAGTGCCACGAGCGGCAGCTCGACGCCGACCTGGCGCTCGCGTTCGCGGTGGAGGCCCGGGCCGCGCTGCGCCCCGACCTCTGGCTGCTGGCGATGTCGGCCACCCCCGAGGCAGACCGCTTCGCCGCGCTGCTCGGCGGCGACGGCGCTCCCGCGCCGATCGTCCGGGCGTCCTCGGCCCTGCACCCGGTGACCCGGATCTGGGCGCCGCCACCCCGGCCGGTGGCCGCGCCGGGGGCCGGCCCGGTCGACCGGGGCCTGCTCGACCACGTCGCGGCGACGGTGCGCCGGGCGCTGCGCGAGTGCGACGGTGACGTGCTGGTCTTCCTGCCCGGAGCCGGCGAGATCGGTGCCGTCGCGGGCCGGCTGGCCGACCTGCGCGACGCGGTCGCCGTCCTGCCGCTGCACGGCCGGCAGCGCGGCGCCGACCAGGACGCGGCGCTGCGCCCGGCCGACCGGCGGCGGGTGGTGCTGGCGACGGCGGTGGCGGAGAGCAGCCTGACCGTGCCGGGCGTCCGGGTGGTGGTGGACGCCGGGCTGTCCCGAGTCGCCCGGATGGACCTGGCCCGGGGTCTGGGCGCCCTGGTCACCGTCGGCGTGTCCCGGGCGGCGGCCACCCAGCGGGCCGGCCGCGCGGGCCGGGAGGCGCCCGGGCACGTCTACCGCTGCTGGTCGGCGGCGACCCACGAGCGGCTGGCCGCGCAGCCGGAGCCGGAGATCGCGACCGCCGACCTGACCGGCTTCGCCCTGGAGCTGGCCGCCTGGGGTGCACCGGACGGCGCCGGGCTGGCCCTGCCCGACCCGCCCCCGGCGGCGTCGATGACGGTGGCCCGCGACACCCTCGCCACCCTCGGCGCGCTCGACGCCGACGGGCGGATCACCGACCGGGGCCGGGCGATCGCCGCGGTCGGGGCACACCCCCGGCTGGCCCGGGCGCTGCTCGACGGGGCCGCCCGGGTGGGGGCGGACCGGGCGGCGGAGGTCGTGGCGCTGCTCGCCGAGGACACCGCCGCCGGGCCGGGCGACGACCTGACCGCCGCGTGGCGCCGGTTGCGCGCGGGCGCGGACCCGGGCGCCACCGCCCGCTGGCGTTCGGAGGTACGCCGACTGCGCGCCGCCCTGCCCGACGTGCGGTCGGGACGGCCTGACCGGGGCCGCCCGCCCCGTGCTTCCGACGCACCGGCGGGAGGCACCGGCCGGGCGAGGTCGGCCGGCGACCCCGCGCGGGCCGGCGACGCGGGCCGGTTGACCGACGACCTGGCCGCCGGGCTGCTGGTCGGGCTGGCCCACCCGGAGCGGCTGGCCCGGGTGCGGCGGCCGGGCGGCTCGGCGTACCTGATGAGCGGCGGGACCGCGGCGGAGCTGGCGCCCGGGTCGGGGCTGGCCGGCGCCGACTGGCTGGCGGTCGCGGTGGCGGACCGCTCCCCCGGCGCGCCGACCGCCCGGGTGCGGCTGGCCACCCCGCTCGACGAGGCGACCGCCCGGGAGGCGGGCGGGCCGCTGCTGCGCACCGAGCGGGAGGTCGGCTGGGCCGGCGAGGACGTGGTGGCCCGGGAGGTGCTGCGGCTGGGCGCGATCGAGCTGGTCGAGCGACCGATCACCCGGCCCGACCCGGCGGAGGTGGCGCAGGCCCTGCTGACCGGCCTGCGTCGTACCGGCCTCGGCCTGCTGACCTGGACCCCGGCGGCGCGCGCGCTGCGCGAGCGGCTGGCGTTCTGCCGGCAGTCGCTCGGCGGCGACTGGCCCGACGTGGGCGACGAGGCGCTGCTCGCCGACGCGCCCGCCTGGTTGGGCCCGGAGCTGGCCCGCGCCCGCCGCCGCGCCGACCTGGCCCGCCTCGACGTGGCCGGGGCGCTGCGCCGGCTGCTGCCGTGGGCGCTGGCGGCGCGGCTGGACGAGGTGGCGCCCGAGCGGATCGCGGTGCCGAGCGGATCGCGGATCCGGCTCGACTACGCCGACCCGGCGGCGCCGGTGCTCGCGGTGAAGCTCCAGGAGACCTTCGGCTGGCGGGACGCGCCGCGCATCGCCGACGGCCGGGTGCCGGTGCTGCTGCACCTGCTCTCGCCGGCCGGGCGGCCGGTGGCGGTCACCGCCGACCTGGCCTCCTTCTGGCGCACCGGCTATCCGCAGGTACGCGGGGAGCTGCGCGGTCGCTACCCGCGCCACCCGTGGCCGGAGGACCCGACCACGGCCCCGCCCACCCGGCACACCACTCCGCGCCGGCGCTGAGCGGGCTCATATCGTCGCCTCCCTGCGGTCGGCGACGCCACGAGGCTCCAGAGCGCTGAACCGGCTGGTTCGCTCGCGACGCTCGCTCACTCCTGCACGACGTCGGCGACGACCACCGTGACGTTGTCCGGCCCGCCGGCGCGCAGCGCCAGGTCGATCAGCCGGCGGGCGCAGTCCGCGCGGTCGGGGTGCTCGGCGAGCACCTCGGCGAGGGTGTCCGGGCGGACGACGTTGGACAGCCCGTCGCTGCACAGCAGCCAGCGGTCCCCCGCCCACGGCACCATCGTCGCGTACGCCGGGGAGACCTCCTCGCCCTGCAACGCCTGGGTGACAACGGCCCGGCGGGGGTGGCTGCTGGCCTGGTCGGCGGTGATCACCCCCTGGTCGACGAGCATCTGCACGAACGTGTCGTCCCGGGTGATCTGCTTGAGCACACCTTCGCGGAACAGGTAGGCGCGGGAGTCGCCGACGTGGGCGAGGGCCAGGCAGCTGCCCGTCCGGGCGAAGAGCAGGGCGGTCAGCGTGGTGCCCATGCCCTGCCGCTCCTGATCCTCGGCGACCGCCTGGTGGATCCGCTCGGTGGCGAGCTGGATGCCGCTCTGCAGTGCGGCCACCAGCGCGTGCTCCGGGGTCTCCACGTCCAGCGGAGCGAACGCGTCGATGGCGATCGCGCTGGCCAGGTCGCCGGCCGCCATCCCGCCCATGCCGTCGGCGACGGCGACGAGCCAGGTGCCGGCGTGCAGGGCGTCCTGGTTTCCGCTGCGGATCAGCCCACGGTCGCTCGTTCCCACGGAGCGCAGCTTCAGGGTCATGGGTGGCAGCCTGCCAGGCGGAGGGCTCAGTTGTCTCTAGGAGATCAGGACCTCGGCGAGTCGCGCGGCGAATCTCACTGTCCCGGGGGCCCGTCGGGCGGGTCCACGCCATCCAGCCGGATCGATTGACAGGGTGCCGGAGGCACTGGAACCATCGACAGGACCTGGGAGCGCTCCCAGGTCGTCCACCGCCATCCCCCGTCCCCGCAGTCGTCCGGAAGGAACACCCGTGACGCCATCCCGACGTCGCCTCGCGCTGCTCGCGACCGCGACCGCCCTCGCCCTGACCGGAGCCACCGCCGGCACGGCCCACGCCGAACCGCCCCCCGACGCCCCCGAGCAGATCGACAACGGCGACTTCAGCGCCGGCGTGTCCCCCTGGTTCTCCTACGGCACCGGTCCGCTCGCGGTCACCGACGGCCGGCTCTGCGCCACCGTGCCCGGCGGCCTGGCCAACCCGTGGGACGCCGGCATCGGCCAGGACGGCGTGCCGCTGGTCGCCGGGGCCGAGTACACGCTCGGCTTCGACGTCTCCGCCACCCCCGGCGCCGCCGTCAAGGCCGTCCTGCAACTGGGCACCGCCCCCTACACCACGTACGCCAGCGTCGACGCCACCGCCGGCGGCACCGCCCAGCGGTTCGAGAAGACGTTCACGGTTCCCGAGGCGAACCCGGCCGCCCAACTGATCTTCCAGGTCGGCGGTGCCGCGGCCGAGCAGACCGTCTGCCTGGACGACGTCTCGCTGCGCGGCGGCGACCCGCCCGCGCCGTACGTGCCCGACACCGGGCCACGGGTGCGGGTCAACCAGGTCGGCTACCTGCCCGGCGGGCCGAAGAACGCCACAGTGGTCACGTCGGCGACCGACGCCCTGCCCTGGCAGCTCCGCTCGGCCGCCGGCGCGGTCCTGGCGAGTGGCAGCACCACCCCGCGCGGCGTGGACGCCGCCTCCGGGCAGAACGTGCAGACGCTCGACTTCTCGTCGTACCGGACCCCGGGGGCGGGGCTGACCCTGACCGTCGACGGCGAGACCAGCCACCCCTTCGACATCTCCGGCACCCTCTACGACCGGCTGCGCGCCGACTCCCTCCAGTTCTTCTACGCCCAGCGCAGCGGCATCGCCATCGACGGCGACCTGATCGGCGCGGAGTACGCCCGCCCGGCCGGGCACCTCGACGTGGCGCCCAACAAGGGCGACACCAACGTGCCCTGTCAGCCGGGCGTCTGCGACTACTCGCTGGACGTGCGCGGCGGCTGGTACGACGCCGGCGACCACGGCAAGTACGTGGTCAACGGCGGCATCGCCACCTACCAGCTGCTGAACACCTTCGAGCGGACCCGCACGGCCGCCACCGCCGGGCACGGCGCGGCCCTCGGCGACAGCACGCTGCGGGTGCCCGAGCGCGGCAACGGCGTGCCGGACGTGCTCGACGAGGCGCGCTGGGAGCTGGAGTTCCTGCTGCGCATGCAGGTGCCGGCCGGCAAGCCGCTCGCCGGGATGGCCCACCACAAGATCCACGACCGGAACTGGACCGGGCTGCCGCTCGCCCCGCACGACGACCCCGAGCAGCGCGAGCTGCACCCGCCGTCGACCGCCGCCACCCTCAACCTGGCCGCCGTCGCCGCCCAGTGCGCGCGGCTCTTCGCCCCCTACGACGCGGCCTTCGCCAAGCGCTGCGGCACGGCGGCGAAGACGGCCTACGCCGCCGCCAAGGCCAACCCGACGCGGTACGCCAGCCCCGCCGACAGCACCGGCGGCGGCGCGTACGACGACACGAACGTCACCGACGAGTTCTACTGGGCCGCCGCCGAGCTCTTCCTGACCACCGGCGAGCAGCCGTACCTGGCGGACCTGAGCGCGTCGCCGCACCACACCGGCAACGTGTTCGACCCGCGCGGCTTCGGCTGGCAGGGCGTCGCCGCGCTGGGCCGGCTCGACCTGGCCACCGTGCCGAACGGGCTGCCGGCCGCCGACCTGGCCCGCGTGCGCGCCTCGGTGACCGCCGCCGCCGACGCCCACCTGGCCGAGGCGGCCCGGCAGGCGTACGGGCTGCCGATGCCCGGCGACCCGGACAGCTACTTCTGGGGCGGCAACAGCAACATCATCAACAACGCGGTCGTGCTGGCCACCGCCTTCGACCTGACCCGCGACGCGAAGTACCGCGACGGCGCGGTGCAGGCGATGGACTACGTCCTCGGCCGCAACGCGCTGAACATCTCGTACGTGACCGGGTGGGGCGAGCACGCGGCGGAGAACCAGCACAGCCGGATCTTCGGCCACCAGCTCGACCCGGACCTGCCGAAGCCGCCCGCCGGCTCGCTGGCCGGCGGCCCGAACGCCGCCCTCCAGGACCCGTTCGCCGCCAAGCTGCTCGCCGGCTGCAAGCCGATGTTCTGCTACGTCGACGACATCAACTCGTACGCGACCAACGAGGTGGCGATCAACTGGAACTCGGCGCTGGCCTGGATCGCCTCGTTCCTGGCCGACCAGGGTGACTCGAAGGCGGTGCCGGCGCCCACCTGCTCCGCCACGTACACCAACTACGGCACCTGGGAGGGCGGCACCGGGTTCACCGCCCAGGTGACCATCCGCAACACCGGCACCAGCGCGATCGACGGCTGGGCGGCCCGCTTCGCCTTCACCGGCGACCAGAAGGTACGCGAGGCCTGGCTGGCGAAGGCGACCCAGGCGGGGGCCACGGTCACCGCGAAGAACGAGTCGTACAACGCCAGGATCGCCCCGGGCGGCACCGTCACCTTCGGCTTCAACGCGGTGACCGGCGGCGGCGCCAACCCGGCACCCGGCCTGATCACCGTCAACGGCGCGGCCTGCGCGCTCTCCTGACCGACCCGTGGTCCGGTGCGCCCCGGGCGATCCGTCGCCTCGACCGCACCGGCCCGGATCGTCCCAGGTGACGAGCGCGCCGCCCGCGTAACGGCCTCCCCCGGGTCCCCGGGGGAGGCCACCACCGGGTCCGGCCGTCGATTCTCGTGGACGGCGTCGCGGGGCGTACGACAGGGTGTCCGACATGGACGACGCGGAGCGGCGGGTCTGGTCGCGACTGCCGGACGACACCCGGAGTGCCCTGGCCGACCTGAGCCCGGCGGACCTGCGCACGCTGCTGCTGGCGGTGGCCCGGGACCGGGCGGCGGCGGTACGCCCCGCGGACCTGGTCCGCCGCTGGCGCACGGACCGCTTCACCCGGCCGGCGGCGGCCGACCCCCGCGCGCTGGCCGCCGTCGAGGCCCGCCTGTGGGAACTGCTCCCGGCGGAGTTCGCCGGCGTCGACCTCTCCCCCGTCGCGCCGCTCGGCACCTGCTCGGTCGTCACGCCGATGAGCCAGAACCGCATCGTCACCACCTTCCGCGCCACCGAGGTGCTCAGCGATCCCACCAACGCGCTCGCGATCGAGGCCGCGGTGCGTCGCCGGGAACAGCCGGCCGGCGGCACCGTGCACCTGGCCGCCTGCCACCGGGTGCTGCGGGCGCAGGACTTCGGGCCGACCTGGGCGGCGCACTTCCGGCTCTTCACGCTGGTCTCCAGCGCCCGCGACACCGGCTCGGGGCGCACCGAGGCACGGCTGCTCACCCAGCACCTGGCGTACTGGCGCGCGGTGCTCGCCACCCTGCTGCCGCCGTCGGCGGCGGCCCGGGTGCACCTGACCGTGCTGGACAGCCCCGTCGTCGCGGAACGGATCGCCGACACCGTCCGGCCGGCGCTGGGCCCGTCGGGCGTACCGCTTGTGGACGAGCCGGAGCGCCGGCGCGGCCGGGGCTACTACGTCGACGCGGCGCTGCGGATCACCGCCGGCGAGGTCGAACTCGGCGACGGCGGCTTCACCGACTGGACCGCCAGGATGACCAGCGACGCCAAGGAACGCTGCCTGACCTCCTGCCTGGCGACGGAGCAAACCGCCGCGCTCGCCGAGGGCCGGGGCCCGGCGGCGCCCTGACCACGATCAGGCCGCATCGATGCCTGGCGGAGCCCGCCTACCATCATTGCCATGGATGCGACGGGGTGGATCCTGGCCGGGATCGCGGTGACGGCCGTCGCCGTCACCCTGGTCGTGCTGGCGCTGCGGAGGCGGCGGGCGTCGCCTCCCGGCGGGCGGGACGCGGCGTTGACGGCGGCGCGCAAGGCGATCCGGCAGTCCCGCCGGGACGGCCGGCGCCGTGGGCGGGGCAGCCTCCGCGGCGAAGGGTACGGCGGGGATCCCAGCACGATGGGCACCGCCAGCTCCGGCGACTCGGGCGGGACGCCCTGACCTCCCGGCGTAGCTGCCGCCCGGAGCGGTGCATCGTCTACGACATCAGCTCGACAGCACGAGCGCGGGGAGACCGCCGCCCCGGCCGGGCGCACCGAGGCGCCTGGTTGTAGCAGCATGTCCGTCATGACCGACCAGCGAAACCCCAATCTGCGTCCCGGCGGGCCCGATGACGCGCCCGCCGTGCTGCGGCTGTTCGACGACGCCATCGCCTGGCTGGCGGCGCGGGGCCGCACCGGCCAGTGGGGCACCGAAGCGGCCTCGACCGACCGGCAGCGGATCGCGCAGGCCGAGGCCTGGACGAGCAGCGGCGGGCTGTGGCTGGCGACGCTCGCCGACCGGCCGGTCGGCGCCCTGGTGGTCGGGACGGCGACCGAGTACGTGCCACCCGCCACCGAACCCGAGCTGTACGTGAACCTGCTGGTCACCGACCGCGCGCACGCCGGGTCCGGCATCGGCGGCCGGCTGCTGGCGCACGCCGCGGAGCTGGCCCGGGAGCGCGGGCTCGGCCTGCTGCGGGTGGACTGCTACGCGGGCGACGACGGCGCGCTGGTCCGCTGGTACGAGCGGCAGGGCTTCACCGCCACCGACCCGTTCACGGTCGAGCGCCCGGGCCGCGACCCGTGGCCCGGGCAGGTCCTCGTCCGCCGCCTGCCCTGAGCCACTCGCCCGTCGACACGGCACGCCCCGACAGCGGCGCGGGCCCCGACCGCTCAGCCGGCGCTGCGCAGCTTCGGCAGCACCTCGGCGCCGAACGCGTCGATGAAGTCCCGCTGCTCCTGCCCGACGTGGTGCAGGGCGATCTGGTCGAAGCCCAGCTCCAGGTACTCCTCCAGCCAGCCGACGTGCCGGCCGAGGTCGGCGGAGACGTTCACGACGTCGTGGACCTTCTCCATCGGCACGTCCCGCGAGACCACATCGAAGTGCTCCGGGGTCTCCAGGTCCCAGCAGACCGGCGGGGCGAAGACGTTGCTGCGCCACTGGTCGTACGCGAGCCGCTCGGCCTCGGCCTGCTCCGGCGCCCAGCTCACGTGCACCTGGAGGTGCAGCGGCCCGCGCCCGCCGGCGTCCCGGTACGCGTCGATCATCTGTCGCAGGTGCGCGGTCGGGGCGTTCACGGTGATCAGCCCGTCCGCCCACTCCGCGCACCAACGGGCGGTGGCCACGCTGACCGCCGCCCCGATCAACGCCGGCGGCTGCTCCGGCCGGGTCCACAGCTTCGCCCGGTCCACCCGGACCAGGCCGTCGTGGCTGACCTCCTCGCCGGCCAGCAGCGCGCGGATCACGTCCACGCACTCGCGCAGCCGGGCGGTGCGGACGTCCTTGCGCGGCCAGTCGTCGCCGGTGATGTGCTCGTTGCTCGCCTCGCCGGTGCCGAGGGCGGCCCAGAACCGGCCCGGGTACATCGCCCCCAGCGTGCCGATCGCCTGGGCGATGATCGCCGGGTGGTAGCGCTGCCCGGGGGCGTTGACCACCCCGAACGGCAGGTCGGTGGCCTGGAGCGCGGCGCCGAGCCAGGACCAGGCGAAGCCGGACTGGCCCTGCCGCTCGCTCCAGGGCGCGAAGTGGTCCGAGGACATGGCGGCGTCGAAGCCGGCCCGCTCGGCGTGGATCACCGCCTCCAGCAGGGCGCGGGGATGGATCTGCTCGTGGGACGCGTGGAAGCCGAACACCGTCATGGCGTCACTCCGTACCCACGACGGCGTCCGGCTACGCCGACCAAGCCGGGCGGGGCTACTCCGCGTGCGCCCCGGCGCCGGCCGAGGCGGCCCCCTCGCCCACCCAGACCGTCTTGGTGTTGCAGAACTCCCGCATGCCGAGCGCGGAGAGCTCCCGGCCGTAGCCGGAGTTCTTCACCCCGCCGAAGGGCAGTTCCGGGTAGGAAGTGGTCATCCCGTTGACGAAGACGTTCCCGGCGTCGAGGTCGGTGGCGAAGCGCTCCTGCTCCTCCGGGTCCCGGGTCCAGGCGTTGGACCCCAGGCCGAAGGAGGTGCCGTTCGCCACCTCGACCGCCTCGTCATACGACGACACCCGGTAGAGGCCCGCCACGGGCCCGAAGACCTCCTCGGACCACATCCGCATCTCCGGCCGCAGGTCGGTGACCACGGTCGGCGGGTAGAACCAGCCGGGGCCGGCGGGCGGCTCGCCGCCGCAGAGCACGGTGGCGTCCTTGTCGACGGCGTCCCGCACCTGGGCGTGGATCTCGTCTCGCCCGCCCTCGCTGGCCAGCGGGCCGACGTCGGTGTCGGGGTCCATCGGGTCGCCGACCCGCAGGGCCGACATGTTCGCGGCGAACTTCTCGGCGAAGGCGTCGAAGACGTCGGCGTGCACGATGAACCGCTTGGCGGCGATGCAGGACTGGCCGTTGTTCTGGCAGCGGGCGGTGGTGGCGACCTCGGCGGCCCGGTCCAGGTCCGCCGACGGCATCACCACGAACGGGTCGCTGCCGCCGAGCTCCAGCACGGTCTTCTTCAGCTCCCGGCCGGCGATCTGGGCGATCGAGCGGCCGGCGCCCTCGCTGCCCGTCAGCGTCGCCGCGCGCACCCGTGGGTCGCTGAGCACCCGGTCGACCTCGGCCGAGCCGACCAGCAGGGTGGTGAACGCCCCCTCGGGGAAGCCCGCGCGGCGGAACAGGTCCTCCAGCAGCAGCGCGGTCTGCGGCACGTTGGAGGCGTGCTTGAGCAGCCCGGTGTTGCCGGCCATCAGGGCGGGTGCGGCGAACCGCAGCACCTGCCACAGCGGGAAGTTCCACGGCATCACCGCGAGCACCGGCCCGATCGGCTGGTAGCGGACGAAGGCCCGGGTGGCCTTGACCGCTCCCGCGTCGGCGGGCTCGTCGGCGAGGAACTCGGCCGCCTTCGCCGCGTAGAAGCGGCAGGCGGCGGCGCACTTGGTGACCTCCGCCCGGGCCGAGGCGTACGTCTTGCCCATCTCGGTGGTCATCAGCCGGGCGGTCTCGTCGCGCTCGGCCTCCAGCAGGTCGGCCGCCGCGTTCAGCCAGCGCCCGCGCTGGTCGACGGTGGTGTCGCGCAGCTGGCGGTACGCCAGGTCGGCCCGCTCGATCGCGGCGTCGATCTGCTCCGGCGACATCGGGTCGTAGGTCTTGAGCGTCTGTCCCGTGGCGGGATTGGTGGTCGCGATGGGCATCTCGTCCTCCTGTCACTCGAAGAGTGAGTGGCGGGCTCCCGGTTCCTCCCGGCGGCGGGCGGCGCGGCGCCGCTGGATGATGATCAGGTCGACCACGGCGACCACCGCGAAGACCACGCAGAGGACCCCGAGCCACACCAGGTCGGCGTTGAACGCCAGCACCGCGAAGACGGTCATGGTGACCAGACCGAACCCGGCGAGCAGGAGCCGCATGTTGAGCGCGCTGTAGGCGTGGCCGACCGTGCCACGGGCGCGCCGGGGCTGCGATCTCGTCATCTCACCGACCTACCCCCGATCGACCCGCTTAACCCGCCCCGGCGGTGGGCCCCGGGGCTCCCCCTCCTCCCCCGCGCGGGTTGGCCGGCCGCCACCCCGCCGGTCGCCCGCGCGGCCCCCGCCAATCGACCGCCCCGCCGATCGATCGCGCCGGCCCCGCCGGTAGACGCGCCGGGCCGCCGGTCGACGCGCCGGTCCCGCCGGTAGACGCGCCGGCCCGCCGGTACCGCCGCGTCGGCCCTCGCGGTGGGCCGCGTCACCCCGCTGGTGGGGTGCGTTACACCGGTGGCCCGTGAGCCTGTCGAACCGGCTCCGAGCGGAGAGGATGGCCGGTATGACGATGACCCACGCGCTGCCGGTGACCGTCGCCGTCGCCCGGCGCACCGACCCCGCCCGGACCAGCGAGATGGTGGCCTGGATGCGGGCCGGCACGGCGCTGGCCGAGGCGTTCCCGGGGTTCCTCGGGTCCGGCTGGGTACGCAGCGCGCCCGGCTCCGGGGAGTGGCACATCATCTACCGCTTCGCCGACCACGACACGCTGCGCCGCTGGGAGGAGTCCCCGCAGCGGCACTGGTGGCTCTCCTCGGCGCAGGGCATCGTCGAGCACACGCGGGTCGAGCGGCGTACCGGCGTCGAGGGCTGGTTCGACCCGCCGCCGGAGCACGTGGCGCAGACCGTGCCGGTCAGCGCCGAGCCGACGGTGCCGCCGCCCTCACCACCGCGCTGGAAGCAGGCGGTGACGATCTGGCTGGCGTTCTTCCCGCTCAGCCTGACCGCGACGCTGCTCACCAGCCGCTTCCTCCCGGACGTGCCGCTGGCCGCCCGGGTGCTGATGATGACCCTCACGCTGACCCCGCTGATGACCTACCTGGTGCTGCCCCGGATCACCCGGACCCTGCACTGGTGGCTGCACGGCCAGCCCGCGCCCTGGCGCGCCGACCCCCGCCTGGCGCGCTGACCCCCGCCCCCGACCCGGGCCTCCGTCTGGCGCGCTGGCCCCTCCCGCCACGCTGGCCCCTCCCGCCGCGCTGGCCCCCGCCCGACGTATCGATCCGCTAGCATGCGAGGCCGCGCCGGAACAGCTCTCTGCCGCATTGTCGACAGCGACGGGTGGCCCCACCGGGGCCGCGCTTAGAGTTACCGCGCTGTCGCTCTCCGCTGCGGGACTGGGGATGGTATGCCTCGACGCTGGGTCACCGTGGCCGCCTGTCTGCTGGCGCTGGTTGCGCTCGCCTGCGAGGGCGGCGGGGAGCCCGGCTCCCGCCCGCCACGGGAGACGCCGTCGCCCGGCTCGCCCGGTGGCATCGCGGCCCTCGGCGACTCGATCAGCACCGGCTTCGGCTCCTGCCTGGTGCTCGTCTCGTGCGAGCGCAACTCCTGGTCCACCGGCGACGGGCTGCGCGTCGACAGCCTGTACCGGCGGCTGCTCGACCGGAACCCGGCGATCCGGGGCAGGGCCCACAACCACGCCAGCCCCGGGGCCCGCGCGGCGTCGCTGGAGGGGCAGGCCCAGCGGGCGGTACGCGACCGCGTCGACCACGTCACCGTGCTGATCGGCGCCAACGACGTGTGCCGGGGCGGCATCGAGGCGATGACCCCGGTGAAGCAGTTCCGCGCCGAGGTGGACCGCGGCCTGCGGGTGCTGCGGCAGGGGCGGCCGAAGGCCCGGGTGCTGGTGGTGAGCGTGCCCAACCTGCACCGGCTCTGGGAGGTCGGGCACACCGACGCGCGGGCGGTGCGGGCCTGGAAGCGGGGCGTCTGCCCGGCGCTGCTGGCGAACCCCACCTCTACGGACCCGCTCGACCGGGCCCGCCGGACGGCCGTGCGGGAGCGGATCGCCGACTACAACGCCCAACTCGCCGCCGCCTGCAAGGCGTACGGCTCGCGCTGCCGGCACGACGGCGGGGCGGTGCACCGGGTGCGGTTCGACCTGGAGCTGGTCAACCCGCTGGACTGGTTCCACCCCAACGCCGCGGGGCAGGACCGGCTGGCCGGCGTGGCGTGGCGCGCCTCGGGCCTCGGCTCCTGACCCTGCCGGCCGACGCACGCCCAATCGGGCGGGCGGACGGGCGGCAGGATGGCGGGTGAGGGCCGGCGTCAGGGCCGGCGGGGTTCGGGGACGGTCGGTCCGCCGTGCTGGCGGTAGAGGGCGTGGGAGCGCGCGGCGAGATCCTTGGTGGCCGACGAGTTGGCCCAGGTGCCGAGCACGATCGCCGCGCCGGGCACCACCTTGGCGAAGACCCGCTTCGCCGCGCGCACCCCGGCCATCTGGGCCAGTCGCACGCCCAGGCGCAGCATGACCTTGCCGAGCGGGTTCTGCCCCCCGCTGCCGAAGAGGGCCCCGGCACGCTCCCGGCCGGCGGCCACCCCGAGCGCGAGCCGGGCGCTCTCGGCGACCTTGTGCACCTTCTGCAGCACCAGCAGGTCGGTCGCCCGGTCGCCGTGCAGCGGGTCGACGCCGTACGCGGCGGCGACGTGCAGCACCATCCGGGCCTGCGTCCAGGCCAGGATCCCCACGTCGATCACGGCGCCGGGCAGCCCGGCGGCGCCCGAGACCGCCCCGGAGAGCCGGGCGTGGTTGACGAACTTGCGTACCGCCTGCTCCGCCAGGGCCTCGGCGGAGACGCCGGGCTGCTCGGCCCGGGCCCGCGCGGCCCACTGCGCCGCCTCCGGCCCCAGCCGGCGTACGGCCTCCAAGGCTAGGTGCTCCGGGGCGTACTGCGGGTCCTCCCGCATCCGGTCCCAGAGCTTCAGCGGTGGCGCCTCGGTGGCCTCCTGCGTCGGTGCCGGAACCACGGCCGGCGGCTGAGGTCCTCCGGCGACGTGCTGGTCGTCGGCGGGCGCGGGATCGGTCACAGGGTCTCCCGGGGGTCGGAGAGGTCGGCGGTGACGGGTCAGCGGCGGTTCTGGAGCTTGGCCGCGAGACCCCGGAGCTTCTGCTGGGTGGCGGGCTTGGCCAGCTCGCGACGGCCACGGTCGACCATCTGCTGACCCTTGGGCGAACGCAGGAAGGTGCTGATCCGCTGCATCAGTGACATGTCGTCCTCCAGTCGGTGGTGCCTGTTCCATGTGTACCTCGGAGCGACAACACATGTACCCCGGATGCGCGAACCGCAACCGTCCACTGTGGTTGGTGAAAGCCTACTGCCCGGCCTCCAGGCACGCCGCGACGACCTTGGTGGCGCGCCACTCGTGCTTGGCGTAGTGCTCCGGGTAGGCGGAGATCTGCACCGCCTGGGCGGCGTCGGTGAGCCGCATCTGCTGCCAGCCCGGCACCCGCGCCAGCGCCGAGAGGAACTGCCGGGTGGCGAACTCCGGGTCCATCAGCTCACCGACCTCGCCCCAGCCGCTGCTGGAGCGCTGCTGGAACAGCCCGACCGAGTCGTGGTCCCACCCGATGCCCTGGTGCGGGTACTCGCGGGACTCGGGGAGCACCCCGCTGGCGACGTTGTAGAGGTTGCTCTCCTGCATCGCGGTGGCGACCGCGATCACCAGCGCGCGCCGGGGCATCCCCATCTCGCGCCCGGTCCGCACGATCTCCTCGGCGTTCTCCATCTGGGCGTCGTCGAGCCCGACGACCGGGGCGGGGTCGACCGGCTTGCGGGTGGTCTTCTCCGGTGCCGGGGTGGTGGTGTCCGGGTCGGCGGCGCGGGTCGGGGTCGGGCTGGCGGAGGTGGCGACGCGTTCCACCTTGCGGGAGGCCGGGTCCGGCTCGGCGCGCTCGGCGAGCGCGGAGGGGGCGGCGGCGGGGGCCGGGTCGGCGGAGTCGCCCCCCGCGCCCTGGGCGACGGCGGTCAGGCCGAGGCAGCACAGCACGCCGGCGGCGAGAGCGATGCGGGCCCGGGCGGGCCCGCGCGTCAGCAGGTGGGCGTACGCCCCGGCGGCGCGGAGGGCGGCTGGCCGAACGTACGAGGGGGTATCGTTCGAACGGCCAACCGGGTCACCGGGGGCGATCTGGTCGTCGAGGGTGCGGTCGTCACGCATCAGCCGAGGCTAGGCAGGCCCACCCGCCGATCACCCCGGGTGATCTCGTGGCTTTCCTCACGATTTGGGCTGGGTCGGGTGGACGCCCCTGCCGCCCCGGGCAGCCCGGGGGACGGACCTCGCGGACCGGTCAGACCTCCGGCTCACCCCGGCCCGCCCCTGCACGCCCGGAACACGGACAAACCCCCGCCGCCCCGCCCATGATCCCCAAACTCGCCCGTTCGACCGATAGCCTGGTCGTCCTGACGGTCAGCGTTCCTCGTCCGCCGGTGGGCTTGCGGGCATACGCCCGATTACCGGACAGGTGACGACCCGCGGCGGGGCGCGGCGAGGAATGCACGAGGATGGCGGGTACGTTCCCCGAACCGGGTGCCCTCGCGCGGCGACCCGTACGCACGACCAGGGAGGTCCGCACCGGTGCTCGACCCACACGAGCTCTACGAGCTCACCGACGATCTGCCCGACCTAGGTCAGCCGGTCCTGATCCAGACCCTCACCGGCTTCGTCGACGCCGGCAGCGCCACCCGACTGGCCAGGGAGCAGCTGCTCACCTCCCTGGACGCCCGCCCGATCGCCCGGTTCGACGTCGACCAGCTCTTCGACTACCGCTCGCGCCGCCCGGTGATGACCTTCGTCGAGGACCACTGGGAGTCGTACGACGCCCCGGAGCTGGAGCTGCACCTGCTCCGCGACGACGACGAGACGCCCTTCCTGCTGCTCACCGGCCCGGAGCCGGACCTGCAGTGGGAGCGCTTCGTGGCCGCGGTGGCCGGCATCTCCGCGCGGCTGGACGTCCGGCTCACCGTCGGGCTCAACTCGATCCCGATGGCCGTGCCGCACACCCGGCCCGCCGGGGTGACCGCACACGCCACCCGCCGCGAGCTGATCGCCGGCTACGAGCCGTGGTTGCAGCGGGTGCAGGTGCCGGGCAGCGTCGGGCACCTGCTGGAGTACCGCCTCGGCGAGCTGGGCCGTGACGCCCTCGGCTTCGCCGCCCACGTGCCGCACTACGTGGCGCAGACGGAGTACCCGGCCGCCGCCGAGGTGCTGCTCGCCTCCGTGTCCCGCAGCACCGGGCTGCTGCTGCCCCGCGACGGGCTGCGCTCGGCGGCCGAGGTGGTCCGCGTGGAGATCGACCGACAGGTCGCCCAGACCGACGACGCCGCCCAGCTGGTGCAGGCCCTCGAGGAGCAGTACGACGCGTTCGCGCGCGGCCGGGGCGAGAGGAACCTGCTGGCCGCCGAGGCCGGGCCGCTGCCCACCGCCGACGAGCTCGGCGCCGAACTGGAGCGGTTCCTGGCCGAGCAGACCCGCCCGGGCGACACCCCGGGCAGCTGAACCGGCGACACGCGCGGGGATGGGGCAGGCTGGTCACATGCGCCTGGCGACCTGGAACGTGAACTCGGTGAAGGCCCGCCTGCCCCGGCTGCTGGACTGGTTGGCGGGCACGGGGCCCGACGTCGTCTGCCTCCAGGAGACGAAGTGCCCGGACGGCGCCTTCCCGGTGGCCGAGGTGGGCGAGCTGGGCTACATGGTGGCCAGCCACAGCGACGGCCGGTGGAACGGGGTGGCGATCCTGTCCCGGGTCGGCCTCGCGGACGTCACGGTGGGGTTCCCCGGCGAGCCGGGCTTCCCCGATCCCGAGGCCCGGGCCATCTCGGCGACCTGCGACGGGGTCCGGGTCTGGTCGGTGTACGTGCCGAACGGCCGGGCCCCGGACGACCCGCACTACGCGTACAAGCTCGCCTGGTTCGCGGCGCTGCGGGACGCGGTCGAGGCGGAGCTGACCGGCGGCCTGCCGCTCGCGGTCTGCGGCGACTTCAACGTGGCGCCCACCGACGCCGACGTCTGGGACCCGGCGCTGTTCACCCACTCCACGCACGTCACCCCGGCGGAGCGGGCGGCCCTCGCGGCGCTGCGCGACCTCGGGCTCGCCGACGTGGTGCCCACGCCGATGAAGGGCCTGCACCCGTTCACCTACTGGGACTACCGGGCCGGCATGTTCCACCAGAACAAGGGCATGCGGATCGACCTCGTGTACGCCTCGGCGCCGTTCGCCCGGGCGGTCCGCTCCGCGTACGTGGACCGGGAGGCGCGCAAGGGCAAGGGGCCCTCCGACCACGCGCCGATCGTGGTCGACGCCGACCTGGTTCCGGCCGTCGAGTCGTTCTGAGCCCCGACCTCGTCGCTAGGGTAAAGCCATGGCAGTCGTGAAGATCAACGCGATCGACGTCCCTCCCGGCGCGGGCGAGGAACTGGAGAAGCGGTTCGCCGCCCGGGCCGGGGCCGTGGAGAACTCCCCCGGCTTCCTCGGCTTCGAACTGCTGCGCCCGGTTGCCGGGGAGAACCGCTACTTCGTCTACACCCGCTGGGAGACCGAGGAGGCCTATCAGGCGTGGGCCGCCGGCCCGTCGCGCGCCGCCCACGCCGGGACGGGCGAGAAGCGGCCCCCGGTCGCCTCCGGCGCGAGCCTCCTGGAGTTCGAGGTCGTCCAGCAGGTCCCACCCCGCCCCTGACCCTCCCCCACCTCCCCGCCCACCCTCTCCGGAGGCGTCGATCATGAGGTTGGCGGCGAAGTGGATCTCCCTGACCGCCGCCAACCTCATGATCACCGGGAACGGGCGGGGCCGGGGGCCCGCGGGGCCGGGGGGCGGGGTGGGGGCCGGGGTGGGGTTAGGGGTTGCGGGAGGAGAGCAGGGTGGCGAAGGCGATGATGTTGTCGGCGTAGCCCGTCCGGCCGCCGAGCCAGTCGCCGCCGCAGGTGATCAGGCGCAGGCCCGCGGGGCCCTCGTCGCCGTAGACCCGCTCCGCCGGCAGCCGCTCCTTGGGGAAGTGCTCCACGGAGTCGACCCGGAACACCACTACCGATTCGTCCGCCCGGGCCACCTCGACGGTGTCGCCCGGGCGCAGCTTGTGCAGGTCGTAGAAGACCGACGGGCCGCGCTTGGTGTCCACGTGCCCGACGATGACCGACGGGCCCGGCTCGCCCGGGGTGGGGCCCCGGTCGTACCAGCCGGTCTCGTCGGCCCGCTCCAGCGGCGGGACGGCGATGGAGCCGTCCCGGGCCTGGCCGACGGGAGCCACCGGGGCGGACACCTTGATCGCGGGAATCGACAGGCGCACCGGCCGGCTGGCCGCCAGCGCGCCGTTCTCGCTGCGGGCCGGCCGGTCCTGTCCCCCGCCGGCGGCCCAGTCGAACGGCCCGGCGGTGCGCCCCAGGCCCGCGCCGGTGGCGAAGACCCCGGCCAGCACCAGCACCACGGCCAGCGGCACCGACCAGGGGCGGCGTCCGGGCGGCCGTGGGCTGCGGGCCGCCGCGGCGGCCGACTGCGGGGCGGGTGCGGGGACCATGATCGGACTCAGCGTCGGGCGGCACCCGGACGGCGGGCCGCCCGGACCGCGAGCACGATGCCGGTCACGGTCAGGGCGAGGCCACCCGGAAGCAGCAGCCCGCCGGTGAAGCCACCGCCGCCACCACCACCGAACCCGGTCGCCGGGCCACGACTGGGCTTCACGGCCTTGACGACCTGGAGCATGGTCGAGGCGGTCTCGCCGTCGCGGCACTCCAGCTTGATCCGGTAGTTGCCGGGCCGGGTGCGCTCCCGCACCATCGGCGCGGCGGTCAACGTGCCGCCCTGCGGCTGCACCTGCACCCGGCCGAAGGCGTCCGAGACCACGGTGGCGGGGACCGAGTTGTCCTGGCAACTGGCCCGGATCCCCACCAGGAAGCCGGGCTCGACGGTGCTCGGGCTGACCTCGACGAAGACGCGCGGCCCCGGCGGCCCCGGCGGCCCCGGCGGCCCCGGCTGAGGCGCGCCGGCCCTGACCAGGAAAGCGCCGCCGGACCTGGACGCGACGCCGGACGGCGGGGACGACAGGGCGGCGAGGACGGTAGTGGACGACAGGGCGCCGCCGGGCGGCGGAGCGGTGGACGGCAGAGCGGCGTTGGGCGGCTGGGCGACACTGGGCACGGCGGTGGCCGGCTGGGCGGCCAGGGCCGGCGCGGACGCAAGCAGGGGACCGGCGACCACGGTCACGATCGCCAGCGCCACACCGCCGCGGTGCACCGACACGACGCCCCCTCCCGGCGCGTTGGGGCAGTGCCGGGCCGTACCAGACGCCCGGTCTGCCGTACGGGATGGATCCTCTCATCCCCGGGCGAACATCACATCCGATTCGGCGCAGTCGTCGCGTACCCTCGGGTCGTTGTGACCTTCACCGACTCCCCCGCCGCCGTCCCCGCGCCCGCCGCCGCCCGGACGATCCGGACCTTCCATCCGCGCCGCGGCCGGATGAGCAGCCGCCAGACGGACGCCCTCGACCGGCTCTGGCCGGTCTACGGCCTGGACGTGCCGGAGCGGCCCGGCACGCCGGTGGACCTGGCCGGCCTGTTCGGCCGACGGGCCCCGCTGGTGCTGGAGATCGGTTCCGGGATGGGCGACACCACGGCCGAGATGGCCGCCGCGGACCCCGGTCGAGACTATCTGGCGGTCGAGGTGCACACGCCCGGAATCGCCAACCTGCTGGACCTGGTGGACCGGCACGGCCTGCGCAACGTACGGGTGGCGCAGGGCGACGCCCTGGACCTGGTCGCGGGCCTGCCGGAGGCGTCGCTGGACGCGGTGCACGTCTTCTTCCCCGACCCCTGGCCCAAGTCCCGGCACCACAAGCGGCGGATCATCCAGCCGGCCCACGTGGCGCTGCTGCGCTCCCGGCTGGCGCCCGGCGGCACCCTGCACTGCGCGACCGACTGGGCCGAGTACGCCGAGGCGATGCGCCAGACCCTGGACGCCGACCCGGGGCTGGCGAATGCGCACGACGGCTTCGCGCCCCGCCCCGCCCACCGCCCGGTCACCAAGTTCGAGCGCCGGGCCCTGCGGGCGGGTCGCCCGATCTTCGACCTGATCCACCGCCGGCCGTGTTAGGAAGGGCCCCTGTCAACGGATTCCGTTGTACAGGGGGCCCTTCCTCACACCTCGGGCGCGCGGAGCCGGTTGGCGTTCGGGGGCATGGTCCAGGCACCATGGACGCGCTATGACGCTCACCGCCGCGCTGCCGACAAGCGCCGACCCCGACACCCTCTTCGACGCGTTCGCCGGCTGGGCGAAGGAGCGCGGCCTCGACCTCTACCCCCACCAGGAGGAGGCGGTCATCGAGATCGTCTCCGGCGCGAACGTGATCATGAATACGCCGACCGGCTCCGGCAAGAGCCTGGTCGCGATCGCGGCGCACTTCGCGGCCCTCGCCGACGACCGGACGACCTTCTACACCGCCCCGATCAAGGCGCTGGTGTCGGAGAAGTTCTTCGCCCTCTGCGAGGTCTTCGGCGCGGACAACGTGGGCATGCTGACCGGCGACGCCAGCGTGAACGCCGACGCGCCGATCATCTGCTGCACCGCCGAGATCCTCGCCAACCTGGCGCTGCGCGAGGGCGACCGGGCCGACGTCGGCCAGGTGGTCATGGACGAGTTCCACTTCTACGCCGAGCCGGACCGGGGCTGGGCGTGGCAGGTGCCGATCATCGAGCTGCCGCAGGCGCAGTTCGTCCTGATGTCCGCCACGCTGGGCGACACCACCCGCTTCGTCGACGACCTGACCCGGCGCACCGACCGGCCCACCGCCGTCGTCCGCTCGGCCGAGCGGCCGGTCCCGCTGATCTTCTCGTACGCGATGACGCCGCTGCACGAGACGCTCGAAGAGCTGCTGGAGACGAAGCAGGCACCCGTCTACGTCGTGCACTTCACCCAGGCCGCCGCCCTGGAACGCGCCCAGGCGCTGATGAGCGTCAACGTCTGCACCCGCGCCGAGAAGGACATGATCGCCACCGCGATCGGGAACTTCCGGTTCACCTCCGGGTTCGGCAAGACCCTGTCCCGGCTGGTCCGGCACGGCATCGGCGTGCACCACGCCGGGATGCTGCCCAAGTACCGCCGGCTCGTCGAGACCCTCGCCCAGGCCGGCCTGCTCAAGGTCATCTGCGGCACCGACACGCTCGGCGTCGGGATCAACGTGCCGATCCGCACCGTGCTCTTCACCGGCCTGTCCAAGTACGACGGGGTGCGCACCCGGCTGCTCAAGGCCCGCGAGTTCCACCAGATCGCCGGCCGCGCCGGGCGGGCCGGGTTCGACACCGTCGGCCGGGTCGTCGTGCAGGCCCCCGAGCACGTGATCGACAACGAGAAGGCGCTCGCCAAGGCCGGCGACGACCCGAAGAAGCGGCGCAAGGTGGTGCGCAAGAAGCCACCGGAGGGCTCGATCGGCTGGGGCAGGCCCACCTTCGACCGCCTGGTCGAGGCCGAGCCGGAGCCGCTCACCTCCAGCTTCCAGGTCAGCCACTCGATGCTGCTCAACGTCATCGGCCGTCCCGGCGACGCGTTCGCCGCGATGCGGCACCTGCTCACCGACAACCACGAGGACCGCGCCGCCCAGCGCCGGCACATCCGGCGGGCCATCGCCATCTACCGGGCGCTGCGCGCGGGCGGGGTCGTCGAGCAGCTCGACGAGCCCGACGAGACCGGCCGGCGGGTCCGCCTCACCGTCGACCTCCAGCTCGACTTCGCCCTCAACCAGCCGCTCTCGCCGCTGGCGCTGGCCACGATCGAACTGCTCGACGTCGAGTCCCCCGCGTACGCCCTCGACGTGCTCTCGGTGGTCGAGTCGATCCTGGACGACCCGCGCCAGGTGCTCTCCGCGCAGCAGTTCAAGGCGCGCGGCGAGGCGGTCGCCGCGATGAAGGCCGAGGGCATCGAGTACGAGGCCCGCCTCGAACTCCTCGACGGGGTGACCCACCCGAAGCCCCTGGCGGAGCTGCTGGACTCGGCGTACGAGATGTACCGGCAGGGGCACCCGTGGGTGGCCGACCACCAGCTCTCCCCCAAGTCCGTCGTCCGCGACATGTACGAGCGGGCGATGACCTTCACCGAGTACGTGCAGTTCTACGGGCTGACCCGGTCGGAGGGCCTGGTCCTGCGCTACCTCGCCGACGCGTACAAGACGCTGCGCCAGACGGTGCCCGAGGACGCCAAGACCGAGGAGCTGGTCGACCTCATCGAGTGGCTCGGCGAGCTGGTCCGCCAGGTCGACTCCAGCCTCATCGACGAGTGGGAGCGGCTGCGCAACCCCACCGACGCCGCCGAGGCGGCCGAGGCGCTGGACGACCGGGTCCCGGCGGTCACCCGCAATTCCCGGGCCTTCCGGGTGCTGGTGCGCAACGCCCTGTTCCGCCGGGTCGAGCTGGCCGCCCTGCGCCGCTGGTACGACCTCGGCGAGCTGGACGCCGCGTCGGGCTGGGACGCGGACGCCTGGGCCGACGCGCTGGAGCCGTACTTCGAGGCGTACGACTCGATCGGGGTGGGTCCGGACGCCCGCGGCCCGGCGCTGCTGATGATCGAGCAGGGCCGGGAGCGGTGGACGGTCCGGCAGATCCTCGACGACCCCGAGGACGACCACGACTGGGGGATCAGCGCCGAGATCGACCTCGCGGCCTCCGACGAGGCGGGCGCGGCGGTCGTCCGGATCACCTCGGTCGGCCAGCTCTAGCCACCGCCACGACCGCGGGGGCCGGCTCCGGCCGGCCCCGCCGCGGTGCTCCGCTGACGCCGCGCGTCCCGGCTCCCGCCGCCTGCCGGGACGCGCGGCGGGCGCGTCGTCAGGAGGTGGTGAGGACGACGAGCTGCCGGGTCGCCCGGGTCATCGCGACGTAGCGGTCGACCGCGCCGGCGACGCCGGTGCCGAACGCCTCCGGGTCGACGAGGACGACCAGGTCGAACTCGAGCCCCTTCGCCAGCTCCGGGGTCAGCGACCGGACGCGGGACGTCGCCCGGAACGTGGGGTCGCCGATGACGCAGGCGGTCCCCTCGGCGTGGGCGGCGAGCCAGGTGTCGAGGATCGGGTCCCGATCGGCGGCCGATCCGCGTACGACGGGAGCGCCGCCGCCCCGGATGGAGGTCGGCACGTTGGCGTCGGGGAGCACGGCCCGGATGACGGGCTCGGCCTCCGCCATGACCTCCTCCGGCGTCCGGTAGTTGACGGTCAGGGAGGTCACGGTGATCCGGTCGAGCCCGACGCGCTCCAGCCGTTCCCGCCACGACTCGGTGAACCCGCGCCGGGCCTGGGCGCGGTCCCCGACGATGGTGAAGCTCCCCGACGGGCAGCGCAGCAGGAGCATCTGCCACTCGGCGTCGGTCAGCTCCTGAGCCTCGTCCACCACGATGTGGGCGAACGGTCCGGCGAGCAGGTCCGGCTCCACCTGGGGCAGAGCGGTCTCGTCGACCAGGGCGTCCTGGAGGTCCAGCTGGCGCAGGCTCGACAGCACGCCCTCGCCGTCGTCGTAGGCGTCGGCCTCGATCAGGTCGTCGACGACGGCGGCCATGCGCGCGCGTTCGACGGCGACGACGGCCTCCTGCCGGCGCCTGCGCCCGGACGCCTCCGCGTCGCCGAGCCGCTGCCGTGCCGCGTCCAGCAGCGGCAGGTCGGACACCGTCCAGGCCCCGGCGTCGCGGCGCTGGAGGGCGCGGACCTCGTCGGGGCTGAGCCAGGGAGCGCACCGGCGCAGGTAGGCGGGCACCGACCACAGGTCGCCGACGAGGTCGGTCGCCTCGATCAGCGGCCAGGCCCGGTTGAACGCCGTACGCAGCTCCCGGTTGCGCAGCAGCGAGGCGCGGACCACGTCGTCGGGCTCGTCGCCGTCGTACTTCTCCACCAGGATGGTGAGCAGCTCCTCCCAGACCTCGTCGCGCGCCTCGTTGTGGGGCGTACCGGGCCCCGGCGCCTCGAACGCCTCGGCCCAGTCGGCGGCGCGCAGCCGGATGTCGGCCTCGTCCGTGCTGACCGTCATCGGTGCGGTCGGCGGCTCCTCGTAGAACCTGACGGCCGACTCGATCGCCTTCACCATCTCCGCCGACGACTTCAGGCGGGCCACCTCCGGGTCGGTCTCGACGCCCGCCGAGGCCCCCTCGGGTACGAGGTCGCGCAGGGTGCAGGTCTGCACCTCCTCCTCCCCCAGGCTGGGCAGCACGTCGGAGACGTACGCCAGGTAGGGCTGGTGCGGCCCGACGAACAGCACGCCGCCCCGGCGGTGACCGAGGCGCGGGTCGGCGTAGAGCAGGTACGCGGTGCGGTGCAGCGCGACGACGGTCTTGCCGGTGCCGGGACCCCCGTCCACGACGAGCGCCCCGCTCGACCCCGCGCGGATGATGGCGTCCTGGTCGGCCTGGATCGTGCCGAGCACGTCGCGCATCCGCGGCGACCGGCTGGCGCCCAGGCTGGCGATGAAGGCGGACTGGTCGTCGAGCGCGGCGGCGTGCCCCTCGAGGGCGTCCGGGGTGAACACCTCGTCCCAGTAGTCGGTGATCCGGCCGCGCGTCCAGCGGTACCTGCGGCGGCTCGCCAGGCCCATCGGGTTGGCGTGGGTCGCCGCGAAGAACGGCTCGGCCGCGGGGGAACGCCAGTCGAGCAGCAGCCGCCCGCCCGCGCCGTCGGTGAGGCCGCGCCGACCGACGTACACGGGCGTGGGATCGTCGGCGCCGACCATGCGGCCGAGGCACAGGTCCACGCCGAAGCGGCGCAGTGTGCGCAGGCGGGCGGCCAGCCGGCGGACCTCCATGTCCCGGTCCACCGCCTGCCGGCCCTTGCCACCGGGGGCCCGGCGCTCGGCGTCGAGGCGGTCGGACAACTCGGTGCCCGTCCGCTCGATGCTCCCCGCGACGGCCGCGAAGTGCCGCTCGTCGGCGGCGATCAGCGTCGGATCGGCCTTGGCGGCGAGGTGGTCGGGAAGGTCGAACACGCTTGTCGTCAGGCGATCCACGTCAGCAACTCCACTCTCGTTCCGGCTCCCGGCCCGCGATGCCGTGCGCCGCACGCGCGCACCGGGCGTCCGGCCATCGGCGCGACGTTTTCATTCGGCCGTACGTCGACGGCGACCCACGCTTTCGCTGGTCCCGTTTCCGCAGCTCGCGGCCTCGGCCGGGTGATTCTGCGGCACGGACCGGGTCTTGCCGCAAGCCCCCGGGTGCGATATACATTGAGAAGGGAAAGGGGTGGCCACACTCCCTTTCCCTTTGTTTTTTCCGGGGCGCGGAAAACCTTTCGGATTCGGCGCCGCACAAGATGGGCACCGCACAAGGCGGCAGCGGGGCGCGCCTCGGCGCGGGGCCGTCGGCATGGATCTCCCGCGCGCGCGGCGGGGGCCTTCCCGGGCCGCCCGCCCTCGGGCGGCAGCTACGCGCTGGGTACGCGGACCACGTCGTCGAAGAGTTCCTGCAGTCGGTCCCGGCAGCGCAGCAGAAGGCCGGTGATCTCGTCGAACGTCACCGCGTCCACCCGGCCGGGCTCCGACCACAGCGCCCGAACGGCTCTCTGGCTCTGCGTCAGATACAGCTCCGCGGAGTGCTCACCGTATCCGAGCGCCGGTCCACGGCACCCCACCTCCCCGCGTGTCCCGCGCTCCCCGCGCCTCGATGGCCGGTGCCGGTCGGCCATCGGCGGACCGGGGCGAGAGAGTCCCCGCGAACCCTGGGAGATGTCACACCCGTCGATTAGAATGTGTGTACTAATCGAGGTCCTGACCTGGGAGGACGCCCGTGACCACGCCCGCCTCCGCCCCACCCACCCCCTACGCCACCCTGCTCGGTTTCACCCGCTACGTCGACCGCACCGGCCCGACCAAGGCCACCTTCGTCGGGGGCCTGCGCAAGCAGCGGGCCAGCCGCTCCGGCTTCAACCCGCACGGCCAGTTCGTCAAGGCGCTCAAGGCCGACATCGCCTTCCACACCGGCGGCACCCACCTCGACCAGGTGGTCGACGTGGTCAAGCCCCGCTGGCGACCGCTCTACCAGGCCCTCGTCCCCGGCGCGACGACCTGGCTGCGCTCCCTCGGCGAGCCGAGGGAGGTCGACCTCGCCCAGACCCGCGACGCGCTCGCGATGCTGGGCGACCTGCCCGTCAAGGTCAACCCCCAGTTCGGCGTACGGCACGCCGACGGTCGCGTCGAGGCCGTCCGACTGCACTTCGACGAGGCGCCGCCCAGCGAGGAGGCGACACTCGCCACCCTGCACCTGATGGCCCGGCACATGGACGCGGTGCTCCCGCACGCCGAGCCGGTCCTGGTCGACGTCCGCCGCGGCGAGGCCCACCGCATGCCCGCCGACGCCCGCCCGGAGCAGATCGAGCGCTGGCTGGCCGGCGAGGCGGCGGCCTTCCGTGCCATCTGGGCCACCGCCGCCTGATCCCTTCCCACCACCCACCCACCCACCCGATCCCGATCGCCCGGTCCGGCCGACGTGGCCGGGCCGGGCGCCGACCGGGTGCCCGCGACACGCGCCGGCCGGGCCGCGCGGGCTGGCGGGTCGGAGGACGTGCGGCGGCGCCCCGGGCGGGTCGGCGGATCCGCCCGGAAGCCCACATCCCGGGCGGCGGATCGACACGGCGGCCACCATCGTGAATCATCTATCTTCATGACCACCGGGTCCACGGACGCCCGTCCGTCCGCCGAAACCGCCGACCACGACCAGGTCCCCGACCCCGGGGACCCCGGCCGACGGAACCGGTGGGGCTGGCTGCGCCACGAGTGGACGCTGGCGGTGCTCGGCGGGCTGCTGCTGGCGGTGGTGCTGACCTGGCCGACGATGCGGCATCCGGCGAGCACCATCCCCGGCGACATCGGCGACCCCACGTTGCAGGCGTGGCAGATGGCCTGGGCCGGGCACGCCGTGCTCAACAACCCGGCCGGTCTCTGGCACTCGAACACGTTCTTCCCCGAGACCTACACGTACGTCTACAGCGACACCCTGCTCGGCTACGCCCCGTTCGGGATGCTCGGCTCGGGCTTCGAGGCCGCCCTGGTCCGCTACAACGTGATGTACGTGCTGGTGCACGCGTTGGCCTTCATCGGGGCGTACGCGCTGGCCCGGCAGCTCGGGGCGGGCCGGCTGGGCGGGGCGGTCGCCGGGATCGCGTGGGCGTACGCGCCCTGGCGGCTGGCGCACTCCGGCCACCTGAACATCCTGTCCAGCGGCGGGATCGCGTTGTGCCTGGCGATGCTGGCGCGCGGCCACGGCTGGTCGCTGCGGCACGGCTACCGGCCGGAACGGCGGCGACCGGGCTGGGCCTTCGCGGGGTGGCTCGTCGCCGCCTGGCAGATCAGCCTGGGCTTCGGCATCGGGCTGCCGCTTGTCTACTTCCTGCTGGCCGCGGTGCTGGTCGGGGCCGGCGGCTACGGCTGGTCGTGGTGGCGGCGCGGGCGACGACCCGCGTTCGGCCGGCGGCTGCTGGTCGCCGACGTGGCCGGTGGCGCCGTCTTCGGCGCGGTGACGCTCCTGCTGGGCCTGGTCTACCTGAAGGTCGTCGACCTCAACCCGCAGGCCGAACGGTCGTTGGCCTGGACGGAGATGTTCTCGCCGCCGCTGATCGGCTTCGTCACCGCCCCGGCGGACTCGTGGTGGTGGGGCGAGCGGCACGCGGCGGCGCGGGAACAACTGTCCTGGCCGCCGGAGATGGCGCTGCTGCCCGGGATGGTCCTGCTCGCGTTGGCCGCGGCGGGGCTGTTCGTCTCGGTCTATCCGGCCCGGCACCGGGTCGCGTTGGCGCTCGGCGTGCTCGGCACGGTGCTCCTGGGGCTGGGCGTCACCCTCGGCGGCGACGGTGATCCGGGCTACCTGACGTTGTCGAAGCACCTGCCGGGCTGGGACGCGCTGCGGACGCCGGGCCGGATGATGCACTGGACGAGCCTGCTGCTGGCGGTGCTGGCGGCGGGCACGGTGACGGTGTTCGCCACGGCGGTGCGGCGGTGGTCGTCCCGGGGCTGGGCCAGGCTCCTGGCACCGGTGCTCCTGCTGGTGCCGCTGGCCCTGGTCGGGCTGGAGGGGATCAACCGGACGCCGCATCCGGTGGTGCCGACGCCGCCGGCCGCGATGCGTACGGCGGCGGAGCCGATGCTGGTGCTGCCCGCCGGCGGCGCGGTCGACCTGATCTTCATGTTGTGGACGACGGACGGGTTCCCCCGGGTCACGAACGGGCTGGGCGGGTTCGAGCCGGTCACCCAGGCGCAGACCCGGGTCGCGACGGCCACCTTCCCCGATGCGGGCAGCGTGGCGTACCTGCGGGGCATCGGGGTGCGGTCCGTGGTGGCCCTGCCGGGCTGGACCGCCGGGACGCCCTGGGAGGGCATCGCGGACCGGCCGGTCGACGGGCTCGGCATCACCCGGGAGGAGATCGACGGTGTGCTGGTCTACCGCTTCTGAGCGGGGCGGCGCGGGGCGGGCGTCCTCGGGCGCCGGCCGGGCGGGGTGACGCAGGTGCGCCTGTCGCTGGTGGTGCCCTGTTTCAACGAGGAGGCCTCGGTGGAGCGCCTGCACTCGGCGGTGACCGCCGCGGTCGCGGAGCTGACCGACGTCGACATCGAGGTGGTCTACGTCGACGACGGCAGCTCCGACGGCACCCTCGTGGCGCTGCGTCGGCTCGCCGCCGCCGATCCCGCCGTGCGTTACACGTCGCTGAGCCGCAACTTCGGCAAGGAGGCGGCGATGCTCGCCGGGCTGGAGCGGGCCACCGGGGACGCGGTGGTCATCATGGACGCCGACCTCCAGCACCCGCCCCGGCTGCTGCCCGACATGGTGGCGTTGTACCGGCAGGGTTTCGACCAGGTCATCGCGCGCCGGGACCGGCGTGGCGACCGCCTCGTCCGGATGCTGGCCTCGCGGTCCTTCTACCGGGTGGTCAACTGGTGGATCGACGTGCGGCTGCTGGACGGGGCGGGTGACTTCCGGCTGCTGTCCCGGCTTGCGGTGGACGCGGTGCTGGCGATGCCGGAGTACAACCGCTTCTCCAAGGGGCTGTTCTCCTGGATCGGCTTCCGGACGGTGGTGGTCGCGCACCGCAACGAGACCCGGCAGGCGGGCCGGAGCAGGTGGACGTTCGGCAAGCTGTTCAACTACGCGTTCGACGGGCTGCTGTCGTTCAACAACCGGCCGCTGCGGCTGGCGATCTACGGCGGCCTGTTCCTCACCCTGATCGCGGTGGTCTACATGGCCTGGGTGGTCGCCGACGCCGTCAGCAAGGGAATCGACGTTCCCGGCTACACCACCATCATCGTCAGCGTGATCGGTCTCGGCGGCATCCAGATGACGATCCTGGGCGTGATCGGGGAGTACATCGGACGGATCTACTACGAGACCAAGCGTCGGCCGCACTACCTGGTCCAGGAGACCGAGGACCTCCTCACGCAGGACGGGGAGACGCCCCGGGTGCCGGACCAGCCGGCGGTGCACCCGGCCGAGCGGGTCCGGCAGGGCGGGCCGGCCCGCGAGGACCTCTCCCGGTACCGCTCGCTGCGGCGCGCCGCCGGCGAGTCCGTGACGGGTGACGCGCGGCAGCCGTAGCGGCTGCCGCGCGCGACACGGGTCAGGCGGTGAGGTACTTGGCCAGGTCGTCGAGGATCTTGTTGGCGGCGCCGATGCCGATGCCGGTCATCCAGATCTCGTCGGAGACGACGTGCGACTTGCCGGCCTTGACCGCCGACAGCCCCTTCCAGAGCGTCCCGCCGGTGACCTTGGCCTGCTCGGCGGCGGCCTTCTCGCCGTACGCGGTGACGAAGATGACGTCGCCGTCGACCTCGCCGATCCGCTCCGGGCTGACCCGGTCCATCCGCCGGTCCTCCTTGCCGGTGAGCTGCTGGCGCTCGGGGCGGCCCAGCCCGGTGTCGCCGATGACGATGCCGGAGAACGAGTCCGGCCCGTACACCCGGATCTCGGTCGGCATGAAGCGGACGATGGAGACCTTGCGCTCGGCGGCGTCGCCGAGCTTGCCGCCGAACTCCCTGGCCCGCGTCTCGTACCCGGCCAGCAGGTCCTTGGCCTGCTGCTCCTTGCCGAGCGCCGCGCCGTCGAAGAGGAAGTTCTCCTTCCAGGTGATGCCGACCTTCTCGGTGAAGACAGTCGGCGCGATGGCGGCCAGCTCGTCGTAGAACTTCTCCTGGCGGAACTTGCTGCCCAGGATCAGGTCCGGCTTGAGGGCGTTGATGGCCTCCAGGTCGGGCTCGGTGAGCACCCCGACCTCCTTGATGCCGGCGAGCTTCTCCTCGCCGAAGTAGGTCGGCCAGCTCCGCGCCTCGCCGGCGGTGGCGGCGCCGACCGGTGTGACACCGAGTGTCAGGGCTGTGTCGATCTTGTCTGTGTCGAGCACGACGACGCGCTTGGGCTCCACCGGCACCTTGGTGGTGCCCATGGCGTGGACGATCTCCCGGGTCTGTCCGGTGGTGGTGTCGGCGACCGGGTCGCTCTCACCGCAGGCGGTGAGACCGACGCCGAGGGCCAGCGCCGCGGTGAGGGCGGCGGCGAGACGACGCATCAGATTCCTTTCGAAGGGTGCGAGCCGGTCAGCGGCGTCGCCGCGTTCCCGGCGGGCAGGCGGGTCAGGGAGGGACTGGTGAGCGCGGGCACCACCAGGGGCGCCCCGGTCACCGGGCAGGGCACGACCACGCAGTCGAGGCCGAAGACGTCCCGGACCAGGTCGGCGGTGAGGATCTCCCGGGGCGGCCCGGCGGCCACCACCGCACCGGAGCGCATGGCGATCAGGTGGTCGGCGTACCGGGCGGCCTGGTTGAGGTCGTGCAGCACGGCGACGACCGTCCGGCCCCGCTCGACGCGCAGCCGGTGCAGCAGGTCCAGCACCTCCACCTGGTGGGCGAGGTCGAGGAAGGTGGTGGGCTCGTCCAGCAGCAGCGCCTCGGTGTCCTGGGCGAGGGTCATGGCGATCCAGACACGCTGCCGCTGGCCCCCGGAGAGGGTGTCGACCGGCCGGTCCGCCAGCGCCGTCACGTCGGCGAGCGCCATGGCCCGGTCGACGGCGGCCCCGTCGGACTCCGACCACTGCCGCCACCACCGCTGGTACGGCTGCCGGCCCCGGCCGACCAGGTCGGCGACGGTCACCCCCTCGGGCACCAGCGGACTCTGCGGCAGCACGCCGAGGCGGCGGGCGACCTCGCGGGTCGGCAGGTCCCGGATGGCGGTGCCGTCCAGCAGCACGGCGCCGCGCCGGGGCGTGAGCAGGCGGGCCATGGTGCGCAGCAGGGTGGACTTGCCGCAGGCGTTCGGCCCGACGATCACCGTGAACGCGTCGCCGGGCAGCTCCAGGTCGAGCCCGTCCAGCACGGTCCGCTCGTCGTAGCCGGCGACCAGGTCGCGGGTGGAGAGCATCACGCCTCCTTGCCAGGGTGGGACATCACGAGGGCCGCCGCCGGCCGCGGAGCAGCAGGAAGATCAGGTACGGGCCACCGATGGCGGCGGTCAGCACCCCGGCGGGCAGCTGGGTGGGGGCGAACAGCCGCCGGCCACCCAGGTCGGCCAGCACCAGCAGCAAGGCGCCGAGCAACGCGGCGCAGAGCAGCGGCGGGCGCTCGGCGCGGACCAGCCGCCGGGCCAGCTGCGGGGCGACGAGAGCCACGAAGTCCACCGCGCCCACCTGCGCGGTGACCATCGCGGCGGCCAGCACCCCGGTGCCGGCGAGGCCGACCCGGCGGGCCACCGGGCGCAGGCCGATCCCCCGGGCGGTGTCGTCGTCCAGGGCGGTGCTGTTCAGCGCCCAGCCGGCCCAGGCCAGCACCGGCAGGAGCGCGGCCAGGGTGAGGGCGATCCACAGGCTCTCGTTCCAGCCCTTGCCGGCGAGCGTGCCGATCAGCCAGATCTGCGCGCGCAGCCCGTCGATCGGGTCGGCGGTGAGCAGGACGACCTCGGTCAGGGCCCGCAGCGCGAAGGCGACCGCCACGCCGGCGAGCACGAACCGCTGGGCGGCCAGCCCGTGCCGGGCGCCGAGGAGGAACAGCAGCGTGGCGGCGGCCAGCCCGCCGAGCAGCGCCGCCGGGGCCACGAGCACCGCCGCGGCGCCAGTCGTCAGGGCCACCGTCGCGGCGAGGCCGGCGCCCTGGGTGATGCCGACGACGTCGGGGCTGGCGAGCGGGTTGCGGGCCACGCTCTGGATCAGCGTGCCGGCCACCCCGAAGGCCGCGCCGGCCACCGCGGCCAGCACCAGCCGGGGCAGTCGCAGGTCGAGGACCACCAGGTCGTACGGGGTGCCGGCGCCGGAGAGGGCGCGCAGCACGTCGGCCGGGGCGACGTACGGGGTGCCCAGGGAGAGGCTGAGCACCCCTGCGGCGAGCAGCAGCACGACCAGCGCGGCGGCGACCAGCACGGAGCGGCGGCGGACCTGCACGCTCACCGGGCCGATCCGCACGAGCGACCGCCCCGGCAGCGCGGTGACGCCCACCCGGGGACGGCCCGCCGGCCGCCCGGCGGTGGGGGCGGTGGGGGCGCTCGGGGCGGCGGGGGCGCTCACGCCGTCACGACCTTCGCGCGGCGGACCAGGAAGGCCAGCAGCGGGGCGCCGATCAGCGCGGTGACGATGCCCGCGGGCACCTCCCCGGGCGGCGCGACGAGCCGCCCGACGACGTCGGCGCCGAGCAGCAGCGCGGGCCCGAGCAGCGCCGAGACCGCGAGGGTCCAGCGGTGGTCGGCGCCGACCAGGGCGCGGGCCAGGTGCGGCACCGCGAGCCCGACGAACGCGATCGGCCCGGCGGCGGCGACGGCCGCCCCGGTGAGCAGCACCGCGGCGACGCCGCCGCCGAGGCGGACGAGCCCGATCCGGTGCCCGAGGCCCCGGGCCACGTCGTCGCCGAGGGCGAGCGCGTCCAGGCCCCGGGCGACGAGGGCGGCCAGGACCAGCCCGGCGAGCACGAACGGCACCACCTGGGCGGCCACCGTGAGGTCCCGGCCGGTCAGCCCGCCGACCACCCAGAAGCGGTACTCCTCGAAGGTGCGGGCGTCCATGCTGAGCAGCGCGTACACCACGGAGGCAAGACTGGCGTCGAGGGCCGCGCCGACCAGCGCGAGGGTGACCGGGCTGGCGCCCTCGCGGGCCTTGGCCGCGACGGCGAAGACGAGCACGCCGGCCCCGAGCGCACCGGCGATGCCGAACCAGACGTACCCGGCGAGCGTGCCCACGCCGAAGACGGAGATGGCCAGCACCACGCCGAACGAGGCGCCGGCGCTGATGCCGAGGATCCGCGGTTCGGCCAGCGGGTTGCGGGTGAGGGCCTGGAAGAGGACGCCGGCCACGGCGAGCGCCAGCCCGACGGCGAGGCCCAGCGCGGTGCGCGGCATCCGCAGTTCCCGCACGATGGTGGCGGCCTCACCACCGTCCGGGGCGACCAGCGCGCGCCACACCTCGTCGACGGCGAGCGCCCGGCTGCCGAGCGCGAAGCTCGCCAGCACGGCCAGCAGCAGCACCAGCGCGGCGGCGACAGTGACCGCGAGCCGGCGGCTCCCACGCGCCCGGGGCCGGGTGCCGGCAGGTGCCGGGCGGGTGGCGAGGGTGGTCACGAGGCTCCTGCACGTTCGGGCTTAGGGTCGCCTTACCGTAGCGGAACGCCCTGGCCGGGCCTAACTCGCCGTCGTCGATCCGGGCGGCGTTGAGCAGGGCGGACAGCGCCGGATCCGGTCGGGCGGCGGCCCCGGCCGCCCTAGGGTTGTCAGCATGCGATTCGACCAGCACACCGTGGTGCTCCTGAGCCGGCCGACGGACGCGCCGCAGCTACCGCTGGACGCGGCCGACCGGTTGCAGGACGCCCACCTGGCCCACCACGCGGGGCTGGTGGAACAGGGGCTCGTCCTGGCCGCGGGGCCCTTCGTCGACGCCGACGACGAGCGGCTGCGCGGGTTCGTCGTGCTCTCCATCTCCCCGCAGGAGGCCCGAGAGCTTTACCACAACGACCCGGCCGTGCGGGCCGGGCGACTGGGCGTGCAGGTGATGAGCTGGATGGTGCCGGAGGGCATCGTGCGGTTCGAGAGCGTGCCGCTGCCCCGGTCGATCCTGGCGGCCGCCGCCGGCGACTGACGGCCCGGGAGGTCAGTCGGCCGGTCGCGGCGCGGGAAGCGGGCCGGCGGGCCCGTCGAGCTGCTGGTCGGCCCAGACGTACGTCTCCGGCAGCAGTTCGGCGACGTGCACCACGCGCAGCGCGTCCATCGGCCCGACGATGACCCGGACGGTGGGGAAGTAGTCGCGCAGCACCTGCCGGCAGCGCCCGCAGGGCGGGATGACCCCGCGCCCCCGGTCGCCCACGGCGACGATCGTCTCCAGCTCGGTGACGCCCTGGGTGGCGGCGGCGCCGACCGCGACCACCTCCGCGCAGGGGCCACCGGTGAAGTGGTAGACGTTGACCCCGGTGAAGACCCGGCCGTCGGTGGTCCGCGCGGCGGCGGCGACCGTGTGGTTGTCGCTGCGGCAGCGCAGCTTGGCGACCGCCGTGGCGGCCTGCACCAGGGCCCGGTCGGTGTCCCGCATCGTCATCCCATCCCCCGTGGCCAAGGTCGGTCGGCGCCCCACTCTAGTCCGAGGCGGCACCGCCGCGCTCGCCCTGACGGCGCCGCCGACGGGCGTGCGCGCGGGCGGCCCGGGGCGGGGCGGCGGTAACCCGGGGGCGGTCCGGCCGTCGGCTGCCTATCCTTGGCGACGACATGCAGAATCCAGCCGCACCCGCCGCGACCGACCCCGTCCGCGAGCTGCACCGCCGCCTCCGTCCCCTGATGTTCCGCGACCAGCGCCGCCTGCAACGGCGCCTGGACGGGGTGCGCCGGCTGCGCGACCCGCAGCGCCGGGAGTCGGCGCTCGACGAGATCGCCGCCGACGTGGCGCGGGCCGAGGCGGTGCTGGCGGGCCGGCGGGCCGCCGTGCCGGTGGTCACCTACCCGGCCCAGCTGCCGGTCAGCGAGCGCAAGGACGACATCGCCGCCGCGATCCGCGACCACCAGGTGGTGATCGTGGCCGGCGAGACCGGCTCCGGCAAGACCACCCAGCTGCCGAAGATCTGCCTGGAGCTGGGGCGCGGGATCACCGGGCTGATCGGGCACACCCAGCCGCGCCGGCTGGCCGCGCGTACGGTGGCGGACCGGATCGCCGAGGAGCTCGGCACCGAGCTGGGCGACGTGGTCGGCTACAAGGTGCGCTTCAGCGACCAGGTGAGCGACCGCAGCCTGGTCAAGCTGATGACCGACGGCATCCTGCTCGCCGAGTTGCAGACCGACCGGATGCTGCGCCAGTACGACACGCTGATCATCGACGAGGCGCACGAGCGCAGTCTCAACATCGACTTCATCCTCGGCTACCTCCGGCAGCTCCTCCCCCGCCGCCCCGACCTCAAGGTGATCATCACCTCGGCGACCATCGAGACCGAGCGGTTCGCCCGGCACTTCGCCGGGCCGCCCACCGCCGACGAGCCCGAGGGCGTACCGGCGCCGGTGGTCGAGGTCTCCGGGCGCACGTACCCGGTCGAGGTGCGTTACCGGCCGCTGGTCGAGGTGGCCGAGGGCGAGGACGACGGGGAGGACGAGGAGAACGTCCGCGACCAGGTCCAGGCCATCGGCGACGCCGTCGAGGAACTGGCCGCCGAGGGCCCCGGCGACGTCCTGGTCTTCCTCAGCGGCGAGCGGGAGATCCGCGACACCGCGGACGCGCTGGGCAGGCTGGTGGAGAAGAAGCCGGCGCTGCGCGGCACGGAGATCCTGCCGCTGTACGCCCGGCTCTCCACCGCCGAGCAGCACCGGGTCTTCGCCCCGCACGCCGGGCGCCGGGTGGTGCTCGCCACCAACGTCGCGGAGACCTCGCTCACCGTGCCCGGCATCAAGTACGTGGTGGACCCGGGCACGGCCCGCATCTCCCGCTACAGCAGCCGGCTCAAGGTGCAGCGGCTGCCGATCGAGCCGGTCTCGCAGGCGTCGGCCAACCAGCGCAAGGGGCGCTGCGGGCGCACCTCGGACGGCATCTGCATCCGCCTCTACGACGAGCAGGACTTCCTGTCCCGCCCGGAGTTCACCGACCCGGAGATCCTGCGCACCAACCTCGCCTCGGTCATCCTCCAGATGACCTCCATCGGGCTCGGCGACATCGCCGCGTTCCCGTTCATCGACCCGCCGGACCGGCGCAACGTCGCCGACGGCGTCAACCTGCTGCACGAGCTCGGCGCGCTGGACCCGGCCGAGGCCGACCCGGCGAAGCGGCTCACCCCGCTGGGCCGGCGGCTGGCGCAGCTCCCCGTCGACCCGCGGCTGGCCCGGATGGTCGTCGAGGGCGAGCGCAACGGCTGCGCCACCGAGGTGATGGTGATCGCCGCCGCGCTGTCCATCCAGGACCCGCGCGAGCGGCCCGCCGACAAGCAGGCCCAGGCCGACCAGGCGCACGCCCGGTTCACCGACCGCGAGTCGGACTTCGTGTCGCTGCTCAACCTGTGGCGACACCTGCGCGAGCAGCAGCGCGAACTCTCCTCCAGCGCGTTCCGGCGGATGTGCAAGGCCGAATACCTCAACTACCTGCGCGTACGCGAGTGGCAGGACATCGTCAGCCAGTTGCGCCAGGTGCTGCGTACGCCCGAAGAGGGGCGACCGACGCGCGACGGCGGCGGGCGCCGGGGTGGCGCGGACCTGCCGGAGGAGATCGACACCCCGAAGGTGCACCAGTCCCTGCTGGCCGGCCTGCTGTCGCACGTCGGGCTCAAGGACGCGCAGAAGCACGAGTACCTGGGCGCCCGGGGCGCCAAGTTCGCGCTCTTCCCCGGCTCGGCGCTGTTCAAGAAGCCGCCGCGCTGGGTGATGGCGGCCGAGCTGGTGGAGACCTCCCGCCTCTGGGGTCGGGTCGCCGGCCGGGTCGAACCCGAGTGGGTCGAACCGCTGGCCCAGCACCTGGTCAAGCGCAGCTACAGCGAGCCGCACTGGGAGAAGAAGCAGGCGGCCGTGATGGCCTACGAGAAGGTGACCCTCTACGGCGTCCCGCTTGTCACCTCGCGCAAGGTCAACTTCGGCCGGATCGACCCGGCGCTGTCCCGGGAGCTGTTCATCCGGCACGCCCTCGTCGAGGGCGACTGGCAGACCCACCACCACTTCTGGGCCGACAACCAGCGGCTGCTGGCGGAGATCGAGGAGCTGGAGCACCGCGCCCGGCGCCGCGACATCCTCGTCGACGACCAGACCGTCTTCGACTTCTACGACGCGCGCGTCCCTGCCGACGTGGTCTCCGGGCGGCACTTCGACGCCTGGTGGAAGAAGACCCGCCGGGAGCAGCCCGACCTGCTCACCTTCACCCGGGAGCTGCTGGTCAACGCCGGCCGCACCGGCGTGGACGAGGCCGACTACCCCGACGAGTGGTCCGCCGACGGGGTGACCCTGCCGCTGACCTACCGGTTCGAGCCGGGCACCCCGACCGACGGCGTGACCGTCGACATCCCGCTGCCCCTGCTCAACCAGGTGCCGGCGGAGAGCTTCGACTGGCAGGTCCCCGGGCTACGCGAGGAACTCGTTGTCGCGCTGATCCGCTCGCTGCCCAAGGCGGTGCGCCGCAACTTCGTCCCGGTGCCGGACTACGCCCGCGCGGCGCTCGCCGCGATGCCCGCCGGCGAGGAGCCACTGCTGGACGCGCTGACCCGGCAGCTGCGCCGGATGACCGGCGTCACCGTGCCCCGCGACGCGTGGGAGCCGGAGAAGCTGCCGCCGCACCTGCGCGTCCGCTTCCGGGTGCTCGACGAGGAGAACAAGCCGGTCGCCGAGGGCAAGGACCTGCCGGCCCTGCAACGCCAGCTCAAGGCGGAGGTACGCCAGGTCGTGGCCGCCGCCGCACCCGACGTGGCCCGTACCGGGCTGCGCGAATGGAGCATCGGCGATCTTCCTCGCACCATCGAGCAGGTCCGCTCCGGCTACGCGGTGACCGCGTACCCGGCCCTGGTCGACGAGGGCGACACCGTCGGGGTGAAGGTCTTCGACTCGCCCGCCGAGCAGGAGGCCGCGCACTGGGCGGGCACCCGGCGGCTGCTCCGGCTGACCGTGCCGTCGCCGGCGAAGTTCCTCCAGGGGCGGCTGTCCAACGAGGCGAAGCTGGCGCTGAGCCGCAACCCGCACGGCGGCGTGCAGGAGCTGATCTCCGACGCGGCCGGGGCGGCCATCGACAAGCTGATCGGCGACGCGGGCGGCCCGGCCTGGGACGCCGAGGGCTTCGCCGCCCTGCGGGACAAGGTCCGGGCCGACCTGGTGGACACCGTGGTCGAGATCATGGACCGGGTACGCCGGGTGCTCGCCGCCGCGTACGCCGTGGAGCAGCGCCTCGGCGCCACGCGGAACCTGGCGGTGGTGGCCGCGCTGGCCGACATCCGGGCCCAGCTGAACGGCCTGGTGCACAAGGGCTTCGTCACCGAGACCGGGTACGCGCGCCTGCCCGACCTGCTGCGCTACCTCACCGCGATCGAGCGGCGGCTGGACCGGCTGCCGGGCAACCCGCAGCGCGACAAGCAGCAGCAGGACCGGGTCGCGGTGGTGCAGAAGGAGTACCAGGAGATGCTCGCCGCGCTGCCCCCGGGGCGCCGGCAGTCGACGGCCGTCCGGCAGATCCGCTGGATGGTCGAGGAGCTGCGGGTGAACGTCTTCGCCCAGGCGCTGGGCACCCCGTACCCGGTGTCGGAGCAGCGGATCTACCGGGCGATGGACGAGGCCGAGGGCAGGTAGGACGACCCGCGCAGCACCCGCAACAGCACCGGCGGGGAGAGCAGCCGCGTCGGCGGGTCGACGAGGTTCACCACCCGCAGGAACGCCGCGCCCAGCGCCGGGTCCCGGGTCGCCGCCTCGTGCAGCCGGCCCACGTACGCGTTGACCAGGCGTACCCGCGGCGAGCGGCGGCCGGGCACCTCGGGGAAGCGCAGGTCGGTGCCGACCGCGATGGACCACGGCCCCTCGATCAGCCGGGCCGCGCCCCGGAAGAACCGCCGGGCGAGCCGGTCGGACGGCCGCCGCAGCAGTCGGCGCAGCAGCAGGGCCTCCAGCGCGGCCACCGTCATGCCCTGCCCGTAGACCGGGTTGAAGCTGCACACGGCGTCGGCCACCACCAGGTAGCCGGCCGGGAAGCGGCGCAGCCGCTCGTAGCGCCGCCGCACGCTGGCCGGAAACTTCATCGTCGCCGGTGGGCTCTCCGGCCGCGCCGTACGCAGCAGGTCGGCGATCTGCGGGGCGGCGAGGGTCTCGGCGAAGGCGGTCATCCCCTCGTCGTCGGCCGGCGGCTCCTCGCCGAGCATGCCGCTGAGCGCCACCGCGAACCGGCCCTGCTCCTGCACGGCGACGATGCCGCCCCGGGGCTGGCCGGGCACGGCGTTGGTGAGCGCGCCGAGCAGCCCTTCCAGGTGGTGCGCCTCCCGCCGGTAGGTGCGGGTGAGGTAGGTGACGCCGACCTTGACCCGCTCCTCCGGCGCCGGCCGGTAACCCAGCTCGGCCAGCCACACCGGGCTGCGGGTGCCCCGGCCGCCGGCGTCGACGACGAGGTCGGCGGCGACGGTGGTCGGATCCCCGTCGCGGGGGCGCAGCCGTACGCCGGTGACCCGTCCCCGGTCGAGGGTGGTGGTCAGCCCCTCCACCTCGCAGCCCGCCACGATCCGCACCCCGGGCAGGGCGGCGACCCGCTCCCGGACGACCTGCTCCAGCAGCGGCCGGCTGACCCCGAGCGCGAACAGCGGGGACGGCGCGCGCCGCATCCGGTGGCCGTTGTTGTACCAGTGGACCTGCTCGTGCAGGTCGACCGTGGGCACGCCCCGCGCGCTCAGCTCCGCCGAGATCCCGGGCAGCAGCTCCTCGAACGCCTGCCGGCCCCGGGTCAGCAGGACGTGCAACTGCCGCCCCTGCGGTACGCCCCGGCGGCTCTCCGCCTGCTCGGGCAGCAGGTCACGGTCCACGAGGGTGACCCGCTCGTACGCCTCGGTGAGTGCGCAGGCGGTCAGCAGCCCGCCCATGCTCGCGCCGATCACCACGGCGCTGCCCGTTGCCATGCGGGCAGCGTAGGCGGGCCGGCGGGGCCCGGTCGTCTTCCGTCGTGCGCACCTGGCGGCGTCGGACGTCGGCGGCGTCAGAGGGGCTCGACGCCCGGCGGCAGGTCCCCGCCGGTGGTGGCGTCGCGGACGTAGTCCAGCAGTATCCGACGCAGCTCCCGGCCGGCGTGGGTGGGCACCACGTCGCGGCGCCGGGCGACCGCGATGGTCCGCCGGACGCCGGGTGGGGCCAGCCGGGTGACGCGCACGCCGGGACGCCGGGCCACCACGATGCCGGGGACCAGCGCGACGCCCAGCCCGGCCTCGACGAAGCTCAGCACCGCGTCCATCTCGCCGCCGTCCACGGCGATGGTCGGCTCGAAGCCGGCCTCCCGGCAGGCCTGGAGGGTGGCGTCGCGCAGGTCGTAGCCCTCCCGGAACATCACCATCGGCTGGTCGCGCAGGTCGGCGACGCGCAGCTGACCGGTCTCCGGGGTCACCGACAGCTCCTCGACGGAGGCGACCACCAGGCTCTCCCGCAGGATGGGGTCGGCGCGCAGCCCGGGGTCGGTGCCCTGGGCCGGCATGATGATCAGTGCCAGGTCGAGGTCGCCGCGGAGCAGGCCGCGGACCAGGTCCTGCGAGCCGCTCTCCTCCACCCGCAGGTCGATGGTGGGGTGGGCGTCGCGGAACCGGCGCAGCACGGGCGGGGCGAGCGAGGTGGCGAGGCTGGGGGTGGCGCCGAGCCGGACCCGGCCACGGCGCAGGCCGACCAGTTCCTGCACCTCGCGGGTCGCGGTGTCGACGTCGGCGAGGATCCGCTTGGCCAGCGGCAGCAGCACCTCACCGGCCGCGGTGAGCGTGATGTTGCCCCTTACCCGCTCGAACAGCGGGGCGCCGAGGCCGTCCTCAAGGGCGTGAACTTGCTTACTCAACGAAGGCTGGGTGATGCCCACGATGTCGGCGGCTTGGGTGAAATGTCGTACTTCTGCCACCGCAACGAAGTACTTCAGCTGATGGAGCTGCATCTACATAGCCTATAGCTATCAAGACTGCGAGGTCGATGCATTGGACGACTGAATCAAGTGCTCCTAGCGTCGATCGCGTGGTAGTCACGAGAACTCGGTCGCCCATCCGCTCCAGCGTCGGCCTGAAGGCCGTCATGGCGGTGACGGGCATCATCCTGGTGCTGTTCCTCATCGCGCACATGCTCGGCAACCTGAAGATCTTCACGGGGGCGACCTCGTTCGACCACTACGCGCACTGGCTGCGCGAGATCGGCGCCCCGATCCTGCCCGGCGTGTGGTTCCTGTGGATCCTGCGGATCGGCCTGCTGGCGTCGGTGCTCGGCCACATCTGGGCCGCGACCGCCCTCGCCGTGCGCGCCCGCGCCGCCCGCCCGGTGCAGTACGCGCACCGCAAGAAGGTCCAGGGCAGCTACGCGGCCCGCACCATGCGCTGGGGCGGCGTGATCATCCTGCTCTTCGTGATCTACCACATCCTGGACCTCACCACCGGCACGCTGAACCCGGTCGGCGACCCGAGCCGGCCGTACGCCAACGTGGTGGCCGACTTCGCCCCGGAGCGCTGGTACGTCACGCTCTTCTACACCCTGGCGGTCGTCACCCTCGGCTTCCACCTGCGGCACGGCCTGTTCAGCGCGCTGCGCAGCCTCGGCCAGCAGAGCCCGCGCGGCGAGCGGCGGGCCCGGGCCGTGGCGCTGGGCTTCGCCGTCGTGCTCTGCGCCGGTTACCTGGCGGTCCCGTTCGCCGTACTCACCGGATTGGTGTCCTGACATGGATCTCTACACCGAGGGCGACCCGATCGCCGACACCAAGGCTCCCGACGGCCCCATCGAGACCCGCTGGGAACGCCGCCGCTTCGAGGCCAAGCTGGTCAACCCGGCCAACCGCCGCAAGATGACCGTGATCGTGGTCGGCACCGGCCTGGCCGGCGGCTCGGCCGCCGCCACGCTGGGCGAGCAGGGCTACCGGGTCAAGACCTACTGCTACCAGGACAGCCCGCGCCGGGCGCACTCCATCGCCGCGCAGGGCGGCATCAACGCCGCCAAGAACTACCGCAACGACGGCGACTCGGTGCACCGGCTCTTCTACGACACCGTCAAGGGCGGCGACTTCCGCTCCCGGGAGTCCAACGTGCACCGGCTGGCCGAGGTCTCGGTCAACATCATCGACCAGTGCGTCGCCCAGGGCGTCCCGTTCGCCCGCGAGTACGGCGGCCTGCTGGACACCCGCTCCTTCGGCGGCGCGCAGGTGCAGCGCACCTTCTACGCCCGGGGCCAGACGGGCCAGCAGCTGCTGCTCGGCGCGTACCAGGCGCTGGAGCGGCAGATCGGCCTCGGCAACGTGGAGATGAACACCCGGCACGAGATGCTGGAGCTGATCGTCGTCGACGGCAAGGCCCGCGGCATCGTGGTCCGGGACATGGTCACCGGCGAGATCACCACCGAGTTCGCGGACGCCGTCGTGCTCGCCTCCGGCGGCTACGGCAACGTCTTCTACCTCTCCACAAACGCCAAGGGCTGCAACGTCACCGCCACCTGGCGGGCCCACCGCAAGGGCGCGTACTTCGCCAACCCCTGCTACACGCAGATCCACCCGACCTGCATCCCGGTCTCCGGCGACCACCAGTCGAAGCTGACCCTGATGAGCGAGTCGCTGCGCAACGACGGCCGGGTCTGGGTGCCCAGGACCAAGGGCGACACCCGCAGCCCGCGGGAGATCCCCGAGGACGAGCGGGACTACTACCTGGAGCGGATCTACCCCTCCTTCGGCAACCTGGTCCCCCGCGACATCGCCTCCCGCGCCGCCAAGAACGTCTGCGACGAGGGGCGCGGCGTCGGCCAGACGGGGCTCGGCGTCTACCTCGACTTCTCCGACGCGATCGACCGGCTCGGCCGCAAGGCCATCGAGGCCAAGTACGGCAACCTCTTCGAGATGTACGAGCGGATCACCGGCGAGGACCCGTACGAGGTGCCGATGCGGATCTACCCCGCCGTGCACTACACGATGGGCGGCCTCTGGGTCGACTACGACCTCCAGTCGTCCATCCCGGGTCTGTTCGTGATCGGCGAGGCGAACTTCTCCGACCACGGCGCGAACCGGCTCGGCGCCTCGGCGCTCATGCAGGGCCTGGCCGACGGCTACTTCGTGCTGCCGAACACCGTCGCCAACTACCTGGCCTCCGGCCCGTTCGAGAAGGTCGACGCCACGCACCCGGCGGCCGTGCAGGCCCGCGCCGACGTCGAGGACCGGATCCAGCGGCTGCTGGCCGTCGACGGCGACCGGACCGTGGACTCGTTCCACCGCGAGCTGGGCCAGATCATGTGGGAGCACTGCGGCATGGAGCGCAGCGAGGCCGGGCTGCGCAAGGCGATCGACGAGATCCGTGCCCTGCGCGAGCAGTTCTGGCAGCGGGTCCGGGTGCCGGGCACCGGCGAGGGGCTCAACCAGTCGCTGGAGAAGGCCGGCCGGGTGGCCGACTTCTTCGAGCTGGCGGAGCTGATGTGCATCGACGCCCTGCACCGCGAGGAGTCCTGCGGCGGTCACTTCCGGGCCGAGCACCAGACGCCCGACGGTGAGGCGGAGCGCGACGACGACCGCTTCGCGTACGTGGCGGCCTGGGAGTTCACCGCCACCGGCGAGCCCTCGGTGCTGCACAAGGAAGACCTGAACTTCGAATACGTCCACCCCACGCAGCGGAGCTACAAGTGAACCTGACCCTGCGCATCTGGCGCCAGTCCGGCCCCGAGGACAAGGGTCGGATGGTGACCTACAAGGTCGACGACGTCTCCCCGGACATGTCGTTCCTGGAGATGCTCGACGTCCTCAACGAGCGGCTGATCCTCGCCGGCGAAGAGCCGGTGGCGTTCGACCACGACTGCCGCGAGGGCATCTGCGGCATGTGCGGCCTGATGATCAACGGTGACGCGCACGGGCCGCAGCGCGGCACCACCGCCTGCCAGCTGCACATGCGGCAGTTCTCCGACGGCGAGACGATCGACATCGAGCCGTGGCGGGCCCGGGCCTTCCCGGTCATCAAGGACCTGGTGGTCAACCGGGGCGCCTTCGACAAGATCATCGCGGCCGGCGGCTACATCACCGCGCCGACCGGCAGCGCCCCCGAGGCGCACTCGACCCCGGTCGCCAAGGCCAACGCGGACGCCGCCTTCGAGGCGGCGGAGTGCATCGGCTGCGGCGCCTGCGTGGCGGCCTGCCCGAACGGCTCCGCCATGCTCTTCACCGCCGCGAAGGTCACCCAGCTCTCGCTGCTGCCGCAGGGCCAGCCGGAGCGCTACACCCGGGTCATCGGCATGGTCGACGCGCACGACGAGGCCGGCTTCGGCGGCTGCACCAACGCCGGTGAGTGCACCGTGGTCTGCCCGAAGGGCATCCCGCTGAACACCATCGGCCGGCTCAACCGCGACTTCCTGATGGCCACCTCGAAGCGGGGCGACAACACCCCCGGTTCCTGAGCCCGCACACCTCACGCCGGCGAGGTCGGCACAGGGCCGTCGCGTCTTCCGAACGCGGCGGCCCTCGCCGTAGCACCTGCCGATCGCCGGCCCGCCGTCCCCGTCCCCACCGCGACGCCCGCGCCCCGATTTCGACTTCGACTTCGACTTCGACTTCGACTTCGACTTCGACGGAGTTTGGTCTGCCCCGATACGGCCCACTGTCCCGCCCGGCCGGATCTCCCTGCTCGCCCGCCCGGCCGGATCTCCCTGCTCGCCCGCCCGGCCGGATCTCCCTGCTCGCGCCCTGTCGAGCTGAATCGTTTGCGACATCAGCTGAGTCGTCTGCGACATCAGCTCGACAGGCAGCCACCGGACCACCAGACCGTCGCACGCCACACCACCGAACCACCAGACCGCCGCACGCCACACCACCGAACCACCAGACCGCCGCACCATCGGACCGCCGGGCCACCGGACGCCAGGCCACCGGACACCGGGCCACCGGACACCGGGCCACCGGACACCGGGCCGGAGCCGCTTCGGGGACGACGCCCGGCCATGCGCATCCGGCTTCGACCATCCCCGCGGCGGCTGCGGGCCGTCACCCACGCGATCCCGGCCCTCGATGCCGCCCGAACCACCCGCCCCCGGCCCGGCTGTCGCGACCCGCCCCCTGGCCCCGCCATCGCGACCCGCCCGCCATCGGCCACCTCGGCGCTCCGTGCCGGTTCAAGTCGTCGGGGGCGGGTAGCAACCTCGGGGACGGCACGAGGAGGGACGACGGGACATGAAGGCACTGACCTGGCAGGGCAAGCGGGACGTACGGGTGGAGGAGGTGCCCGATCCGCGGATCGAGGAGCCGACCGACGCCGTCGTCCGGATCACCTCGACCGCGATCTGCGGCTCCGACCTGCACCTGTACGAGGTGCTCGGGCCGTACCTGAAGCCCGGCGACGTCCTCGGCCACGAGCCGATGGGCATCGTCGAGGAGGTGGGCGCGGGGGTGACCCGGCTCAAGCCGGGCGACCGGGTGGTGGTGCCGTTCAACATCTCCTGCGGCTCCTGCTGGATGTGCGACCGGCAGCTGTACGCGCAGTGCGAGACCACCCAGGTGACCGCCGAGGGCAAGGGCGCCGCGCTGTTCGGCTACACGTCGCTCTACGGCTCGGTGCCCGGTGGGCAGGCGGAGTACCTGCGGGTGCCGCACGCCCAGTTCGGCCCGATCAAGGTGCCCGACACCGGGCCCGACGAGCGCTGGCTCTACCTGTCCGACATCCTGCCGACCGCCTGGCAGGCGGTGAAGTACGCCGACACCCCGCCCGGCGGCACCCTCGCCGTCTTCGGGCTCGGGCCGGTCGGCCAGCTCTGCGCCCGCATCGGCCGGCACCTCGGCGCGGACCGGGTCATCGGGCTGGACCTGGTGCCGGAGCGGTTGGCGATGGCCCGCCGGCACGGCATCGAGGTGCTCGACGTCAGCCAACTGGACGACGTGCCCAGCGCGCTGATCGACCTCGTCGACGGGCGCGGCCCCGACGCCGTCATCGACGCGGTGGGCATGGAGGCCCACGGCGCGCCGCTCGGCAAGCTCGCCCAGACCGCCGCCGGGCTGCTGCCGGACAAGCTCGCGCAGACCATGACCGACAAGGCGGGCGTCGACCGGCTGGTCGTGCTCAAGGCCGCGCTCAAGGCCGTCCGCCGTGGCGGCACGGTCTCCATCTCCGGCGTCTACGGCGGCGAGGTCGACCCGATGCCCCTGATGGAAATGTTCGACCGGGGCGTCCAGCTGCGAATGGGGCAGTGCCACGTGCGCCGGTGGACCGACGAGATCATCCCGCTGCTCTCCGGCGACGACGACCCGCTGGGTGTGGAGGACCTGCGTACCCACCGGGTGCCGCTGGTGGAGGCGCCGCAGGCGTACGAGATGTTCCAGAAGAAGGAGGACGGCTGCGTCAAGGTCGTGCTCGCACCGTGACCCGGACGGTGGTCGTGACCGGCGCGACCAGCGGGATCGGCCGGGCGGCGGCCCGGGCCTTCGCGGCACGCGGGGACCGCCTCGTGCTCGCCGCCCGCTCCCCCGCCGCCCTCGCCGCGGTGCGCGACGAGTGCCGGGCCGCAGGCGCGCAGGTGCTCCAGGTGCCCACCGACATCACCGCCGACGGCGCGCTGACGGCGCTCGCCGACGCGGCCCTCGACCGGTTCGGCGGCATCGACGTCTGGGTGCACACGGCGGCGGTGATAGCGTACGGCCGGTTCGAGGAGACCCCGGAGCGGGTCTTCGAGCAGGTGGTGCGCACCGACCTGCTCGCCGCCGCCGCGGTCGCCCGGGTGGCGCTGCGCCGCTTCTCGGCGGACGGCGGAGGAACGCTGATCCTCACCGGGTCGGTGCTCGGCCACATCACCGCGCCCTACATGAGCGGCTACGTGGCGAGCAAGTGGGGGTTGCAGGGGCTGACCCGCACCCTCCAGCAGGAGGCCCGGGAGACCCCGGGGGTGCACGTCTGCATCGTCAACCCGGGCAGTGTGGACACCCCGGTCTACCAGCGGGCCGCGAACTACCTCGGCCGGGCCGGCCGGCCCCCGCCGCCCGTCACCACCCCGGAGCGGGTGGCGCGGGCCATCGTGGACTGCGCCGACCGGCCCCGCCGGGAGGTGTCGGTGGGCCGGGTCAACCTGGTCATGCGGGTCGGCTTCACCATGCTGCCGGGTGTCTACGACGCCCTCGTCGGGCCGTTGATGCGACTGCTCGGGCTGACCGACCGGCCGGTCGCACCGCACGACGGCACGGTGTTCGCGCCGGACCCGGCCGCCGCGTCGGTGCGCGGCGGCTGGCTGCCCGACCTCCAGCGGGTGGCGCGGGCCGTCGGGGAACTGCCCGGCCCGGTCGTGGCGGCCGTCCGGCGCCGGCTGCCGTGAGCGCCGGGCGGGATCACCGGCGTCGATCATTTCGCCTAGGGTGGTGGGCCGGCCCACCACGACGGGAGAGACGATTGACTATCCGGGTGAACCGCAGGACCGCGCTGGGACTGGGCACGGTGGCCACGGCGGGAACGGTGCTCGGCGCCGCCGCGCCGGCGTCCGCCGCCCCCGAGGTCGCCGAACCGGCTCCGGCGACGCCCGCGCAGGCCGCCCGCCGGGTGGCCGCGATCTACGAGCGGCAGACGGTGGCAGCGGGCGGCAACTGGCAGGCGTACGTCAGCGTCGCCGACCCGGCCGGCCCCCCGGTGGTGGCCGTGTCCGACGAGCCGGACCGGCGCATCGAGGCGTACAGCGTCAACAAGATCGCGGTCGCCGTGGCGGTGCTCGACAAGGTCGACCGGGGACTGCTGACGCTCGACCAGCGGGTCGAGGTGACCGAAGCGATCGTGGTGCCCGGCGGGGACGGCATGTTCAGCCTCGACGGGGCGTACCCGAGCTTCGTGACGCTCGGGCACGTGCTGGCCAACCTGCTGACCGTCTCCGACGACACGGCGGTACGGCTGTGCGGCCTGGTCTGCCCGGCCGCCGAGCTCAACGGGATCCTGCGCGGCAAGGGCTTCCCGAACACGCAGGTGCAGCCCGTCGCCAACCCCAACCGGTTCTTCCTCGGCACCAGCACCCCCCGGGAGACCCACGACCTGCTGCGCGCGCTGGTGGCCGGCACGCTGCTCTCGCCAGCCGGCACGGCGTTCGTGCTGCGGCTGCTACGCGCCCCCGTCGCGTACACCGACGGAATCCGGCGGGTCATGTCCTCGACCGAGCGGGCCCGCGTCGCCACGAAGGCCGGCTGGTTCGCCGACGCCCGGCACGAGGCCGGGGTGATCTTCGACACGGCCGGCGCGCCCGTGCTGACGTACGCCCTCTTCGCCGACGGGCAGGCCGAGCCGGGCGACTACGGCGCGACGCACCCCGCCGTCGAGGCCCGCGCCCGGATGGGCCGGCGCTTCCTGGCCTCGGTGGACCGCCTCACCGGCACCGGCGTCACCCACCGACCGACCGCCCAGCGGCCCAGCAACGGCGGCTGAGCCGCCCCGCGACGTGCGGGGCCCGCCGTCCCGGCGGGCCCCGCCGACCTTCCGCCGGTCCGCTGGTGGCCGGGCTACCGTGTACGACGGGACACCGGCGGAGGGACGACGATGGGCGCAGCACCGCGACGCGCGGGACTCGACCGGGCACTCGGGCGGCGGCTACGCGGGGCGGCCGGGCTGGCCGCGCTCGCCGGGCTCGCGTGGGTGGCCCGGGACGTGCCGGCGGCGCTCGGCGGCCGGCTCACCGGCGCCCGCGCGGAGCGGGCCGCCCGCTCGCCCCGGTTCCACGACGGCGTTTTCCGCAACCCGGGCGGCTCCCGCTCGATGGCCGGCACCCCCGACCGCAACCTCGTCCGTGAGCTGATCTTCGGCAAGCAGAAGCGCCGGCCGGGCGTCGCCGTGCCGCTGTCGCGCCCGGGCGCCGCCCCGGCCACCGACGCCGGGCGTGAGCTGAACGTCGTCTGGTACGGCCACGCCTCCGCGCTGATCGAGATCGAGGGCCGCCGGGTGCTGCTCGACCCGGTGTGGAGCGACCGGTGCTCCCCGTCGAGCCTGGTCGGCCCGCGCCGCCTGCACCAGCCGCCGGTACGCCTCGACGAACTGCCCCCGGTCGACGCGATCCTGATCTCGCACGACCACTACGACCACCTCGACATGTCGACCGTCCAGGCGCTGACCGCCCTGCAGTCGGCGCCGTTCCTGGTGCCCCTGGGCGTGGGCGCGCACCTGGACCGCTGGGGCGTACCGGCCGGACGGATCGTCGAGCTGGACTGGGAGGAGAGCCACCGGGTGGCGGGGCTGGAGATCACCGCCACCGCCGCGCAGCACTTCTCCGGCCGGGGGCTGCGCCGCGACGGGACGCTCTGGAGCTCCTGGGTGGTCGCCGGCGCGCACCGCAAGGTCTTCTACACCGGCGACTCCGGCTACTTCGACGGCTACGCCGAGATCGGCGAGCGGCACGGGCCGTTCGACGTCACGCTGGTGCAGATCGGGGCGTACGACCGGGCCTGGCCGAGCATCCACATGTTCCCCGAGGAGGCCGTCGCCGCCCACCTCGACCTGCGCGGCGGGCTGCTCCTACCGGTGCACTGGGCGACGTTCAACCTCGCCCTGCACGACTGGTCCGAGCCGGTGGACCGGATCTGGGCCGAGGCGAAGGCCCGGGACGTACGGCTGGCCGTGCCCCGCCCCGGGGAGCGGGTGGTGGTGGACGACCCGCCGGCCGTCGACGGCTGGTGGCAGGCCGTCGCCTGAGCGGCCTCAGAGGACGAAGGCGTCGGTCCAGAGCGCCCCGGAGCGGCCCGACAGGGCGTCCAGCATGGCGACCGCCTGGCCGTCGGTGAGCTGGGCGACGAAGTCGACGATCGCCCGCCCGCGGGCCTTGCCGATCCGGTCCGGCGTACGCGGGTGCAGCTCCGCCTCGGCCAACTCCACGAGGTCGTGCAGGCGGCGCGGCAGCCGGGACTCCTCCTCGGGGTCGAGCAGCCACTCCAGCAGCGCCTCCACCAGGGTGCCCAGCAGCCGGGCCTGCCCGCGCTGGTGCAGGGCCAGGTCCGGCCGGGCCAGCACGAACCGGTGGTGGACGAACTTGAGCACCTGCACCTCGTGCCACTGCGCGGGGGCGAGCAGCACGTGACCGGAGCGGACCGCCGGCTGCTCGACCACGGTGATCGCGTCGACGAAGCGGGTCGTCCACCGGGCGGAGAACCGGGCCACGTACTGCTCCGCCTCGATGGAGCCGTCGAAGGGCATGGCGAGCAGCCCCTCCACCAACTCCTCGCGGACGTGCTCGACGGCGGCGGCGAACGCCTCGTCGTCGGCGATCCAGGCGTCCTTGCGGTGCAGTTGCCGGCGCAGCCGCTCGATCGCCGAGCCGGGCCGACGGGCGGCGGCGGCCAGGGCCGCGTCGGTGATGGCCCGGAAGTGCCCGCTCTCGCGCTGCCAGGCCATCAGCTCGGCGGCCACCGCGCCCTGCTGGAGCACCCCGACCCGGTAGAAGTCCTCCACGTCGTGGATCGCGTACGCGACGTCGTCGGCAGTGTCCATGATCGACGCCTCGGGGGTCTGCTGCCAGTCCGGGATGCGCCCCACGAACGGCTCCCGGGCCTGCCGCAGGTCGCCGAGCTCGGTCCGGTACGCCCCGAACTTCGACGAGCCGCTGTCCGGGTCGTCCGGCGGCGGGGTGGCGCCGCGCGGCGGCGGGTCCAGCAGCCGGGGGTGCGGGTCGGGATGGTCCAGCCGCGTCCACGGGTACTTCAGCAGCGCCGCCCGCACCGCCGCCGTGAGGTCAAGGCCGGTGGTCGCCGCGCCGCGGATCTCGGTGCTGGTGACGATCCGGTACGACTGGGCGTTGCCCTCGAACCCGTCGGTCAACCCGAGCCGCTGCCGGGCCAGCCGGTCCAGCACCCGCTCCCCCAGGTGCCCGAACGGTGGGTGGCCGAGGTCGTGCGCGAGCGCGGCGGCCTCCACCACGTCCGGGTCGCAGCCGCCCAACTTCTCCAGCAGGTCGCGGTGCGCCTCGTCGGCGGTGAGCCGCTCGGCGATGGCGCGCGCCACCTGCGCCACCTTGAGGCTGTGGGTCAGCCGGTTGTGCACGAGCAGGCCGGAGCCGCCGGGGCTGACCACCTGGGTCACGCCGTTGAGCCGGGCGAAGAACGGCGAGGCGACGATGCGGTCGCGGTCGGCCCGGAACGGGCTGGTGGCGAGGTCGCCGAGCGCCCGGGCGCTGCCGCCGAAGAGCCGCCGGGCGCGCGGGTCCACGGGATGTTCCATGATCGCCACGCTAGCGCAGCGGGCGGCGTCGCGGGCGGGGCGGTGTAAGGAAGGGGTGGGGCGGCACGCCGGGGCGGGGGCGGCGACGGGCGTCGGTGCGGGCCGGCACAATGCAGGGCGGAACCCACACCGAAGGCGGATCGAGATCGTGACCCTCTCTGTTCATCAGCGGATCGCCGAGGAAATCGGCGTCGCCGAGCGTCAGGTACGGGCGGCCGTGGAGCTGCTCGACGGCGGCGCCACCGTGCCGTTCATCGCCCGCTACCGCAAGGAGGCCACCGGCCTGCTCGACGACACCCAGCTGCGCACCCTGGAGGAGCGGCTGCGTTACCTGCGCGAGCTGGACGAGCGGCGCGCGGCGGTGCTGGAGTCGATCCGCGGTCAGGGCAAGCTCGACGAGGCCCTGGAAGCGCAGATCATGGCGGCCGACTCGAAGTCCCGCCTGGAGGACATTTACCTGCCGTACAAGCCCAAGCGCCGGACCCGGGCCCAGATCGCCCGCGAGGCCGGGCTGGAGCCGCTCGCCGAGTCGCTGCTGGCCGACCCGGGGCAGGATCCGCGCCAGGCCGCCGCCGGCTTCGTGGACGCGGAGAAGGGCGTGGCCGATGCCGCCGCCGCCCTGGAGGGCGCCCGCGCGATCCTCATCGAGCGCTTCGCCGAGGACGCCGACCTGATCGGCACGCTGCGCGAGCAGATGTGGTCGCGGGGCCGGCTGGCCTCCCGGGTACGCGACGGGCAGGAGTCGGCCGGTGCGAAGTTCGCCGACTACTTCGACTTCGCCGAGCCGTACCCGAAGCTGCCCTCGCACCGGATCCTGGCCATGTTCCGGGGCGAGAAGGAGGGCGTGCTCGACCTGACCATGGAGCCCGAGGAGGCCGGCGAGGCCGACGCGGTGGTCACCGGGCCGAGCCGCTACGAGGCGGCGATCGCCGGGCGCTTCGGCATCACCGACAAGGGCCGGCCGGCGGACCGGTGGCTGGCCGACACGGTGCGCTGGGCCTGGCGTACGCGGATCCTCATCCACCTCGGGGCGGACCTGCGGATGCGCCTGTGGCAGGCGGCGGAGGAGGAGGCCGTGCGGGTCTTCGCCACCAACCTGCGGGACCTGCTGCTCGCCGCGCCGGCCGGCACCCGGCCCACGATGGGGCTGGACCCGGGCCTGCGTACCGGCGTGAAGGTCGCCGTCGTGGACGCCACCGGCAAGGTGGTCGCCACCGACACGATCTATCCGCACGAGCCGCGCCGGCAGTGGGACGCCTCGATCGAGACCCTCGCCCGGCTGGCCGGGGCGCACGGCGTCGAGCTGGTCGCCATCGGCAACGGCACCGCCAGCCGGGAGACCGACAAGCTCGCCGGCGAGCTGATCAAGCGGTACCCGCAGCTCAACCTCACCAAGGTGGTGGTCTCCGAGGCCGGCGCGTCGGTCTACTCCGCCTCCGCGTACGCCTCCCAGGAGCTGCCCGGGCTGGACGTCTCGCTGCGCGGCGCGGTCTCCATCGCGCGCCGCCTGCAGGACCCGCTCGCCGAGCTGGTGAAGATCGACCCGCGCTCGATCGGGGTCGGCCAGTACCAGCACGACCTGTCGGAGGTGAAGCTCTCCCGGTCGCTGGACGCGGTGGTCGAGGACTGCGTCAACGCGGTCGGCGTCGACGTCAACACCGCCTCCGCGCCGCTGCTGACCCGGGTCTCGGGCATCGGCGCCGGGCTGGCGGAGAACATCGTGCTGCACCGCGACGCGAATGGTCCGTTCCGCACCCGGTCGGAGCTGAAGAAGGTCGCCCGGCTCGGGCCGAAGGCCTTCGAGCAGTGTGCCGGCTTCCTGCGCATCCCCGGCGGCGACGACCCGCTGGACTCCTCCAGCGTGCACCCCGAGGCGTACCCGGTGGTCCGCCGGATCCTGTCCACCACGGGGCAGGACCTGCGGTCGCTGATCGGCAGGAGCGCCATCCTGCGGGGGCTGCGGGCCACCGACTTCGTCGACGACACCTTCGGTCTGCCCACCGTCACCGACATCCTCGCCGAGCTGGAGAAGCCGGGCCGCGACCCGCGGCCGGAGTTCCGCACCGCCACCTTCGTCGAGGGGGTGGAGAAGATCAGCGACCTGGTGCCCGGCATGGTGCTGGAGGGCGTGGTCACCAACGTGGCCGCGTTCGGCGCGTTCGTGGACGTCGGCGTGCACCAGGACGGGCTGGTGCACGTCTCGGCGATGTCCCGGACGTTCGTGAAGGACCCGCGCGAGGTGGTCAAGTCGGGCGACGTCGTACGGGTCAAGGTGCTCGACGTCGACGTGCCCCGCAAGCGGATCTCGCTGACCCTCCGGCTGGAGAACGACGCGGAGGCGGGCGCCGGGCGCGGCGGCCCGGACAGCGGGCGTCGCGACCGTGGCGGGCAGGGCGGGCCACGCGGCGACCGGGGCGCCTCGCGGGGCGAACGTGGCGGGCAGGGCGGCCAGCCCGGCCAGGGCGGTGGACGCGGTGACCGGGGCGCGCAAGGGGCCCAGGGCGGCGGGCGCGGCGGTCAGCCCGGGCAGGGCGGCGGGCGCGGCGGGGCGCAACGGCAGGGCCGTGGCGGAGCGGGACCCGCGCCGGCCAACGACGCCATGGCGGACGCGCTGCGCCGGGCCGGACTAGCCTGACACGACCCGGACCGGACTGGCCTGACACGGCCCACGCCCGGAGCGACGCGGCACGCAGGGTCTGGAATCCGGCCAGGGTCCAGGCCACCTGGCCTGACTCCGGGGCGGCGCGGGACGCACGCACGACGCTGTCGAGCTGATGTCGTAGACGATTCGACGACGGTTCAGGCAACCGCCCGATGTCGCAAACGACTCAGCTCGACAGCGTCGTGCCGACCTGTCGCCTGCGCGCCTGCGCGCCTGCGCACGACCATCAGCACGCGGCGGTGCGCTGTCGACCGACCGGGCCGGCGGCAGGGCGCGGTGGTGCTCCCGGAGCGCGCCACCCGACGGGCCGGACCGGGGCGAGGCGCGCCGGTGCGTCCCCGAGACGCGCCACCGCCAGACCGGACCGGCGGGGGCACGCCTGAGCTCCCCGGAACTCGCCCACCGGCAGACCGGGCCAGCGGCGTGGATCTCGCGGTGGTGTTTTCTGGTGGCGGGCGGCGGGGCGTACCGTCGCGGTCGTGAATCGAGGCGACGGCCTGGAGTGGCGGGAGCGGCAGCAGCGGGCGGTGCGGGCGCACGCGGCGGCCGACGAACGCCGGCGGGCGGCGGAGCACGCCGAGGCGGCGGAGCTGGTCGCCTGGTTCGTCGCCGAGGCGACCCGGCGCGGGCTGCCCACGGAACGGCTCACGGCCCGAGGGCTCGACGGGCGCGGGAGCTACCGGACGAGGCTGCGCGGCTGGTACGTCGACCGGGCCCGCACCCGGGCCGTCGACGTCGACGGCCGCTTCCATCTGCTGACCGTGGCGGGCGGCCCGCGCGCCCTGCTGCTCGGGGCCGAGCCGCAGCCCAGCCCGCCGCCGCTCGTGGTCGGCGCGGGCGGTCGCGACGGCGAGTCGATCCCGCTGCGCACGCTGCTGGAGCGCCGGTTGGAGGCGGGCGGCGCGACGCCCTGAGCGGGGCGCGGTGTTCGGAGCAGCGCGTGGGGGCAGGCCTCCGGGCTGGGGCGCGGGCGGCCAGGCGGCCCGGGCGGGTCAGCGGATGACGCCGCCCGGTCGGCGGAGCCGGCGCCGCCGGCCCAGGTGCCACCACCACGCCTGCTGCACCAGCAGTGTGGCCAGGCCGGCGAGCAGGATCGCGCAAAGGTTGATCACCAGTTGGAGCGCTGAGCCGGACGCCTCGTGCCAGACGCCGTAAGCGACGGCGACGGCCGCGTTGGCGGCGGCCGGCACGGTGGTCACCGAGATCAGCACGCCGACCAGGCTGCCGGACTTCTTCGAGGTCAGGGAGAGCATGCCGGCGACTCCTGCCAGCAGGCCGACCACCCAGGACAGCGCGTCGGGCCGCCAGATGAAGTCAGTCAGGGGGCGTTCGGACTCCAGCATCCCGCGCTCGACCAACCCCACCGCGTCCAGGCCCCAGGTGCTGAGGACGGTGACCACCATCGCGGCGAGGAAGCCGACCACGAGGGCCTGCACCGACCGGCCGATGACCATCGGGTTGCGGCGCAGCAGCGCGACGCAGAGCGCCGCCAAGGGGCCGAACTCGGGGCCGACCACCATCGCGCCGACAATGAGGATCGGCTGGTCGAGCAGGACGCCGACGCCGGCGAGCATGGTGGCGACGGTGAGCAGGACGAGGTACGTGGCGGAGAGTTCGGTCTGCTCGCCGGTCTTGGCGGCGATCTCGTCCCAGACCACCGCGTCCGCCCCGCTGCCCGGCGCCTTCTCGGCCGCCCGGCCGGCCGCCGCGGAGATGGACAACTCGACGTCGTCGGCCGAGATGGCGCCGCGCTCCTGCACGCCGAGCTGCCGTAGCGCGTGCAGGACGCTGTCGGCGCTCTCCCGGACCACGTCGCAGAGGATGAGGTCGCCCGCCGGTTGACGGGCGGCCCCCGGGAGCACCGCCAGGTGGGTCACCCCGGGATCGGCGGCCAGCAGGTCCGCCACGGCGGAGGACTGGTCGCTCGGCGCGATGACCCTCAGGTGCAGCACCGGCTCTCCCCCGCGTCGTGGACCGTCGAGCACTCTACCGCCGGCGCGGGCGGGTCGAGGTGCCACGTCTTCGGCGTCGGGCCGCGTCCTGACGGGCCGTTGCGCGGTTGACCTGTCGGGAACGGCGTGAGTGTCGCGATTTCGCACCACTGGCGCTTTCGCCCCTGTTAGAACGTGTTTGTCGACTGGTGCCCGACTCTGCCCTGGAGGTCGAAGCCTTGCCTGGTTCCGTGCACACGCCGGGAAGAAGCCTCGCGGAGCGGCCCCGACCGGAGGCCCTGAAGCGGGCGATCGACGTGCTGGCGGCCACGGTGCTGCTCGTCCTGACCGCGCCACTGGTCCTCGTCGTGGCGGTGCTGGTGGCGGTGGGACTCGGTCGGCCGGTGCTGTTCCGGCAGCCCCGCGTGGGACGGCACGGTCGGGTGTTCGAGCTGGTCAAGTTCCGTACCATGCTCCCGCCGGATCCGCTGCGGGGACGGGTGCGCGACGGGGACCGGCTGACGCCGCTGGGGCGCTTCCTGCGCTCCACCAGCCTGGACGAGCTGCCGACGCTGTGGAACGTGCTGCGCGGCGACATGAGCCTGGTCGGCCCCCGGCCCCTGCTCACCGAGTACCTGCCGCGCTACTCCCCCACCCAGGCCCGCCGGCACGAGGTCAGGCCGGGCGTCACCGGGCTGGCCCAGGTGCGTGGCCGCAACAGCCTGGGCTGGGAGGAGAAGCTGGACCTGGACGTCTGGTACGTCGACCACCGCAGCCTGCGGCTGGACCTGTCGATCCTCGCCGCGACCGTCCGCACCGTGCTGCGCCGCGAGGGGATCTCCGCGGCGGGCTCGGCCACGGCGCCCGAGTTCCTCGGCACGCCCCCGCTCGCTCCCGCAGTGCCGGCACCGGACGCCACCCTCACCGTCCCGGCCGGAGGTGGCCGATGAGCGGGACCATCCACCTGTCCCCGCCCGACGTCGGGCCGCTGGAGGAGTCGTACGTCGTCGCGGCCCTGCGGTCCGGCTGGGTCGCGCCCGTCGGCCCGGACCTCGACGCGTTCGAGCGCGAGGTAGCCACGCGGGTGGGCACCCGCGGGGCCGTCGCCGTGAGTTCCGGTACGGCGGCGCTGCACCTGGCGCTGCTCGGGGTGGGAGTCGGGCCCGGCGACGCCGTCATCGTGCCGACGCTGACGTTCGTGGCGAGCGCGAACGCGGTCCGCTACGCCGGCGCCCGGCCGGTCTTCGTCGACTGCGACCCGCACTCCGGGAACCTCGACGTGGCCCTCGTGGACGAGCTGATCCGGGCCCTCGTCCTGCGGGGACAGCGCGTCGGCGCGGTCGTCCCCGTCGACCTCTTCGGCAGCTGCGCCGACCACACCGCGCTGGCCCCGGTCTGCGCGGCGGCGGGCGTACCGGTGGTCGAGGACGCCGCGGAGGCCCTCGGCGCGACCCATCACGGCCGGCCCGCCGGCTCCTTCGGGCAGGTGGGTATCCTCTCCTTCAACGGCAACAAGATCATGACCACCTCGGGCGGCGGGATGCTCGTCTCCGACGACACGGCCCTGCTGGCCCGGGCCCGGTTCCTGTCGACCCAGGCCCGCGAGCCGACGCCGCACTACGAGCACCGCGAGACGGGCTACAACTACCGGCTGAGCAACCTGCTCGCCGCGTTGGGCCGCGCCCAGCTCGTCCGGCTGGACGGGATGATCGCCCGGCGCCGGCACCTGCGCGACCAGTACGCCAAGCTCTTCGCCCCGATCCCGGGTGTGCGGCTGCTCGGCGTGGAGGACCCGGGCTCCAACTGCTGGCTGACCACCATCGCGGTCGACCCGCAGCGGGCCGGCTGGCGGGCCGCCGACCTGGCCGCCCACCTGGCGGGGCGGGACATCGAGACCCGCCCGGTCTGGAAGCCGATGCACCTGCAACCGGCGTACGCCGACGCCGAGTGCCTCGTCACCGGGGTGGCCGAGCGGCTGTTCGCCGACGGGTTGGCCCTGCCCAGCGGCAGCGCGATGAACGAGCGCCAGGTCGGCCTCGTCCTCGCCGCCGTCGACGAGTTCCTGGCGGCCCGCACGGGAGGGTCGACGGCGTGACGGTCCCGCTGGTGGTCGTCGGCTGCGGCGGGCACGGCCGGGAGGTCCTCACGATCGCGCGGGCGATGGACGTCGCCGCCGGCCGGCCCCGCTGGCGCCTCCTGGGGTTCGTCGACGACCGGCCCTCCGAGGAGAACCTGAAGCGGGTGCAACGGCTCGACGTGCCCTATCTCGGGGGCGTCGCCTGGCTGCGCGACGCGCCCCCGGACGCGCACCACGTCATCGGCATCGGCGACCCGCGCGTCCGGCGGGCGGTCGCCGCCCGGGTCGAGGCGCACGGCACGCCGGCGGCGAGCCTCGTGCATCCGGCGGCGACGATCGGGCCGGACACGGTGCACGGCCCGGGCCTCGTCGCCTTCGCCGGGGCCCGGGTCACCACAAACGTCACGCTCGGCCGGCACGTGCACCTCAACCAGAACGCCACGGTCGGGCACGACTGCACCCTCGCCGACTTCGTCTCGGTCAATCCGCTGGCCGCCGTCTCGGGCGACTGCCACCTGGCGGAGGGGGTGCTCGTCGGCACGACGGCGGCCGTGCTGCAGGGCCTGCGGGTGGGCCGGGACAGCACCGTCGGGGCGGGCGCCTGCGTCGTCCGGGACGTGCCGGACGGTGTCGTGGTCAAGGGCGTGCCCGCCCGTTGACCCGACGAGCCCTCGGTCCCACGGACCAAAAATCGGTCATCGAACCCGAAAGACGCCAAAAATCGTGTTCGGGCATGTATCAACCTAAAGAGCCCTAAAGCTCCTTTCGCCCTGTGGCGGAAGCCCTCGGAGACGGACAGGGAGCACAGATGCCGCCCGCAACAGAGGCCACCCGACTCGGTGAACAGAGTTCACACCGGGCCAGGGCGCGTCGCCGCACCATCGGATTCCTCGCCACCGACAGCACCGCCTGGGTCGGTGGGTTCACCGCAGCGGTCTGGTTCCGGTACGAACTCGACCTGGCCTCCGGCCAGCTCGCGCGCGCCGCCACCTGCGGCGCGCTCGCCGCCGTCGTGCACGTCGCCGTCGCGGCGGTCCGCCGGATCTACTCCGGACGCCACCCGCTGGGCAGCCTCCAGGAGGTGCAGGGGGTCGCGGGCACGGCGGCCACCACGGCCGCGATCATGCTGATCGGGCTGCTGCCGGCCGGCGTACGACCGGTGCCGGCGAGCACGCCGCTGGTCGGCGGCGCCCTGGCGCTGCTGTTCATGCTGACCGCCCGGTTCACCTACCGGCACCGCCGTGACCTCGCCATGCGGCCCGACGCCCGGTCCTCCAACCCCGTGCTGCTGTTCGGGCTCGGCGACGCCGGGCAGGGGCTGCTGCGGGCCATGCTCGGCGATCCGCGCGGACGCTACCGGCCCGTGGGCGCCCTCGACGACGACCCCGACAAGCGGGACCTGCGCATCGGCGGCGTACGCGTGCTCGGCGGCCGTCAGGACGTGGCGGCGGCCGTACGGCGCACCGGCGCGACGACGGTGATCTTCTCCGTCGCCAACGCCGACGCCGCGCTGATCCGGCAGATCCGCGAGGCCACCCTCCGGACCGGGGCGACGTTCAAGGTGCTGCCTCCCGTCCGGGACCTCGTCGACCACCGGATCACCGTCACCGACGTCCGCGACGTGCAGATCGACGACCTGCTCGGCCGCCGGCAGGTCGTCGCCGACATGGCGCTGAGCGGCAACGGGCTCAGCGGCCGACGGGTCCTGGTCACCGGGGCAGGCGGCTCCATCGGCTCGGAGCTGTGCCGGCAGGTGATGAAGGCGGACCCGGGCGAGCTGATGATGCTCGACCGCGACGAGTCGGCCCTGCACGGCCTCCAGATGTCGCTCGCCGGCCGCGCCCTGCTGGACGGCCCCGAGCTGATCCTCGCCGATCTCCGCGACGACGAGGGCATCCGGCGGATCATCCGCGAGCGCCGGCCGGACGTCATCTTCCACGCCGCCGCGCTCAAGCACCTCACGCTGCTCCAGCGGCACCCCGGCGAGGCGGTGAAGACGAACGTCTGGGGCACCCTCTCCGTGCTCGACGCGTGCCGCGACGTGGCCCGCTTCGTCAACATCTCCACCGACAAGGCGGCCGACCCGATAAGCGTCCTCGGCTACTCGAAGCGGATCACCGAGCGGCTGACCGCGCACGCCGCCTCCCGGTTCCCCGGCACCTTCCTCAGTGTCCGCTTCGGCAACGTGCTGAGCAGCCGCGGCTCGGTGGTGACCGCGTTCCAGCGGCAGATCGAGCTGGGCCACCCGCTCACCGTCACCCACCCGGAGGTGACCCGCTACCTGATGACGGTGCAGGAGGCGGTGCACCTGGTGTTGCAGGCCGCCGAGATCGGCCGCGACGGGGAGGCGCTGGTGCTGGACATGGGCGAGCCCGTCCGCATCGCCGACCTGGCCCGACAGATGGCCGAGCAGGCGGAGAGCGGCGTGCCGATCGTCTACACCGGGCTGCGCCCCGGCGAGAAGCTGCACGAGGACCTGTTCGGCACCGGCGAGACCGACGCCCGGCCGCTGCACCCGCTGGTGTCGCACGTGGCGGTGCCCGCCCTGGACCCGATCGAGGTCAGCGGACTCGACCCGTACGACGATCCGGAGAAGGTGGCCGCGCAGCTGGCCGCGCTCTGCGACCACCCGGTCGTGCCGGTCCCCCGCGCCTCGGTGCAGGTGCCGTTGTCGCGCTGACGCCCACACGGTGAGGGCCGGCGACCGGGAAGCTCCGGTCGCCGGCCCTCGCGGTACGGCTCAGCGGCGGATGCCCGCCCAGTCGTGGTGCCGGCGGACGGTGGAGAGGATGAAGTCGACCACCCGGCGGGAGGTGTCCGGGACCCGGTAGTCCACGGGGCACGGCACCCCCTGGGCGGCGACCTGGGCCACGGTGACCTCGACCGCCTCCACGACGCCCTGCGGGTCGAGCCCGGTCATGATGATCCCGCCGGCGTCCAGCGCCTCGGGGCGCTCGATCGACTCGCGCAGCGTCACGGCGGGGAAGCCGAGGATCGCGGCCTCCTCGCTGATCGTGCCGCTGTCGGAGAGCGTGCAGAACGCCCTGGTCTGCAGGTGCACGTAGTCGAAGAGGCCGAACGGCTCGTGGAACGCGATCCCGTCGAGGGCGGCGGCGTCGGGCGCCAGGGCCTCCAGCCGCTTGCGGGTACGCGGGTGCGTGGAGACCAGCACCGGGTGCCCCCACCGGTCGCGGACGGCCCGGAGGCAGTCGAGCAGGCGCTGGAGGCGGTCCGGCTGGTCCACGTTCTCCTCGCGGTGCGCGCTGACCACGAAGTACCGGCCGGGTGCGAGGTCGAGCTGGCGCAGGACGCCCGACGCGGCGACGTCGGCGCGGTAGTGCTCCAGCACCTCCCGCATGGGCGAGCCGGTGTGCAGGATCCGGCGCGGGTGCAGCCCTTCGGCCAGCAGGTTGCGTCGGGCGTGCTCGGTGTAGACCAGGTTGAAGTCGGCCACGTGGTCGACGAGCCGCCGGTTGGTCTCCTCGGGGACGTTGAGGTCGAAGCAGCGGTTGCCGGCCTCCATGTGGTAGACCGGCACCCGCATCCGCCGGGCCATCAGCGCGGCGATGCAGCTGTTGGTGTCGCCGAGCACGAGCAGCGCGTCCGGCCGCGTCTCGGCGATCGCCGTCTCCATGCCGACCAGCACGCCGCCCAGCACCCGGCCGAGCGACGAGGTGTCCACCCGCAGGAAGCGGTCCGGCTCGCGCAGCCGCAACTCCTTGAAGAAGACGTCGGAGAGGGTGCTGTCCCAGTTCTGCCCGGTGTGCACCAGCAGGTGGTCCACGGTGTCGTCGAGCCGGGCGATCACCCGGGACAGTCGGATGATCTCCGGTCGCGTGCCGACCACCGTCATGATCCGGGTCATGCCCGTCCTCTCTCTGCTGCCAGCTTGGTCATGATGTCCTCGAACTGGTCCACGCCCACCCGCAGCGACATGCGCTCCTGGTAGACCCGTCGGGCCCGCCGGCCCAGTTCCGCCCGGGCGTCCGCGGACTCGGCCGCCGCGACGGAGAAGCGCGCGGCGAGCGCACGCCAGTCCCCCGGCGGGGAGACCAGGCCGACCCCGGCCGAGCGGACCAGGGCCGCGGCGTCGCCGCCCACCGACGCGATCACGGGACTGCCGCAGGCCAACGCCGCCTGCAACTTCGACGGGATGCTGCCGCGCAGCGCCGGCAGGTCGCGCAGGCAGACCAGCTGCCAGTCCGCGGCGGCGTACAGCGCGGCCATCCGTTCGGCGGGCCGCCGGCCGACGAAGCGCACGTTGTCGGCGCCGAGATCCGCGGCGAGCCGGCGCGCGGCCTCCTCGCCGGCACCGGAGCCCACCAGCACCAGGTCGATCCGGTCGCGCACGACGGCCGCCGCCCGGATCGCGGTCTCGATTCCCTGCAACAGGCCGATGTTGCCGGCGAACATCACCGTGCAGCGCCCACGGTGGCCGAGCACCGCACGGGCCTCGTCGGTGGCCGGCACCGGCCGGAACAGCGCGTCGTCGGTCCAGTTCCACACCACCCGCACCCGGTCCGGGTCCGCGCCCCGGGTTACGACCAGGTCGGCCATCGCCGGCGAGATCACCACCACGGCGCCGGCGAGGCGGTACGTCGCGCGCATCAGGGCGGCGACGCCGCGCTCCAGGGCCCGGCCCGCCCGGCCGGCGGGCGCCATGCCCGAGCCGAGCACCGACTCCGGCCACAGGTCCTGGACGTGCAGCACGATCGGCGTACGCCGGGCCAGGCGGACCAGCGCCGCCGCGGCCGCGGAGGTGGGTGGCGGGTGGTAGACGTAGGTGACGTCGACGCCCGCCAACCAGCGGACGCCGCCCAGCGCGCTGCTGGCCCCGAAGGACAGGTGGCTCAGCGCGCGCCGGGCGGCGGACGTGTCGTGGCTGGGATAGGCGGGCACCCGCCGCACGGCGACCGGCCCGTCGGCCTCGGTGTGTCGCCAGCGCTGCCGCCAGCCGGGGAAGATCCGGCCGTGCGGGTAGCTCGGGAAGGTGGTGAGCACCCGCACGTCGTGGTCGCGCTCGGCCAGTTGCCGCGCCAGGTTGCCGGGGATGAACACCCCTTCGGGCGGGTACCACTGGCTTACCAGGCCGATCCTCACGTGGCGGCCACGGCGCGCTCCGGCCGGCCCGTCTCCACCGGCTCGGGCCAGGTGTCCGGCCGTTCCGGGTCGAACAGCTCGTTCGTCCAGAACATGGTGACCAGGTCGTCGGCGCCGGTGTTGACCAGCTTGTGCGCCCACATGGTGGGCATGTCCACGAGTGCCGGCGCGTCGCCGGAGACCGCGAACCGCACCACCCCGGTGTCGCCGACCCGGCGCAGGCTGATCTCCGCCGTGCCCCGCAGCACGACGAAGCGTTCCACCTTGGCCAGGTGGAAGTGCTCGCCCCGGGTGATGCCGGGACGGGTGGTGGAGCAGAAGGTCTGGCCGCCTCCCCCGTGCGTCCGGACCGTCTCGACCAGCTCGCCCCGGGCGTCCGCCCGGCGCGGCAGCGCCAGCGGGTAGTGCGCCGGGAAGCAGTGCGAGCGGTAGGTGTTGAACAGCCGCACGTCGTGCCGGTCCACCAGGGCCGGCAGCTCGCCCGTGCGGTAGGTGGCGGCGACGTGGGCGAGCCGGTCGGCGAGGGCCCGTACGCCGGTCCGCAGCGCCGGCATGGCGGGGTCCCAGGAGCCGCCGGCCGGGACGCCGACGAGCCGGGCCGCCGCGTCGGTGACGTGCACCAGGCTCAGCTCGCGGTCGCCGTGCACCTCCGGTTGCCCGCCCTCGGCGAGCAGCCGGCAGAACGTCGCGACCGCCGAGTTGTAGTAGGGCTGGCCGTGCTCGCCGTAGAGGTTGGGCAGCAGGACGTCGTCGAACGGCAGGCCCGTGTCGGCCAGGATGCCGGCGGCGGCGGCCTTGGCGTCGCCGTAGGGGGTGCCGTTGCCGGCCTGCACCGAGTTGGCGAAGACCACCGCGCCGGGTGGCGTCGGGCAGTGCTTGAGGCCCTGCGCGAGCTGGGCGGCGAGCTGCACGTTGCCGGCAGCCACGTCGGCCGGCTCGCCCCGGTTGACCCCGGCCAGGTGCAGCACCCGGTCGACGCCGTCGAGCTTCGCCGCGACCCGCTCCGGGTCGGTCAGGTCGGCCCGGGTGACGACGACCGGCTCCGGCCGGCCGAGGACGCGCAGCAGCACCCGCACGTGCCAGCCGAGGAAGCCGCCGGCGCCGGTGACGGCCAGCCTCAGCACGCCAGCACCGGGTCCCGCAGGGCCAGCTCCGCGCGTACCTCCGGCAGCGTCCTCAGCAGCTCGACGATCTCCGGTACGCCCAGCCGCGGCGCGTCGGCGGAGTTGAAGTCCTCCCGCGGCCCCCGGCCCAGCTCGCCCTCGGAGACGTAGAGCGCGTAGTTGAGGTCGCGGGCGTCCAGCGGCACCCGGAGGAAGTCGCCGAAGTCGTCCGCCTGGGCGAGTTCCTCCCGGCTGGCCAGCGTCTCGTCCTGCTTCTCGCCGTGCCGTACGCCGATCACGTCGAGCTTCGCGGGCACGTCGAAGAGTTCGCAGACCGCCTCGGCCAGGTCGCCGACGGTGCAGGCGACGGCCTTGCGGATGAAGATGTCGCCGGGCCGGGCGTGCTGGAAGGCGTGCTCGACCAGCTCCACCGAGTCGTCCAGCGACATCAGGAAGCGGGTCATCCCCGGGTCCGTGACGGTGGGCGCCCGGCCCGCCTTGATCTGCTCGATGAACAGCGGGATCACCGAGCCGCGCGAGTACATGACGTTGCCGTACCGGACGCAGGAGACCGTGGTCGCGCTGTTCGGGTTGTTGCGGGCGTGCGCCTGGGCGACCTTCTCCATCATGGCCTTGCTCATCCCCATCGCGTTGACGGGGTGGACGGCCTTGTCGGTGCTCAGCACGACCACGGAGCCGACGCCGTTGCGCTCCGCCGCCTCGACGACGTTGGCGCTGCCCAGGACGTTGGTCCGCACCGCCTCCAGCGGGAAGAACTCGCACGAGGGCACCTGCTTGAGCGCCGCCGCGTGGAAGACGTGGTCGATCCCCCGGCTGGCCCGCAGCACCGAGTCGTAGTCGCGCACGTCCCCGACGTGGTAGCGGACCCGGTCGTCGCCGAGCTGCCGGCGCATGTCGTCCTGCTTGGCCTCGTCGCGGCTGAGCACCCGGACCTCGCCGACGCCGCGGTCGAGGAGGCGGCGGACCATCGTCTTGCCGAAGGAACCCGTGCCGCCGGTGATGAGGACCCGCTGGCCGTTGGTCGAATACGTCACTGGTTGCTCCCCGTCTCGGTTCTGGGATCGCGACAGCCTTGCCGCAGGTCACGGGCGGCGGTCACACCTCGCGCAACGAGCCAGGCGAGCGGGGGGAACGCTCAAAACGGACGAACATGCCGTCAAGTCGGCATCGCAACTGCTGGCCTTCGGTTGCCGGCCTTCGGGTCGACCGGCATTCATGAAACACCCGAGAACGCCCTCCCGGTGCTGCTATAACCAGGGCACTCACCCATCGAGCGGACATCCGTCGGACGATCCTCCGCCGACAAGGCCGTAAGGGCAGGAGCGCGGACCACATGACGACGACCATCTCGACGAGGGCGACGCCGCGCGGCGCGATACGGGACGACACGGGCGGCTGGAACGCCGCCTACATTCCACTCAAGCTGGCCGTCGCCTATCTGGCCGGCACCTACGTGCTCTTCCTGACGCTCGGCAGAGCGGCGGAAAGCCCCGACCTGACGACGCTCACCCTGTTCGTGTCGGCAACGATGGTGGCGTTGTGCGTCGGGTACGTCATATACGCGGCCCGTCGATCCTCGACCATGTCACTCCGGCCGGCCGCCGGCCGCCGTCATGCCGCACCGCGCACGCTGGTGGTCGTCTGCGCCACGTACGTTCTGCTCCTCGGGATCGCGCAGCTCAACGTGATCGGCATATCAGGTCCGGCCGAACTCGCACACGCCGTCACCAACCCCGGCGAGCGCTATTTCCTGCAACTACAGCAGGAGGGACAGTTCTCGCGCCCGGTGCAACTGCTCACGCTGCTATCCGCGCTGTACCCCCTCCTCATACCAGTCGCCGTTCTCCACTGGTCGAAGCTTGGTCGATTGCTGCAGCTCTACGTTCTCGGCAGTCTTGCCTCCTACGCGGTCTACTACATGGCGATCGGCATCCTCAAGGGACTGGGTGACATGCTGATCTGGTGGGCCGCCAGCTACCTCCTGCTGCTCGGCTCCAGGTCGACCCGCACGAGACGCGCGATGAGACTGGCGAACTGGCGGCACCTGGCGGCCTTCGCCGCAATGTTGGTGATCTTCCTCGGTTACATGTCCTTCAACCAGAGCGATCGAGCCCGGACATCGGGACAGGGCCCGGCCGTACAGGGCAGCCCCCTGGTCGCGGGTTTGATCGGAGAAGATCTCGCCGCAGGTCTCGCGATCACCATTTCCTATCCCACACACGGATATCTGGGCCTCAGTCACAACCTGAGCGTGCCCTTCGAATGGACCAGGGGAACCGGGTCGTCACCGGCGCTCAGCAGCTACCTGGAGCAGTACACAGATCTCGACTCCCAGCACGAGAAGCGGTACACCACTCGCACCGAGGCGGCGACCGGCTGGCCTGACGGGATGTACTGGTCGACCATCTACCCATGGCTCGCCTCAGATCTGACATATCCCGGTGCCATTCTGCTCATGGCGGTGGTGGGATGGTTCCTTGCCAAGTTCTGGCACGAGGCCGTCCTCCAGCGACGCGTCCTGTCGATGGCTCTCTTCGGCCAACTCGCCCTGCTGATCGCGTTCGTGCCCGCCAACAATCAACTCGGCCAGACAAGACCAGCACTGATCGGGTTCGTCTCGCTGTGCACGTTGTCGATACTTGCCCGGATCCAACGACGTGTGCCGCTGGAAGCCGCGCCTGCTGATTCGTCGTTCCCCACCGGTCGACACCACCGGGGAGCCACTGGTGGTGCCATCCGAGGTCGTCGTCCTGTCAGCCTCTCCAGGGCCTGAGCCGCCACCGGCAGCGCGGCCCGGCCGCCCTTGCCACGTGCCCTTCTCAGCCAGCGGCATCCTGGGTGACGGTCGACCTTGCACCGATCTCGGCCGACGCCGATCCATCGGTACGGGAGACCCTCCGCCACAGCCCCTCGTAGCGGTCGAAGACCACGGGCAGTGCGTACTCGTCGGCCGCCTTCGCGCTGGCTCGCTCGCCGAGCCGAACACGACAGGCCGGGTCGCCCATCACCGCCGCCAGCGCGGCAGCGAGTCGATCCGGCTCACGCGGCGGAACCACCACCCCGCACCCGTCACCCAGCATGTCCCCCACCGCCCCCACGTCGGTGGCCACCACCGCCCGTCCGAGAGCCATCGCCTCGAGGATCGCGTTGGGGAAGCCCTCCGAGTGACTCGGCAGCACGAAGACCTCGCAGGTGGCCATGAGCTCAAGCAGATCCTGTCCCCCCAGCTCGCCCGGGAAACTCACGGCAAGCCCGTCCGCCAGCGGTCGGATCCGCCGCAGGTAGCCGCTCTCGCAGGGACCGGCGACCACCAGCTCCCAACCGGACGTGTCGATGCCGGACCAGGCGGACAGCAGGTCCTCGACACCCTTCGCGGGAATCACCCATCCGGCGAAGAGCACCCGTTTGCGCGGAGTCTCGTGGTCGGACGGCTGCGGCAGCGTCGACGTGTCGATGCAGTTGGGAATGCGCAGGAGAGGACCGTGGTCGGCGTACGTCCGGATGGCGCGTTCGGTGCGTTCGTCGAGGACCACCACCGCCGCGGCCCGCGCGATGACCCGCCGCATCAGGCGCCACTCCCTGCGATCCCCTGCTGCGATCTGCGGCACCCTGCCGAACCGGATGTGGTAGACGAACGGCACCCCGAACGCCCGGGACATCTGGAGCAGTACGAGATCGCGAACAGTGCCCAGGTGCCCGGACGTGTTGACATGCACGACGTCCGGCCGCCGCCGCACCATTTCCCAGGCGAGTGACCACGAGCTGCGTGCGATCTGGATGACTCCCGCGGCGACCCGCCGGAAGAGCGAGGTCTGATGGATCGACCGACCTCTGAGCGCGATGTCCACCACGACCAGGTCGACGGCGTCGGCGTCCCGCGCGGCACCGTCGATCATGCGGGTCCACCGTGCGATGCCCCCCTGCGGTGGCGGCAACGGCGAGACGAGCGCAACCCGGAGCGGACGGTTCACGACCGCGTCTCCTGCGCCGCACCCGCCACCTGGGCGAGATGGGACGCGAACTCCGCGGCCACCTCCTGGCGGGAGTGGTGCACCTTGGCGTAGGAGTGGCCGGCGTCCCCGAGCCGCTGCCGCAGCAGGGGGTCCTCACACAGTTGCGCGATCCGCCGCCTCAACTGCTCCACGTCCTCCTCCCCCACCACCAGCCCGGCGCCCGCCGTCCCGATGTGCCGCATCGAGGCGAGTCCGGCCGGACCGTGCCCGAGGATGGGTCGGCCTGCCGCCAGGTACTGCGGCAGTTTCGTCGAGAGCGACAGACGGGTGTACCGCGCGAGTTCAGGCTCGAAGGACTCGACGTGGACGAGAACGTCCGCACGCCGCAGGATCGGGACCACCTCCGCGCTGTCGACCGACCGAGCCAGGTGCACCGTTGGCACGTCGGCGAACGCGTGGGCGTAGCGCCCCAGGTCATGCTCCGGCGCGTACACCGTCAGCCGGGCAGGCGGACGCGGCGAACCCGTCCGCTCCAGCGCCGATCCGATCCGGGCCAGTGCGGACCAGCGACCCAGGTGCAGGCCGCCGACGTAGACGAATTCCAGCCCGTCCGCGACCGGCACCGACCCCGGCGCCTCGGGGCGCTCGCGATACCCGTCGAAGGCGGCGCTGTCCACGCAGTTCATGAAGGCGGCGAAGGGGATCCGGTAGCGACGGCGGTACTCGTCGGCCATGGGCCCGCTGATGCACAGCCCGGAACGGGAGAGCTGTACCGCCTCGCGAAGGCCCGCTTCGACCGCCCGCCGGCCGAGGCCAAGCAGTTCCCCGTCGGCGTAGAGCGTGCTCGGCCAGTCGTCCATGAAGTGCGGAACGATCGGCACCCCGCAGGTGCGGGCCAGGCCACAGGCCAGCCGCATGACCCGGACGCTGCCGAGCACCGAGTAGACGACGTCCGGGCGGTACCGGCGGGCCCATCGGCGCAATCCCTGTGGAACGACGAGAGGGCTCAGGTCCGCCATGGCCCGCATGTGCTGCCGCAGTCGCCCCTGCCACGACGGAGCGGTAGAAGCAGAGCCCGGCGCGGGTGTGCCGCCGGCCGGGTCCCTGGCCAGCAGGCGCCGTACGCAGTAGTCGAGCGGCGCGCTGCGCGGGTCCAGCGCGTAGTAGTGCCGGCACACGTCGGTGGAGGGCGTCGTCGCGGAGATGTGGACCTGCGCCAGACGATCCGCCGGCCAGCCGCCGAAGAGGTTGGACAGCGTGATCCCGGTGCCGGTCGTACGCCCGAAGGGTTCGGCACCGACCACAAGTACGCGAGGGTGCGGTGTCAGGTCCGTCATCGATGAGGTTCCTTTGCTTGTGCCACATGGGTCCTGCACGCCACGCGGTATCCGTAAAGGGCCCCCGGAACCACCGTCAGCAGGTAGACCAGGGTGCCGGTGACCGGTACGGCGGCCACGCCGTACCGATCGGCCGCGTACCACTTGAGGGGGATCGAGACGGTCAGGTAGAGCGTCCAGCCCCACAGTTGCGGGCGGACGACGCCAGCGGCGTTCTGGACCATGAAGCACGGCGACATCGCGGCCAGCAGAGTCCACCAGCCGGCGAGCCCGGCGAGCAGCCACACTCCCCCGGCAGGTCGGATGCCCGCCCACGTCTCGAGCAGCGGGCCGCCGGCGAGCACCAGACCGGCTCCCACGGTGACGCCGGTACCGGCCGACACGATCGTCATCCGGCGGTTCGTCCGCCGTACCCAGTTCAGTTCACCGCGCGCGAGGGCGTCCCCGTTCGCCGACCAGAGCGGCACGTTCACCAGCGAGATCAGGACTCCCAGTTGAGCGAAGAGTCGCGCGGCGACTGCGAAGTCGGTGACATCCCGCATCTGCAACACGTGCGCGATCACGAGAGCGTCGGCGTTGGTTGCTACCGACATGACGACCGTCAGCAGCAGGAACAGCCCTCCCAGGGCCAGCAGTTCCCGCGCCCCTGCGCGATCGGCCGCGCGCAACCTGGGCCGCAGTTCCGGCAGCGCGCGGCCGTACACCCAGCAACTGGTGAGCAGGTTCGTCAGGACCGGACCCGCCACGCTGGCCGTCACCACGCCGACGGGCGGCAGGTCGGCGTGCACGGCGAGCAGCACCAGCGGCACAGTCATCAACCCGCCGAGCGCCTGCCACAGGTTGCTCTGTGCGACCTGCTGGTACGCGAACTGCACCCGGACGACCAGGGAGAGAGGCACGTTGACGACGAAGGCGGTGAGGCACGCGAGCACGAACGGCTCCGCGGCGGCGCCGACCGTTACGCCGGCGCCGAGGAGCCCCGCCCACGGGACCAGCGGCGAAGTCGACCACAGGCACAGCAGGATCAGGCCGGCGATGGCGGTGAGCAGGAGATAGGCGCTCGACACGTACCGGCGGGCGCGAGCGGTGTCACCCGTCGCGTAACAGGGTGCGAGTTTGGTCATCAGGCCGTTGCCGAGACCGAGGTCGGCGAAGGCCGCCATCGCCGTCACGGTGCCGACCGCCGCCCACAGGCCGTAGAGATCCGGCCCGAGTTCCCTGAGCATCACCGGTATCAGGACGAGTGGCGTCACGACGCCGACCGCTCGGCAGACCACCGTTGCCGCCATGCCGGTGAGAAGACGTCGTTGGCGGTCACGGGCGGGTAGCAGGTCCGCCTCCGCCACCGGGGGCGCGGACCGCACCATAGCTGCAACGGCCTTCTCACGGTGCAAGGACACGGATCACCCACCGGTCCACGGCGTGGGCCCCGGTGCGCCGGTCATGGCCGCCCGCTCACGCTGCCCTGGCGGAGTAGCGCTTCAGCCGCAGGGCGGGCTTCTCCACCAGGTGCCAGGAGGCAGCCGCGCAGGCCAGGGTGAGTGCGAGCATCAGGACCACCAGGGCGGTGCCTCGCACCGGCCAGTGGTCCCGGCCGAGCCAGATGAAGAAGTTGACCAGGGGCATGTGCCAGATGTACGCCCCGAAGCTCAGGTCGCCGATGCGAGCGGTGAGGCCGTGGAGTGCGGCCGGGCCGCGATACGCCAACCAGAACACCAGGTAGGAGAGGGGAAAGCCGGCCAACATGCCGAGCACGACCCGCCCCGATGGGCCGGTCAGGTGCTGTGCCCCGGTGAGCGCCAGGTATCCGCAGAGCGCGGCGAGCGCGACCACCCCCGACCGGGGTGCCCGCTGCCAGAGCCGCGACCACATGACGCCGAGCAGGAAGTAGCCGAGCCAGGGCAGGGTCGAGACGCCGAGCAGTTGCGCGACCCGGTGTTCGCCGGCCAGGCTCAACGACCAGGCGTACAGGCCACACCCTGTCACGGCGACGAGTGCCGCGCTGCACATCATCGCGCGGAACGAGCGACGAACGGTCACCATCACCAGCACCGGCACGATTATGTAGAAGCCGATCTCGGCGGGAATCGTCCAGAGGCTGCCGTTGATCACACCCGTACCGAAGTCGCTGAAGAGAGACGGATGGTAGACCGGCACCAGCAACAAGGTGCTGCCGAACCAGCCGGCGAACCGGGTGTCGGCCAGAGACCGAACACCGATGACGCCGATGAGCAGGAGGGCCGCCGTCGCCACCAGCAGATAGACGTGGATAGCCGGCGCGACCCTCAGGAGCCGGTTACGGAAGTACTCGGTCCAGCCCCGGCCACTCTGCTGGCACCTGAACGCCGAGGAGAAGACCAATCCGCCGCTGATGATGAAGAAGACGGCGACCCCGTCGCCGAACCACCTGGCGCTGCCCGGTTCGTACCAGAGAAAGCTATTGCCCGTGTGCTCCACGGCGTGCTGTACGACGACCGCGAGCGCCGCCAGCAGTCGGAGCAGATCGAAGCAGTTGCCGCCCTGCTGTTGCGGGAATCCGGTTCGGCGTTCCGCCGAGCGGGCGATGGTCGTCATGTGATGTCGTCTCCCAGCGATCGACATGTCCGTACAACTGCCGCAGCCGCTGCCTGAGCGCCTACCGCCATCCGGGTAGTGATCCGAGAAATGCGGCGAGCGGGTCAGCGAACCTGCGATAGTCGAAGAAGGACTCGGCGGTGACGCGCGCGGCCACGCGCATCTCCTCCCGCTGAGGGCGGGGAAGCACGGCCGCCCGCCGCAACACCCGCTGGAGTTCGTCGCTGCGGTGATCGACGCAGACAAGGCCTTGCCGACCGTCCTTCAGGTATTGCCCGATGTCGCTCGTCAGGTTTGCGATCACGGGAGTCCCGCAGGCCATGCTCTCGACGAACTTGGTGGGGAAACCGGCGTGCGTGAACCTCTCGGACGGGCGGACCAGGACGCTGAAGTCCGCTTCCCGGACGATATCCTCGACGTCCTGCTGCGGCACCCGGCCGGGCACCCGCACCGAGGGCGGCAGTTGAGCGCCACCGAGCAGGCCTCGGACCTCATCGATCGAGGGCCCGTAGACGGAGAGGGTGAGCCGCGTCGTACGCCCGACCGCGTCGGCCGCGCGGATGACCGGCGTCAGCAGGTCCTTCCGGCCCGGTGTTCCGAAGTACACGATGTCGAGCGGACTGCCCTCCGCTCTGATCGCCTGGCCGCCGGTCTTCACCCCGAGAACGTCCAACGTCGGCGGTACGCGCAGGACCCGGCATCCGCGTGCCCGGTAGTGGTGTTCCAGGAGGGAACTGATCGCGATGATCCCCTGACAGCGGGGGTAGTAGTGATGCAACGCGAGCTTGGCGCTCAAGTGGGGTGGGCCGAGGGCTCCACCCGGTAGCTGATGCGGGGCGTACCACTCCACGACATCCGCGACCAGGGCGACGCCGTTCCGACGGCACCACCGACCCACCCGAGCCATGTACTGCGCCCCACCGCCGTAGACGACGACGCAGGACGGGCGGGTGGGCCGCTCGTCGAGCCACCGCACGGTCCGCTCGCCGAGCCCGACGACCAGCTGGACGGCTTTCGAGACGGCGCTGGCGCCGCGCGCGGGTCTCTCCCCCGCGCCGACATGCCACACGGTGCCCGAGCCCGACGTCCCGGTGACCGCGACCGGCGTCGTCGGCCCGCTCTCACCGCTGACCACGAAGACGTCCGTGCCGGTCGCGGCGACCGACTGGGCCATACCGAAGACGCGTCGAGAACCGGGCTCGCCCCACGGGAACCGGAACGGCCCCACGTAGGCGACCCATGCTCCTCTACCTGTCATCGTCGCGCCAATCCCGTCGGACCCATCCGGCACCACTTTCCTGTGTCGGCGGAGAGAGCGTCACTGCTCGATGAGCACACGATCCGACATCCAGCGGACGGTCTCCGCCAAGCCGTCGCGGAGCAGATACCGACGTACGTCGGGAAACAACTCCAGCAGCTGTGCGCAGTCCGCCTGGGAGTCGCGCACGTCGCCGGCGCGCGGCGGGCCGTGCACCACCTCGAGCCGTCTGCCGAGCGCCTCTTCCAACTCCGCGATCAACTCCAGCAGGGAGATCCGCGCGCCGAAGGCGAGGTTCACCACGTCCGGTGCGCAGACGCGGCGCAGGACCGCGTCGACGATCACGTCGGTGACGCTGCCGACGTAGGTGAAGTCGCGGGTCTGGGTGCCGTCGCCGTGCACCTGGAGCGGGCGGCCATGCAGCGCCGCGGAGACGAAACGCGGCACCACGGCGGCGTACGCGTGGTTGGCGGCCTGACGGGGGCCGTAGACGTTGAAGAAGCGGAACGGCAGCACGTCGATGCCGTAGCAGGAGGCGTACGCGAGCGTGTAGGCCTCGGTCGCGAGCTTGGAGACCGCGTACGGGCTCACCGGCATCGGTCGCAGGGACTCCTGCCGGGGGAGGACGGGGTTGGCGCCGTAGACGGAGGACGACGAGGCGACCACGACATGCGGGACCTGATGGCGGCGGACCGCCTCCAGCACGCTCAGCGTGCCCGTGGCGTTGGCGTGGTGGCTGCGCAGCGGGTCGTCGATGGAGCGCGGCACCGACCCGAGGGCGCCGAGGTGGACGACACTGGCCGCCCCACCGACCGCCTCGTCGAGCAGGTCGCGGTCGAGAATCGTCCCGGTGAACAGCCGGACCGGCAGGTCGATCAGGTTGTCCAGCGATCCGGTGGAGAGGTCGTCCACCGCGACTATGTCGGTGACGGCCGGCGCTTCAGCCAGGGCGCGTACCAGGTTGGAGCCGATGAATCCGGCACCACCGGTAACGACGATCTTCAAGGGTTCCTCCTCGTGCTGCTCGCCCGGCGCACCATCTGCGCGCAGGCACGGGACGCCGAGCCCTCAGAACCCCGCCCGCCTCAACCAACGACCGGCACACCCGCACGTCACGCAGAGCGCCCAGACTGTGACGCAGCGACATGGCGTAAGCCCACCGGCGGGCCTTCGATACGCCCGTCGGAACGTCCGGGATGTGGTGAGCTGTAGGCATGGACCGGAGCCGGCTCGGGCTGGTGCTGCACCCCACCCGGGACGTCTCCGAGGTGGTCGACACCATCGTGACCTGGGCCGCCCGGCACCACATCGCCCTGGCCGTACGCGCCGAGGACCGGCACCGCGTACCGGCCACGGTCGAACCGCTGCCGGTGGGCGAGGTGGCCCTCCGGTCGGACGCGCTGATCGCCATCGGCGGCGACGGGACGATGCTCGGCGCGCTCCGGTCGGCCGTCCACGATCCGAAGCCGGTGCTCGGAGTACACGTCGGCAAGCTCGGCTTCCTCGTCGAGGTGGAGCCGCCGGAGCTACCGAGGGCCCTGGACCGGCTGGTGGCGCACGACTTCACGGTGGAGAACCACAGCTGCCTTGCCTGCGACGTCTGCGGCGACGACCTCGTCGCGTTCAACGACATCGCGCTGATCCGCCAGCCCGGTGCCGGCTTCGTCAGCGCCTCCCTCGCCGTCGACGGGCAGCAGTACGGGTACTACCGCTGCGACGCGCTGGTGGTCAGCACCCCGACCGGCTCGACCGCCTACAGCTACGCCGCCGGCGGCCCGCTCGTCTCGCCGGCCACCGAGGCGGTGGTGGTGACCCCGTCCGCCCCGATGGCCGGCATCTCCCGTGCGCTGGTGCTCTCCCCCCACGAGACCGTCCGCCTGCAACTGCGCGAGGGCTCCGGCCCGGTCGCGGTGGAGGTGGACGGCCTGGTCATCCGGGACGCCGCGACGGAGGGCGTCGTGCAGATCCGCTACCGGCACGACGCCGGCCTGGTCGTCCGCCTGGACCCGCGCCGCTACCAGGAACGCAACCAGCTCAAGCTGAGCCTGCTGGACCTGCCGCTGCTTCCCGACCAGCTCCGCGAACTGCTGCCGGAGGGCCTGCGACAGAAGTTCAACCGCCGCGAGCTGCCCCCGCCCCGCTGACCAGGCCCCCACGCCCCGCCCCGGCCCTCGGCACCCGGCGGCCCGAGTGCCTGGCGGCTGACTGCTGGCTGGTGGCTGCTCACGGCCGGCTGGTGGCTGGCTGCTGGTGGCTGGCTGCTGGCGTGCGGCTGGTGTGCGGCTGCTGATCGTGCGGCGGTTGCGGGACCGGCGCCACGGACCTGGTACAACGCTGTCGAGCTGCCCCACATGTGGGACCACTTTCGCGCAGCCTCCCTGCCCCAGCTATAGGGGCAGCTCGACAGCGCGCACACTGCGCCCAGGACCCTGGCACCACACCACGCCGATCCGGCATCACAGGACCCGACACCGCACGGTTGAAACACCGCACGGTCCGATATCGCACGGTCCGGCCCACGCGACCCGCGGCGCGTCAGCGCACCGCACGACGATGCTGGACCAGGCGGCCGGGTAGCCGGGCGAGATGGCGACGGCGCCGAAGGTGCCCAGCACCCGGCCAAGCCGGAAGGCCGCCCGGGACTGGTGTGCCCGGGCGGACTCGGCTCCGGGGCGACGAGGTGACCGATGAGTAGCCGGCGAGAAGGTGGTTGACGAGGGTGGCTCGGGCGTTCAGGCCTGCTGGAGCACCTCGGAGACCAGGTCCTTCGCCTCCTGCTGGATCCGGGCGAGGTGCTCCGGGCCCTGGAAGGACTCGGCGTAGATCTTGTAGACGTCCTCGGTGCCCGACGGCCGGGCGGCGAACCAGCCCGACTCGGTGGTCACCTTGAGCCCGCCGATCGACGCGCCGTTGCCCGGGGCGGTGGTGAGGGTCGCGGTGATCGGCTCGCCGGCCAGCTCGGTGGCGGTCACCTGCTCCGGCGAGAGCTTGCCGAGCACGGCCTTCTGCTCGCGGGTCGCCGGCGCGTCGATGCGGGCGTACGCGGGCGCGCCGAAGCGCTCGGCCAGCTCCGCCCAGTGCTCGCTGGGGGTGCGGCCGGTGGTGGCGATGATCTCGGCGGCCAGCAGGCAGAGCAGGAGGCCGTCCTTGTCGGTGGTCCAGGTGCTCCCGTCGCGGCGCAGGAACGACGCGCCGGCGCTCTCCTCGCCGCCGAAGCCCACCGCGCCGTCGAGCAGCCCGGGGACGAACCACTTGAAGCCGACCGGCACCTCCAGCAGCGGGCGGCCCAGGTCCGCGGCGACCCGGTCGATCATCGAGGAGGAGACCAGGGTCTTGCCCACGGCGGCGGCCGGGCCCCACTGCGTCCGGGTGCGGAACAGGTGGCCGATCGCCACCGCGAGGTAGTGGTTGGGGTTCATCAGGCCGCCGTCGGGCGTGACGATGCCGTGCCGGTCGGCGTCGGCGTCGTTGCCGGTGGAGACCTGGTAGTCGGCGCGGGCGTCGATCAGGGAGGCCATCGCGTTCGGCGACGAGCAGTCCATCCGGATCTTGCCGTCGCCGTCCAGGGTCATGAACCGCCACGTCGGGTCGACCGTCGGGTTGACCACGGTCAGGTCCAGCCGGTGCCGCTCGGCGATCTCGCCCCAGTAGGCCACGCTCGCGCCGCCGAGCGGGTCGGCGCCGATGCGTACCCCGGCGTCGCGGATCGCGTCGATGTCGATCGCCGCCGGCAGGTCGTCGACGTAGCGGGCGAGGAAGTCGTACGACCCGGTGGTGTCGGCGGCGCGGGCCCGGGCGTACGGGATCCGCCGGACCTCCTTCAGGCCGTCGGCGAGGATGGCGTTGGCGCGGTCCTGGATCCACCTCGTGGCGTCGGTGTCCGCCGGGCCGCCGTGGGTGGGGTTGTACTTGAAGCCGCCGTCGTCAGGCGGGTTGTGCGACGGGGTGATGACGATGCCGTCGGCGAGCCCACTGGTGCGGCCCCGGTTGTGGGTGAGGATGGCGTGCGACACCGCCGGGGTGGGCGTGTAGCCGTCGCGGCTGTCGAGCAGCACGGTGACCTCGTTGGCGGCGAGGACCTCGAGCGCGTCCACGGCAGCCGGGGCGGAGAGCGCGTGGGTGTCGCGGCCGAGGAAGAGCGGCCCGTCCAGGCCCTGCTCGCGGCGGTAGTCGCAGAGCGCCTGGGTGACCGCGAGGATGTGGTCGGAGTTGAACGCGTGGCGCAGGCTCGACCCGCGGTGCCCGGACGTGCCGAAGGAGACCTGCTGCGCCGGGTCCTGCGGATCGGGGTGCTCGGCGTAGTAGGCGGTCACCAGCCGCGGCACGTCGACCAGGTCGGCGGGCTGGGCGGGCTTGCCGGCCCGGGGATGACTGCTCACGGTTCCACCTTCTGTCCCTTGCCGATCACCACGATGCCGTTGTCGGAGACCGTGTAGCGCTGCCGGTCCTTCTCCAGGTCGACGCCGATCTCGGCCCCCTCGGGCACGATCACGTTCTTGTCGAGGATCGCCCGGCGCACGACGGCGTGCCGGCCGATGTCGACCCCCTCCATCAGCACCGCGCCGTCCACGTGCGCCCAGGAGTGCACCTTCACCTTGGGCGAGACGACCGAGTTCTCCACCAGCGAGCCGGAGATCACCGCGCCGGGCGAGACCATCGAGGCGACCGCCCGGCCGACCCGCTCACCCCACTGGTGCACGAACTTGGCCGGCGGGTAGGTCAGCTGCCCGGTGTAGATGGGCCAGTCGAAGTTGTAGAGGTTGAACACCGGGTGCACGTTGATCAGGTCCATGTGGGCGTCGTAGAAGGAGTCGAGCGTCCCCACGTCGCGCCAGTAGCCGCGGTCCCGGTCGGTGCTGCCGGGCACCTCGTTGTCGCGGAAGTCGTAGACGTTGGCCTCGCCGCGCTCGACCAGCATCGGGATGATGCTGCCGCCCATGTCGTGCTTGCTGGTCTTGTCCTCCGCGTCGCGCTCGACCGCCTCGCACAGCGCCTTGGTGCTGAACACGTAGTTGCCCATCGAGGCGTAGATCTGGTCGGGCGCGTCGGGCAGGCCGACCGCGTCGGTGGGCTTCTCGCGGAACGCCCGGATCCGCCGGCCGTCCTCGCCGACCTCGATGACGCCGAACTGGTCGGCCATCGACAGCGGCTGCCGGATGCCGGCCACGGTGACGCCGGCGCCGGAGGCGATGTGGTCCTCCACCATCTGCCGGGGGTCCATCCGGTAGATGTGGTCGGCGCCGAAGACGATCACGTGGTCGGGCTGCTCGTCGTGGATGAGGTTGAAGCTCTGGTAGATCGCGTCGGCGGAGCCGGCGAACCACCACGGGCCGCGGCGCTGCTGCGCCGGCACCGGGGTGACGTAGTTGCCGAGCAGCGTCGACATCCGCCACGTCTTGGTGATGTGCCGGTCCAGCGAGTGGGACTTGTACTGGGTCAGCACGACGATCTTGAGATAGCCGGCGTTCGCCAGGTTGGACAGGACGAAGTCGACCATGCGGTACATCCCGCCGAACGGGACGGCCGGCTTGGCCCGGTCCGTGGTGAGCGGCATCAGGCGCTTGCCTTCTCCGCCGGCCAGGACGATCGCGAGCACCTTGGCAGCCATGTCCAGACGCTATCTACCCCGCCGTCACTTCACCACTCGTACGGCACAGTTCCACAGCCGGGTGCGGCGGCGCGTTCTGCACTAGGGTGCCGTTCATGAACGACTCCGCCGGGCTGCGCGTCGACCTGCTGACCCGTGAGTACCCGCCCGAGGTGTATGGCGGCGCCGGTGTGCACGTCGAGTACCTGGCCCGGGAGCTGCGCCGGCTCGCCGACGTACGGGTGCACTGCTTCGGCGCGCCGCGCACCGAGGCGGGTGTCACCGCGTACGCCGAACCGGCGGGCCTGACCGGCGCGAACGCCGCGCTGCGGACGATGGGCGTGGACCTGGAGATGGCCGCGGCCTGCGCCGGCACCGACGTGGTGCACAGCCACACGTGGTACGCCAACTTCGCGGGGCACACGGCGAAGCTGCTGCACGGCGTGCCGCACGTGGTGACCGCGCACAGCCTGGAGCCGCTGCGGCCGTGGAAGGCCGAGCAGCTCGGCGGCGGCTACGCGCTCTCCTCCTGGTGCGAGCGCACGGCGTTCGAGGCGGCCGACGCGGTCGTCGCGGTCAGCGAGGGGATGCGGCGCGACGTGCTGACCGCCTACCCGGCGGTGAACCCGGACCGGGTCCGGGTGGTGCACAACGGCATCGACACGGCGCAGTACGCCCCGGACCACGGCACGGACGTGGTGGACCGGCTCGGCATCGACCCGGCCCTGCCCAGCGTGGTCTACGTGGGGCGGATCACCCGGCAGAAGGGCCTGCCCTACCTGCTGCGCGCGGCGCGCGACCTGCCGGCGGACACCCAGCTGGTGCTGCTCGCCGGCGCGCCGGACACCCCCGACATCGCCGCCGAGGTCGAGGGCCTGGTGGCGGAGCTGCGGGCGAAGCGCTCCGGGGTGGTGTGGGTCGCGGAGATGCTGCCCAAGCACGAGGTGATCCAGGTGCTGACCCACGCCACGGTCTTCGTCTGCCCCTCGGTCTACGAGCCGATGGGCATCGTGAACCTGGAGGCGATGGCCTGCGAGACGGCGGTGGTGGCCACGGCCACCGGCGGCATCCCCGAGGTGGTCGCCGACGGCGAGACGGGGCTGCTGGTCCCCATCGAGCAGGCCACCGACGGCTCCGGCCGGCCGCTGGACCCGGACCGCTTCGTGGCCGACCTGGCGGCGGCGATGAACGAGCTGCTCGCCGACCCGGCTCGCACCGCCAGCTTCGGCCGGGCCGGGCGGCGACGCGCCGTGGAGCACTTCTCCTGGGACACCATCGCCGCCCGCACCCTGGAGGTCTACCACTCGGTGCGGTGAGGACCCCTGGCCGTGTCCGGCGCGTGTCCGGCGCGGTCGTCAGCCCGCCGGGGCCGGTACTATGCCGGCATGAGCGCAGAGGCGGTCGGCAGGTCGATGCCCCCCGTGGTGACGCTCGACGATCTGACCGCGATGATGGCCGCGGACGAGCACCATCGGTACGAGATCAGCCCTGAGGGAGTTCTCTCGATCATGCCGCCGCCGGGATACGCCCATGCGATCATCGCGACCCGGCTCATGGTGTGGCTCGCCCAGGGCGGTGTGCCGGCGGACCGCATCGCCCAGGCGGTCGGGCTGCGCATCCCGGGTCGCGGCGGCGGGGTCGGCGGACGCATTCCCGACCTGGTGGTCTGGAGCAAGGCCCAGTCCGACGGCGTGTGGCTGCCGGCCGGTGACGTCCTTCTCGTGGTCGAGATCGTCTCGCCGGGGTCGGAGGGCACCGACACGGTGACCAAGCGCGGCGAGTATGCCACGGCCGGCATCCCGCAGTACTGGATCGTGGAGCAGGACCCGGCGCAGACCGTCACGATGCACACCCTGGACGGCGAGGTCTACGACGTGCGGGCACGCATGCCGCTCGCCTGGTTGCTCAACACCAGCCCCGCCGAGCACGACCTCGGCTGACCGAAGACACGCGCAACGGCGCGAAGCCGGTCACTCGCCACGTAGCAGTTCCATCAGCTCGTCGGTGGACATGCCCTCGGTCTGCTTCGTGCTACCGCGACCGCGCATGTGCCGCACCAGGCGCTGTCCTCTGCTTTCGGCACCGGCTACCCGGACGATCCGCAGCGTCCCGTGCTCCTCCACCACGTCGATCTCGTCGCCCTCGTGCAGCCCGTGCCGTGCCCGCAAGGCGGCCGGGATGGTGACCTGGCCCTTGAGCTTCATCCGGCCTCCCCGGCGGAGGCGTCACTCGACGTGGCGCGGTCGAAGGATCCGACGGGGAAGGTCCGCTGGCTCCGGGGCGACGCCACCGCGCTGCCAGCGGTCGGGGCCGATTTGGCCACGATGACCGGGAACGTCGCCCAGGTCTTCCGCACCGACGCCGACTGGGCACAGGCCCTGCGGGGTATCCACGGCGCGCTGCGCCCGGGCGGCCACCTCGTCTTCGAGACCAGACGCCCCGAGCGTCGCGCGTGGCAGGAGTGGTCGGACGCCGCTCCGGTCAGCCGTGACGTCCCGGGCGTCGGGCCGGTGGAACAGCGGCTGGAGGTCACCGACGTCGACCTGCCGTTCGTCTCCTTCCGGCACACGTACCGGTTCCTGGCCGATGGTGTTGTCGTCACGTCGGACTCGACCCTGCGGTTCCGCAGCCGCGACGAGGTCGAGTCGAGCCTGGCCACCAACGGCTACCGGGTCCTCGACGTGCGGGACGCACCCGACCGCCCGGGCCGGGAGTTCGTGTTCGTCGCGCAACGATCGAGCTAGACGCGCAGGGTGGCGGCGAGGCGGGTGAGGTCGGGCGGGGCGGCCGGTGAGCGGGCCACGGCGGCGACCAGGTCGCGTACCGCCGGCCGGTCGTGCACCTCGCCGCGCGCGGTACGTTCGGCGTCCAGCAGCGCCCGGCCCGCCCGGGGCACGTCGCCGGCGAGGGCCTGCGCGCGGGCCACGTCGAGCAGGTACGCCGCCCGGTGCTCGGGCGGCAGCCACCGCCACTGCCCACCGGCGACCAGCCGCTCGTGGCGTACCGTCGCCGCCGGCATGTCCCCGACGGCGGCCTCGGCCACCACGCGCACCGCCTCGACGGCGGCCTCGGCCACCACCCGCGCCGCCTCGACCGACGCCCGGCCGAAGCCGCCGCCGACCGCTGCCGCCGCCTCGGCCTGGTCGAGCAGGGCGGCCATCCGGCGCTCGTCTCCCCGGCCAGCAGCGGCGAGGGCGGCCTGGAGCAGCAACGTCACGTGCAGCGACGGGGCACCGTCACCAGCCGGCGGCAGGGCACCCTCGGCCGACTCGCCCGGCGGCAGGGCGCCCTGGGCCGACTCGCGCGGCGGGAGACGGCGGGCGGCCACGAGCGCCGTCTCCATCGCGGAACGCCGCCGGCCGACGGCCCGCAGCGCCTGACTCAGCGGTACGGTGGCGACGGCGGCCAGCCGTGCGTCGTCCGTGGCCAGCGCGACGGCCATCCCCCGGTCGGCGGCCAGCCACGCCAACTCCCCCTGTCCGACCTTGACAAGCACCAGGGCGACGAGCCCGTACGCGCGCACCAGCAGTTCGCCGGTGACCGGGTATGGGCGGGCAACCCGCGCCTCCCGGGCGGCGTCGAGCAGCCCGGGCAGCAGGCCGAGCAGGATCGGGTACCGGGCGTGCCGGTAGCTCTGCTCGGCATGGTCGAGGCGAGCCCGCACCTTCGCGACGTCGGGCGGCCGGGACGACGCCTCGACGTGGTAGCGGGCCAGGGCGGCCCGGACCCGCGCCACACCGGCAACGGCGACGTCCGGTTGCCCGATCCGCTCCGCGAGCAGTACCTCCAGGTCGATCCGCAGCGCCTCGGCGACCTCCCGCAGGTTGGACATCCGTTCCAGCGGGCGCACCCCGCGCTCGACCTTGTCCACCCAGCTCTTCGACTTGCCGAGGCGGTCGGCGAACTGCTGCTGGGTCATGTTGCGCCGCACCCGCCACTGGGCGACCCGCCGGCCCACCGGCAGGCCGGTCACCGCCGGCCCGTCCCGCTCACCGCAGGATCCCGGCCACGACGAGCACGAGTACGAGCAGCGCCACCGTGATGCCGTAGGCGTACTGGCGACGGGTGAGCGGCGCGCGCTGCGGGCGGGGCGGACAGGGCACCTGATCTCCGTCGGGGTGCCGAGCGCGGGCACCCGGAACCGGATGCGCCGCCGGCAGCGGCCCGTCAGGCGGACGTTCCTGCATGGTGAGCCTCCTTGCGGTGAGTACGAAGCGTGCAGGTCAGGACGTGGTGCGCGAAGCGTGCGGTGTGGATCAGGGCGCGGTACGGCTCAAGGCGAGGTGCGGGTCAGGGCGGGTCGGGCGGAGAGGACGATCCGCGTTCCCTCGCCCGGCCCCGGGGCGCTCCGCTGCTGACGAGAGAACCCCTGCCATGCCAACTTAGAAGGCACTGCCTTCACAGCCAACAGAGCATGCACGGCGCGTCACTCCGGGTGCGAAGATCGGTTCGCTGACGAGAGGTGGCGCCACCATGCCGCAAGCACCGCTGTATGAGCAGATAATCGCCGACGTCACGGCCTCAATCCGCGCGGGCACCCTTCAGCCCGGCGACAAGCTGCCGTCTATCGCCGAGATGCGCGAGCAGTACCAATCGAGCGCATGGCCCGTGCGATACGCGCTGCGGATCCTGGAGGAGAGAGGCTGGATCGTGACCCGGCAGGGCAAGGGCTCCTTCGTGGCAACCGAACCGCCCGCCTGAACCCCGATCTTCCACCGGCTGGGCATAGCGTTCCGAATCTCGGGATGGCAGTAGATCTTGGTAGGAAACGGCCCTTGGAGGGGCCATTTGGTACCAAGATCTACAAGGCCCCTACCCGCACCCCGCCACCGCGCCCCGCCAACCACCTGCCGCCGGCCGACGCCCCGCCACCGTGCGCCGATGGCCCTGCCGGGGCGCGTCGTCATGCCCACGCCCGCCACCGCCCACCCTCGCCACCGCCCACTCGCGCCACCGCCCACCCTCGCCACCGCCCACCCTTGCCACCGCCCACGCGCGCCACCGCGCCCACGCCCGCTATCGTGGCCAGGGCGATGGGTGCTTGGCCGCGCGCGAAAGGATCTCGCGCAGTAGGTTGAACCGGTGACTGGACGGTTCCCGATCGAAGACGTCTCCCCCGTCGTCTCCTGCGGTCGCTACCCGGCCAAGGCGGTGGTCGACGAGCCCGTGCCGGTGTCGGCCCGCGCCTACCGGGAGGGGCACGACGCGCTCGGCTGCAACGTGGTCTGGCGCGGTCCCGACGGGCGGGCCCGACCGTTCACCCGGATGCGCCCCGGCGAGCCCGGGCAGGACCGCTGGCACGCGGTGATCCGCCCCGACGCGGTCGGCGAGTGGGTGTTCACCGTCGAGGCGTTCCAGGACCCGTACCTGACCTGGCAGAACGCGGTCACCAAGAAGATCGCCGCCGGGCAGGGGCCGGCGGACCTGGCCAACGACCTCGCCGAGGGCGCCCGGGTGCTGACCGCGGCCGTGGAGCTGGTGCCGGCCGGCGACGCGGGGCGGGTCCGCGCGGCGGTGGCGGCGCTGGGCGACGCCGACAGGGAGCTGCCCCGGCGGGTCGCCCCCGCGCTGGAGCTGGCCGACCTGCTCTGGGAGCACCCGGTCCGCGAGCTGGTCACCACCGGCGCGGAGCACCGGCTGTGGGTGGACCGCCGGCGGGCGCTCTTCTCCGCCTGGTACGAGTTCTTCCCCCGCTCGGAGGGGGCCGTCCCGGCCACCGCCGACGCGCCGGCGCGCTCCGGCACGTTCGCCACCGCCGTCGAGCGCCTGCCCGGCGTCGCGGCGATGGGCTTCGACGTGCTCTACCTGCCGCCGATCCACCCGATCGGCCGGGTCAACCGCAAGGGCCCCAACAACTCGCTGACCGCCGGGCCGGACGACGTCGGCTCGCCGTGGGCGATCGGCGCCGCCGAGGGCGGCCACGACACCATCCACCCCGACCTGGGTACGCCGGAGGACTTCCGCGACTTCGTCGCCGCCGCCGCCGAGCAGGGCCTGGAGGTGGCGATGGACCTGGCGTTGCAGTGCGCGCCGGACCACCCGTGGGTGACCGAGCACCCGGAGTGGTTCACCACCCGGGCCGACGGCAGCATCGCGTACGCGGAGAACCCGCCGAAGAAGTACCAGGACATCTACCCGGTCAACTTCGACAACGACCCGGAGGGCATCCGGGCCGAGGTCCTGCGGGTGGTGCTGCACTGGATCGGCGAGGGCATCCGGATCTTCCGGGTGGACAACCCGCACACCAAGCCGTTCGACTTCTGGCACTGGCTGATCGCCGAGGTGAAGAAGGTCGACCCGGACGTGCTCTTCCTCGCCGAGGCGTTCACCCGGCCGGCGATCATGCACGGGCTGGGCAAGGTCGGCTTCACCCAGTCGTACACGTACTTCACCTGGCGCACGTCGGCGGCGGAGATGCGGGCGTACTGCGAGGAGCTGGTCGAGGCGGCCGACTACATGCGGCCCAACTTCTGGCCGAACACGCCGGACATCCTGCACGAGTCGTTGCAGCACGGCGGCCCGCCGATGTTCAAGATCCGGGCGGTGCTGGCCGCGCTGCTCTCCCCCTCCTGGGGCATGTACGCCGGCTACGAGCTGTTCGAGCACGTCGCCCGCCCCGGCGCGGAGGAATACCTGGACAACGAGAAGTACGAGCTGCGCCCTCGGGACTGGGCCGGCGCGCAGGCGCAGGGCCGCTCCCTCGCGCCGTTCGTCGCGGTGCTCAACCGCGTACGCCGGGAGAACCCGGCCCTGCACCAGCTGCGCAACCTGGTCTTCCACGAGATCGACAACCCGGCGCTGCTCTGCTGGTCCAAGCACGACCCGGAGACGGGCAACACCGTGCTCGTGGTCTGCTCGTTCGACTCGCGTGAGGTGCAGTGGGGCAACACCACGCTGGACATGCCCGCGCTCGGCCTCGACTGGCACGACCGGTTCACCGTGCGCGACGAGCTGACCGGCGCCAGCTACGACTGGGGGCAGCGCAACGCCGTACGCCTCGACCCGTACCTGCAACCGGCGCACGTGCTGACGGTGCGGCGACCCGCGCCCGGTGCCGGCCCCGTGCCGGCGCAGGCGGCGCCGGACCTGACCGTCGAAGACGTCCCCGACGACCTCTCGGGCGGCACCGCCCCCACCACTCCCGCCCAGAAGGACGACGCCCGATGGACCAGTTGATCGCCGGCGCCACGCACGACCCGCACGCCATCCTCGGCGCGCACCCGGCCGACGGGCGGACGGTCGTCCGGACGCTGCGCCGGGGCGCCGCCGACGTCGCCCTCGTCGTCGACGGCGAGCGGCACCGGATGCGGCGGGTGCACGACGTCGGCGTCTTCGAGGCGGAGGTCGCGGGCGAGGTGCTCGACTACCGCGTCGAGGTCGACGGCCGGACCCACGACGACCCGTACCGCTACCCGCCCACCCTGGGCGAGCTGGACCTGCACCTGATCGGCGAGGGCCGGCACGAGCGGCTCTGGGAGGCGCTCGGCGCGCGGGTCTTCGACGAGGGCGTGGCGTTCACCGTCTGGGCGCCGAACGCGCGCGGGGTGCGGGTGGTCGGGGACTTCGCGGGCTGGGCGCCGGACGACGGCTGGCCGATGCGCTCGCTCGGCGGCAGCGGGGTGTGGGAGCTGTTCGTCCCGGGCGTCGGGGCCGGGGCCCGCTACAAGTACCGGATCCTGGGCGCCGACGGGCAGTGGCGGGACAAGGCCGACCCCCTGGCGGCGTACGCGGAGGTGCCGCCGGCCACCGCGTCGGTGGTGCACCACTCGACGTACGAGTGGGGCGACGCCGACTGGCTGGCGCGGCGGGCCCGGCGGCAGCCGCACCAGGAGCCGATGAGTGTCTACGAGGTGCACCTCGGCTCGTGGCGCCCCGGGCTGAGCTACCGGGAGCTGGCCGAGCAGCTGACCGCGTACGTCACGGAGCTGGGCTTCACCCACGTGGAGTTGCTGCCCGTGATGGAGCACCCGTTCGGCGGCTCCTGGGGCTACCAGGTCACCGGCTACTACGCGCCGACGTCCCGCTTCGGCGACCCCGACGAGTTCCGGCACCTCGTGGACGCGCTGCACGCCGCCGGCATCGGCGTGATCCTGGACTGGGTGCCGGCGCACTTCCCCAAGGACGAGTGGGCCCTCGGGCGCTTCGACGGCACCGCCCTCTACGAGCACCCCGACCCGCGCCGGGGCGAGCACCCCGACTGGGGCACGTACGTCTTCGACTTCGGCCGCCCGGAGGTGCGCAACTTCCTGGTCGCCAACGCGCTCTACTGGTGCGACCAGTTCCACGTCGACGGGCTGCGGGTGGACGCGGTCGCCTCGATGCTCTATCTGGACTACTCCCGCCAGGAGGGGCAGTGGCTGCCCAACCGGCACGGCGGCCGGGAGAACCTGGAGGCCATCGCCTTCATGCAGGAGGTCAACGCGACGGTCTACAAGCACCACGCCGGGGTGACGATGATCGCCGAGGAGTCCACCGCATGGCCGGGGGTCACCCGCGCCACGGCCGACGGCGGGCTCGGCTTCGGGTTCAAGTGGAACATGGGCTGGATGCACGACACCCTGCTCTACACGTCGAAGGACCCCGTCCACCGGCAGCACCACCACCATCAGCTCACGTTCTCCCTGGCGTACGCCTGGAGCGAGAACTACGTGCTGCCGATCAGCCACGACGAGGTGGTGCACGGCAAGGGCTCCCTGGCCGGCAAGATGCCCGGCGACACCTGGCAGCGGCTGGCCAACGTACGCGCGCTGCTGGCGTACATGTGGGCGCACCCCGGCAAGCAGCTGCTCTTCATGGGCTGCGAGCTGGCCGACGACCGGGAGTGGAGCGAGGAGCGGGGCCTCGACTGGTACCTGCTGCACGACCCGGCCCGCGCCGGGGTGCAGCGGCTGGTCGGCGACCTGAACCGCGTCTACCGGGACACCCCGGCGCTGTGGGCGCAGGACACCGAGCCGGCCGGCTTCCGCTGGATCGCCGGCGACGACGTCGCCAACAACACCGTCTCGTTCGTCCGGATCGCCCCCGACGGCGCGACCCTGGTCTGCGTGGCGAACTTCTCCGCCCTGCCGCTGGAGGACTACCGGATCGGGCTGCCGGCCGGCGGCACGTGGGCGGAGGTGCTCAACACCGACGCCCACCACTACGGCGGCTCGGGGGTCGGCAACCTGGGCGCCGTGCACGCCGAGGACGTGCCGTGGCACGGGCTGCCCGCCTCGGCGGCGCTGCGGGTGCCCCCGCTCGGCGTGCTCTGGCTACGCCGCGACTGACCGTACGCCGGAGACGCCTCGGCCGTCCTCCTCGCTGCACGGCTCAGCCGACCGCGGGATGGACAGTCATCTCCCTCTGTTCGACCTCGATCCCGAAGCCCGGAACGACGACCTCGGGGGCGAAGGGGAGCTCCGTGAGCCTGTCCTGCCCCGTGCGCGCGTCGAGGATCAGCGGCCCGTTGCTGGTGGTTCCGTAGACCACGCCACGTCGGGCCGCCGTGATCCTGGGCGCCTCCCGTCCGGAACCCTTCCCGGACACCTGCCACAGTCGCTCGTGGGACGTGGCGTCGTACGCGACCATGGTCCCGTTCCGGTTGGTGAGGTGCTGCGAGCAGACGACGACGCTCTCGTCGTCGTATCGACAGACGCTGGCGCCACCTCCCGTCTCCAGGCGGATGACCTCGCGACCGGTCCTGACGTCGACGATCCCGTTGGGCCCGTCGCCGCGGCGGCCCACCGGGTGCACCTGGAGCAGCCCGCCGCCGAGTGGGCCGTTGATCAGGTTGCCGGCGGGCTTCGTCTCCTCGTGGGTCCACACCTGGGCACCGTCCGACGCGGCAAGCCCGATCGTCGAACTCGGGACTTTGTACGCATCCGCTCCGGACGTCATGCCGGCGACGACGTCGCCGTCGAGGGCTCGGGCCTGAAAGTCGGGCTTCGTCCACCGGATCTTGCCGGTCCTGGCGTCGAGGACGGCGGTGAAGTCGCCGCTGACGCCCGTGTCGTACGAGTCGGTGGACAGCACGACATGGTCGGCGCTGGCCGCCACCACCTTGTCGACCCCGAGGCTGCCGTCCTCGGGGATGCCCCTGTCGTCCACGTCCGACTGCCAGCCGGGCGCGCCATCGGCCAGCCCGAAGCTCGCCACCCGCAGCACGGTGCGGTCGGGAACCGTTCCGCTGCCTGCGATCTTCACCCGGTAGGTCACGAAGGCGGTCGGCCTGCCGTCCACCTCCGCGATCATCGGCCCGGTGTTGCCCAGCCTGACGGGCGGACCGGGCAGCGGCGCACTCCAGCGACGCGCACCAGTGGCCAGGTCGTACGCGGCGAGGGCCTTGTTGCCCTCCAGCAGGTAGGCGGCCCCGTCCCGGAGCTGGAACATCCTGCTGGGCAGAGGTATCCGGACCGGCTTCGCGGCGAAGGCCAGCGGAGGGTCGAGTGCCGACGACTCGGAAGGGCTCGCGGTGGCGGTGGTCTTCGGCGGCGGCGGTGGCGTGTCGTCACTACATCCCGAGACACCCACGGCCAGCGCCAGCACGGCTGCCGAACCGGCGGCAACACGTCGACGCATGAGCCCTCCCGCGATCACGGAAAACGTATCTATCGGCCCGACCCTATCGTCGGCCGGCCAGTTCCCCGGGGCGGCGGGACGCCCCGGGGAACGGGCACGCGCTCAGAGGCGGGTGATCCGGACGGCGTCGGCGACGACGTACCCCTGGGTGCTGGTCCAGCGGCTGACCCCGACGACCTGGCGCGTGCCGGCGGCGAGGTCGTAGGTGCCGAGCACCCGCCACTGCCCGCCGCCGCTGCGCTGGTCGACGGTGGCGGTGACGTTCCCGTTCGCCGTCGCCACCAGGTGCGGGGTGGCGCTGTTGTAGCCGGGGTCGGCCGGGTACCAGACCTCGACCCGGTACGAGCCGGCTGCGGGCAGCGTCGCGGTGAACCAGGCCGGGTCGCTGACCGCCTGCGGGCTGGCGAACCGGTAGTTGGCCCCGTAGCGCGCCGGGAGGTACGACGACGTGCCCCAGGTGGTGGCTGCGGTGAAGCCGCCGGCCGTGGCGTTGTCCACGATCACGCTGAACGTACCGCCGGTGCCGGTGACCACCCGCGCGTTGCTGGCGGCGCTCTCGTGGTGCAGCCGGTCCAGCGCCGTCACCAGGTAGCGGTACGTCGAGCCGGCCGCGGCGGTGGCGTCGGTGAACGTCCCGGTGCCGCCCGAGGCGCGGACCGTGCCGAGCAGGTTGCGGGCGTCGGCCAGGTCGCAGGCGTCGACCGCGCCGTCGCCGGGCAGCCGGTACACCGCGTAGGCGGCGGTGCTGCCGGTGGCGCCGCGCTGCCAGGTGAGGGTCACGCCGCCGGTGCCGCGTACCGCCGAGGTGAGGTTCGGGGCGGCGGGCGCGGTGCCGCCCACCCCGGCCGGTGCCAGCGCGGGCCGGCGGTAGTGGTCGGTCGCCGTCCGGGAGACGGCGCCGATGCGGTCGGCGCGGACGTCCTTGGCGCTGAAGTGGATGTCGCCGACGATCCTCGGGTAGCTGCGGTTCAGCGTGAGGTGGTCGGTCAGCTCGGCCGGGTCCTGCCAGGCGGCGTCCTGCCCGGACGCGCCGGCGCGGTAGGTGGCCTGCCCGACGAGCAGCTGCACGTCGGTGCCGGTCACGGTCTCGGACCACCAGCGGACCAGCTCCGCGTAGTCGGCCGCCGGGTGGCCGATGTGCCAGTAGATCTGCGGGGCGATGTAGTCGACCCACCCCTGCCGCACCCAGCGCCGGGTGTCGGCGTAGATCGCGTCGTACGACTGGAGGCCCGTGGTGCGCGAACCGAGCGGGTCGGTGCCGGCGTTGCGCCAGATGCCGAACGGGCTGACGCCCAGCTTCACCCACGGCTTGGCCGCCCGGATCTTGTCACGCATCTCCCGGACCAGCAGGTTGACGTTGTTGCGCCGCCAGTCGGCGATGGTGCTGAAACCGGCGCCGTACTGGGCGTAGGTGGCCTGGTCGGGGAAGGCCACCCCGCTGACCGGGTACGGGTAGAAGTAGTCGTCCCAGTGCACCGCGTCGATGTCGTAGCGCTTGACGGCGTCCATCATCGCGTCCTGCACGAAGGCGCGGACGGCGGGAATGCCGGGGTTGTAGTAGATGTGTCCGCCGTAGGTGACGGTCCAGCCCGGGTTCTTGCGGGCCGGGTGGCTGGCCGCCAGCTTGGTCAGGTCGGTGTGGTTCGCCACCCGGTACGGGTTGAACCAGGCGTGGAACTCCAGGTTGCGGGCGTGCGCCTCGGCCACCATGAAGGCCAGCGGGTCGTAGCCGGGGTTGCCGCCCTGGGTGCCGGTCAGCCACTGCGACCACGGCTCGTACGTCGACGGCCAGAACGCGTCGGCGGCCGGGCGGATCTGCACGACGACGGCGTTCATCCGACGCTGCTTGGCCAGGTCGAGCCAGCCCCGGTACTCCGCCTGCTGGGCGGCGGGGGTGAGCCCGGTGCGACTGGGCCAGTCGATGTTGGCCACGCTGGCGATCCACATGCCGCGCAGCTGCCGCTTCGGGGTGGCCGGGTCGGTCACGCAGGCCGCCTGGGCGGCGACGGGCACGGTGTCCGGCGCGGTATCCGACGCGGCCCCCGGCTCGGCGGGCGGGGCGGTGGGGGCGGCCGTGGGGAGGGCCGCGCCGAGCGCCAGCGCCGCCACCAGCGCAAGCCCGGACAGGTATCGACCATAATCTCTACGCACGAAAAGATGTTCAATGTTGCCGGCTGGTTGCGCAAGTATCCTTCACAATTTTTCGCCCCGCGAACCTCGCCCCGGGGCCGGACAAGAGAACCCGATGACGCGCCGACCACGGTGCGTGACCATCCAGCCGAAGAGCCCCAATTCTCACCCCGCGTAATCGGCACTTGCCCTGCGGAAAGGTCAGGACTCCCAACCCGACACCAGAAACGGGCGCTACAGGGCACTTCGCTCATTCCGCCGGGGGAACCTCAATGCCTCCGCGCTCGCTTTGCTCTGCAGCCATATACGCGCCACTAACGCAGCGTGCCTGGTGCCGATATGGCTACAGAGCAAAGCGAGCGGAGCGGAAGTAGCCGGAAGGAGGATTCGACCACTCTGCGTAACGCGAGTCGCTGTGACGGCTGCCAAGGAACGCTCCCCCGAGGGCGCGCCGCTCCGGGCGAAGCAGGGCGCTCCGAGCGAAGCAGGCTCCCCGCCACCCGCTTGCCCGCAGCCGCAGCCCGCAGCCGCAGCCACCGCCTGCCGGCAGCGGCGGCGTCAGACGAGGCCGGCGTCGCGCAGCAGCTTCCACAGGCCCGCGCCGTCGGGCGCGGAGAGCCACTTCTGCCCCACCGGCCCCGCCGACGACTCGCCGGCCGGGGTGGGCAGGCTACCGGCCAGCACCGCCTGCGTGGGCGAGAGCCGGCGGATGCCCACGCCGGCCACGTTCTCCGGGTGGGCGGCGGCGAACTCGCGGTAGATCTCCGGGTCGTGCTGCCCGTCGTCGCCGACCAGCAGCCACTTCACGTCCGGGAACTCCTTGGCCAGCCGCGCCAGGGTGACCCGCTTATGCTCCCGCCCGCTGCGGAACCAGCGGTCGGCGGTCGGCCCCCAGTCGGTCAGCAGCAGCGGCCCGGCCGGGTAGAGGTGCCGGGACAGGAACCGGGTAAGCGTCGGCGCCACGTTCCAGGCGCCCGTGGAGAGGTAGAAGACCGGGGCGCCCGGGTGCGCGGTGACCAACCGCTCGTAGAGCACCGCCATGCCGGGCACGGCGTTGCGGGCGTGCTCGTCGAGGACGAACGTGTTCCAGGCGGCGAGCAGCGGCCGGGGCAGCGCGGTGACCATGACCGTGTCGTCGATGTCGGAGAGGATGCCGAAGCGCACCTCCGGATCGAGGATGCGCACCGGCGCCTCGACCGGCTCGGCGTCCGGCAGGCTGATCCGCACCGAGCCCCAGCCGGGAGGCAGGTCCGCCTCGACCACGGCGTCGACGAACCCGCTGCGGTCGGCCCGCGCCTCGTGCCGTTCCCCGCCGGCCTCGATGGTGACCGTGACGTGCTTGGCCGGCAGCGTGGTGAAGCTGCGCCACCCGCGCACCTTCTCCAGCCGGCCGCGCTGGCGGGTGTCCGGCCGGCTGAGCAGCACCCGGCACATCACCCGCACCCAGCCGGGCGCGCCGTAGCCGGTGTACGCGATGACGTTCGTCCGCCAGCCGGTGCGCCGCAGCCGGCGCTCGACCAGCGAGTGCACGGCGTCCTCGATCCGCGCGGCCCGGTGCAGGTTCGGTACGGCCAACTGGCCGGCGGCAGTGGGTGGCACGCCAGCAACCCTGCCACAACCTGGCCACCTCGGCCACGCGAGGCGATCTTCCCCCGGCCGCCGGGAGGGCCCGACGCCCTCCCCGGCCGCCGGGAGGCCCGACGCCATGCCCGCCGTGGTCCGGCGGATCGTCCGCGCTGCGCCGATCCGCCCCGGCCGGCCCCGACGGCGTGAAACACTCCGGTCGGGACGACGACGGGGGCGTTGGTCGTGTCGCAACCAGTGCGCAAGCGTGGGCGGTGGCGTCCGCAGCCCGACCGGCCGGCGCTCGTGGCGCTGCTGTTCGGGCTCGCCGGGGTCGGCTACCGGCTGGTCCTGACCCTGCACACGGTGCCCGTCTCCAACAGCGACGAGGCGACGTTCGGGCTGGCCGCGCTGCACATCGCGCAGGGCCGCGAGCTGCCGGTCTTCCTCTACGGGCAGCGCTACATGGGGGTGCTGGAGTCGTACCTGGCCGCGCCGCTGATCGCGGTGGCCGGGCCGGGCTGGCCGCTGCTGCGCCTGCCGCTGCTGCTGCTCTACGCCCTCTTCCTCTGGCTGATCCACCGGCTGACCCGGCGGATCGGCTCGCCCTGGTTCGCCACCGGGATCGTCGGCCTGCTGGCACTGGGCGGGGAACGGGTCGTCCGGGACCAGCTGACCGCGGTCGGCGGCCGCCCGGAGGTCAAGGTCGCGGTGCTGCTGATGCTGCTGATCGCGGTGGGACTCGCCCGGGGAACGGTGCGCCACCGCCGGCTGGCCGTCGGGCTCTTCGGCCTGCTCGCCGGGGTGTCCGTCTGGTCGGACTGGCTGATCCTGCCCTACCTGGCGGTGGCCGCGCTGGTGCTGGCGTGGGTGGCCCGCCGGGAGCTGCTCGGTTGGGCCGGGGCGCTGCTGCTGGCCGGGTTCGCCGTCGGGATCGCGCCGATGATCCGGGACAACCTGCTCGCCCCGCCCGGCGAGGACTCGCTGTCGGTGTTCCGCGAGATCAGCACCAAGGCCGGGCCGACGCCGCCGTGGTCGCGGCGCCTCGACGGCGGGCTGCTGGAGGGTGTGCCGCTCGCCGCCGGCCTCTGCCCGGTGGACGGCTGCGCCCGCTGGCAGGGCTGGTTCGGGCTGCTCTACCCCGTGCTGCTGGCGGTCGCCGCCGCGCTCGCCGTCCTCGCGTACCGCCGGGCCGCGGGCGCCCCGCGCGGAGAGCGGGTCGGCCCGGTGGTGCATCTCGCGCTGGTCGTCGGCGCGGCGCTGACCCTGCTGTCGTACGTGCGCAGCCCGCTCGCGGCCACCAGCCCGCTGGACAACGCCCGCTACCTGTCGGTGCTCCAGCTCTCCCTGCCGGCGGTGCTCTGGCCGCTCTGGGTGGCGGCGGTCGCCTGCTGGCGGGGCACGGTCGGCGCGTTCGGCCGCCTGGCCGGCGCGCTGGCCACCGCCGTGCTCGCCGCGCTGGCCGCGACCACGCTGGTGGTCACCGTGCTGTTCGCGGTCACCGGCACCGCGGCGTCCCGGACCGAGGAGCGGCAGGCCCGCGAGCTGGCCGACACGCTCCGCGCGGGCGGGCCCCGCGAGGTGTACGGGGACTACTGGACCTGCAACCGGCTGATCTTCAACACGGCCGAGGCGGTGGTGTGCGCGGTGCTCGACGGCGACCTCACCCCCGGGCAGAACCGCTATCCGGCGTACTGGCGGCAGGTGGGGCGGGCCGACCGGCCCGGGTACGTGCTGGCGGCCGGCTCGGCGGCGGAGCGGCGGCTGCGCCGGCTGCTGGGCGACCGGGCCGACGCCGCGCTCATCGCCGACGTGGGCGGGTATCGCGTGTACCACCCCCAGACGCCGGTGCGGCCGTGGCGGTAGGGCCGGCCCGTACGCTGGCCGGACCGGCGCGCGGACGCCGCGCCGAGCCGAGGAGTCACCGATGCTCATCCTGCTGCCGCCCTCCGAGGGGAAGGCCGACGCCGGCACCGGCCGGCGGCTGGACCTCGCCGGGCTCTCCCTGCCGGAGCTGACCGGTGCCCGGGAGGAGGTGCTGACGGCGCTTGTCGCGCTCAGCGCCGACGGCGACGAGGGGGCGGCCCTGGCGGCGCTGGGGATCAGCGAGGGCCAGCGCGGCGAGCTGCGCCGCAACGCCCGGCTGCGGGCGGCGGCCACCGCGCCCGCCGGCCGCGTCTACACCGGGGTGCTCTACGAGGCGCTCGATCTCGCCTCGCTGCCGGCGCCCGCGCAGCGGGCCGCCCGCCGGTCGGTGCTGATCAGCTCGGGGCTCTGGGGCGCGGTACGCCTCACCGACCGGATCCCGCCCTACCGGTGCCCGATCGGGGCGCGACTGCCGGGGCTCGGCGCGCTGTCGGCGTACTGGCGGCGGGCGCTCGCGCCGGCGATGGCCGCGGCGGTCGGCGACGGGCCGGTGCTCGACCTGCGCTCCGGCGCGTACGCGGCCACCTGGGCGCCGCGCGGCGAGGTGGCCGACCGCACGGTGACCGTCCGGGTGCTGCACGAGCGGGAGGTCGACGGCGTGCCCGTCCGGTCGGTGGTGAGCCACTTCAACAAGGCGACCAAGGGCCGGCTGGTCCGCGACCTGCTGACCGCGGGCGCCCGGCCGCGTACCGTCGGCGGGCTGCTGACCGCGCTGCGCGACCTGAAGTATCCGGTGCTGGAGCAGCCCGCCCCGCCCGGTCGGCCACGCCAGGTCGACGTGATCGTCACGGAGCTGTAGGACAGCCGCAAGATTTCCTCAAGGCTGGGGCCGATCGGTTTCCCCGGCGGCGTCGAGCGACCACGGTAGAGGGACCCCCGACGCCGACAAGGAGTGCCCACGTTGGCTCCCGAACAGATCCTGCTCGATCGGCCGCGCCTGCCCGCGACGCCGCCGCCGTTGGACTGGTCCACCCTGGCCGACGCGTTCGAGGCCGCCTGCCTGCTGCGCTGCACGCCCCCGCCGGCCGTCGTCGGCACCCGCCGGCCGGCGGCGGAGCACCGCCCCCCGTCGGTGGAGTTCAACCGGGAGGAGGCGGCGCACCGCATGCGTCAGCTCCTCCACCGGCTGGACGTCCCCATCGAGCACGAGGTGACCGTGGGCGGCCTGCGCCGCCGCTTCGAGCTGCACCGGCTCTCCGTGCCGCACCAACACCGGCCGGCGTATGCGAGGACGCTGGAGGCCGGTTGGCGGCAGGGCCGGCGCGAGCTGCTGGGCGGGCCGGTCCCGGGCGCGTCGACCGTACGGCGGGCGTGGCGGCCCCGGCTGGCGGCGGCCGCCTGGCGGGCCGCCCTGCTCGCCGGTGGGCGGCACGTCCGCCGGCACATCCTCGGCGTCCGGATCACCGACCGGGAACTGGCCGCCATCCTGGTGCGCGGGGCCGCCCTGCTGGACGTTCCGGCGCTGCTGCGCCCCGGCACCGGCTGTTACCTGGTCTGTGTCGCCGACGGCCCGGACCGCCAGCGGATCCTGCACAGCACCGCGCTGGATCCCGCCCACCTGCGCGAGCGGTCGTGATGGCCGGATGAGCACGTTCGGCGGCGCTGCGGACCGGTCGCGTACCGCAGCGAGCTGACAATCGTCACCGACACGCCGCCGGGTTCCTAGCCCGGTCGGTGGGCGGCGGGTTGCGGCGACGGCCCGCACGGCGCAGAGTGCAGCGCGTGAGTCGCACCGGGTTCCGCCGTGTCCGCCCGCGCCGTGTCCGCCCGCCGGCGCTGCTGGCGCTGCTGCTGGTGGTGGCGTTGCCCGGCGTCGCCGGCTGCCAGGACGCTCCCGAGCCACCGGTACGGATCCGGATCGCGACCGGCAGCCCGACGGCGGTCTACCACGCCTTCGGGCAGTCCCTGGCCGCCGTGCTCAACCGGGAACTGCCGGACGTCCGGGCCAGCGTGGTGGTGACCGCCGCCTCGGCGGAGAACGTCCGGCTGGTCGGCTCCGGCGAGGCCGAGCTGGGTTTCACCCAGGCCGACGTGCTGCCGGCGGCGCCGGCGACGCACCCGTCCGTGGTCGCGGTCGCCCGGGTCTACGACGACCTGCTGCACCTGGTCACCACCGCCGGCGGTCCCGTCCGCACCCTGAGCGACCTGCGCGGGCGGCGGGTGTCCGTGGGCGCGCCCGGCTCCGGCACCGAGATCACCGCCGTCCGGCTGCTGGAGGTGGCGCGCCTCGGTGGTGACCGGGTACGCCAGGAGCACCTCGGCCTCGACGACTCGGTCGCGGCGTTGCGGGCCGGCACGATCGACGCGTTCTTCTTCTCCGGCGGGCTGCCGGTCAGGGCGCTGGAGCAGCTCACGGACGACAGCGCGACCCGGATCGTCGACCTCGGCGAGTGGACCGGGCCGCTGTGCGAGAGCAACCCGGAGGTCTACGTCTCCCGGGACATCCCCCGCTCGGTGTACGGCACCGACCCGGTGACCACGGTGGCCAACCCGAACTTCCTGATCGTCCGGGCCGACCTGCCGACGCCGCTGATCCGGGAGGTGACCCGGCTGCTGATGGAACGCCGCCAGGAGTTGGCCGCCGCGCATCCGGCCGCCGGGCGGATGAGCCCCCGCTCGGCCATCGCCACCGCTCCCCTGCCGCTGCACCCCGGCGCCGCCGACTGGTACCGCGCCGCCAAGCCCTGACCCGCGGCACGGCATCCCCGCGCCCGCCGCCAGGCCCGCCCTACGGCACGTCAGCGGGGCCAGCGGCGGCGTCGGCGAGGGCGGGGGTGGCGTCGGCGGAGGCGAGTGCGGCGGGGCCAGCGGGGGCGGGGGCGGGGAACCAGAGGCCGGCAATCAGGCCGCGCGGCTCGCCCCCGCGCATGGTGAGCCGCCCGTCCGAGGCGTCGACAAGCACGGCGACGATGGTGAGGCCCAGCCCGGCCCCGTCGATGTTCTGCACCTCGGGGGCCCGCCAGAACCGCTCGGTCGCCTGCCCGAGCTGGCTCGCCGTCATGCCCGGCCCGGTATCCCGGACCTCCAGCGCGGTGCCGTCGCCGTCGTGCCGGACCGTCACCGTCACCTCGCCACCGGCGTCGCTGAACTTGACCGCGTTGTCGATCAGCGCGTCCAGGGCCTGGTCGATGGCGGTCGGCACGGTCCGCGCGTACGCCGGGGCGTCCCCGGCCACCAGCCGGAGGGTGATGCGGTGGTGCCGGGCGAGCGGTTCCCAGGCGGCCACCCGGGACGCGGCGACGGCCGCCGCGTCGACGGTGACCCGCTGGTTCTCCCGCCGCTCGGCGCGGGCCAGGGTCAGCAGCGCGTCCAGCACGAGGGCCAGCCGGTCGGTCTCCTCCAGGGCCAGTTGGTGCTCGGCACGCCCGTCCGCGTCGGTCAGGCTCGGGCCCAGCTCCTCCACGCGCAGCCGCAGCGCGGTCAGCGGGTTGCGCAGCTGGTGGCTGGCGTGGGCGACGAAGGCCCGCTGCCGGTCCATCACGTCGGAGACGACGTCGGCCATGTGGTTGAAGCTGGTCGCCAGGCGACGCAGCTCCGGCGGGCCGAGCCGGTGCTGCACCCGTGCGCCACGGTCCCCCTCGGCGATCTCATGGGTGACCGCGTCCAGCTCGGTGACCGGGCGCAGCACCCAGCCGGCCAGCCCGAACGCGGTAAGCACGCAGGCCAGCACGGCGAGCAGGCCCGTTCCGGCCAGCGCCAGCCACCAGACGGTCACGGCCCGCCGGACCGGATCGGCGGGGGTGGTGATGACCACCGCCCCGAGCACCTCGCCGCCGTCGTTGATCGGCACCGCCACGACGATCGGCCCGTCGACCCACGGCCAGACCGAGTCCGGCCCGCTGGCCTGTTGGCCGGAGAGCGCCATGTCCAACGCCTCGCGGGAACCCGGGGCCATCCGCCAGCTCCCGGAGGCCGCCACCGTCCGACGTTCCCGGTCGACCACCGCCGCGCCGATGTCGTACAGGGCGTCGTAGCTGCGCAGCTCGTTGGCGAGCGGGCCGGGGGGGCCGCCGCGCAGCGCCGGGCCGGCCAACGAGGCGAACCGGGTGGCGTCGGCGAGCCGGTCGGCGCGTACCCGGTCGGTCTCCCGGTTGGCCAGGGTGACCGCCAGCGGGGTCTCCAACGCGATCAGCACCAGCACCATCAACAGCAGATAGCTGATCACCAGCCGACGTCGCACGGCGTCCCCTCACTCGCCGCGCAGGCGGTAGCCGACCCCGCGTACGGTCTCCACCAGGCCGGGGTCGCCCAGCTTGCCACGCAGCGAGCCGACGTGCACCTCGACGGTGTGCCCGTCGCCCCAGGTCGAGCCCCAGGCGTCGAGCAGGATCCGTTCCCGGGCCACCGCCACGCCGGGCTGCCGGGCCAGGGAGAGCAGGACGTCGAACTCCTTGCGGGTCAACGCCACCGGCCGGCCCCCGACGGTGACCGTCCGGGCGGCCACGTCGACGCGTACGGGCCCCACCTCGATCAGGTTGCGCTCCGGCACGGCGTGCGCCGCGCGGCGCAGCACCGCCTCGATGCGCGCCTGGAGTTCGGTCATGGAGAAGGGCTTGACCACGTAGTCGTCCGCGCCGAGCCGCAGTCCGAGCACCCGGTCCCGTTCCTCGCCCCGGGCGGTCACCGCGATGATGCCGAGCTGGCTGCTGCGCCGCCGCAGCTCCCGGCACAGGTCGGTGCCGTCGCCGTCGGGCAGGGTCAGGTCCAGCAGCACCAGGTCGCAGGGGGCGGCGCAGAGGGCCGCGGCGACGGTGGCGGCGTGCTCCACCTCGTACCCCCGGCGGGTGAGGGCGGAGGAGAGCGCGGCGGCCACCCGGCGGTCGTCCTCGACCAGCAGGATGCGCACCCGGGGCCCCCATTCGTCGGTCCGTCGACCCCGAATGGTGGCAGAAGTACGCCCGCGACGGGAGGGCCGGTCCCGCACCGACCCGGCGACAGCCCCGTCGGCGCGCCGGCGCGGGGGCGCCGGTGATGGTCGACCGGCAGGTCAGAGACCGAAGACCTCGTCGGCCGTGGCGTCGCGGACCCCGTCGACGAAGCCCCGGAAGCCGGGGTCGTCGTGGCTGGCGGGCACGCTGGTGACGATCTCGCCGGTTGCCTGGGTGACCGCGTCGACCAGGGGCGGATAGTCGATCTCGGCGTCCGGGAGGGTGTCGTCGTCGGCCTGGCCGAGGTTGATCACGTGCTGCACGTCCTCGGTCGGCGTGTCCGGGTCGGCGGCCCACTCGCCGCCCGCCCGGTGGCACTCGTCGTACAGCGCCCGCTGGCTGTCGGTCCAGTCCTCGTCGTAGCTCTCCATCGCCATCCCTCCGCGACCCGCTGCCCCGAGCATGCCCGTCGGCGGCGGCCACCCGGGGCGGTACCGGGAAACCGGGACGGCCGCCGGCGGGACCGGCCGCGCGTAGGCTGCCCGGGTGATCTACAAGCTGCTCACCACCACCGAGTGGGACGACGCGCTGGCCGCCGGCCACCTCGACGGTACGGCGCTGGACCGGCAGTCCGGGTTCATCCACCTCTCCGGCGCCGACCAGGTGGTCGGTACGGCCCGGCGGTACTTCGCGGGCGCCACCGGGCTGACCCTGCTGACCGTCGACCCGGACCGGCTGGGCGACGCGCTGCGCTGGGAGCCGTCGCGCGACGGCGCGTCCTTCCCGCACCTGTACGGCCCGCTGCCGGTGCCCGCCGTCGTGGCCGCCGACGCGCTGCCCGCCGACCGGCCGGCCGCCGACGCGGTGGCGGCGCTGCTCGCCTGACGGGTCGCTATGCTACGCCGAGTCCGCTCCCCCGGCCTCGCCCGCGCGCCCCGGGGCGGGTGTGGCAGAACCGATCCGCGCGATCGACGCCCGCCCGGCGTACGCCGACGCGGATCACCGACGGCGCGACGCCGCGCCCCGAGCCATGCGAGTTGAAGGATGACTGACAACAGTTCCCTGCCCCCCTCCGTCTTCGTCCACCCGACGGCCGACGTCGAGGAGGGTGCCCGCGTCGGCGACGGCACGAAGGTCTGGCACCTCGCCCACATCCGGTCCTCGGCGCAGGTCGGCGCCGGCTGCGTCATCGGCCGCAACGTGTACGTCGACGCCGGCGTCACGGTCGGCGACCTGGTGAAGATCCAGAACAACGTCTCGGTCTACCAGGGCGTCACCATCGAGGACGAGGTCTTCGTCGGCCCGTGCGCCGTCTTCACCAACGACTTCCGGCCCCGGGCGCAGAACCCGGACTGGACGATCACCCCGACCCTGGTCCGCAGGGGCGCGTCGATCGGCGCCAACGCCACCCTCGTCTGCGGCATCGAGGTCGGCGAGTACGCGATGATCGCGGCCGGCTCCGTGGTGACCCGGGACGTGGCGCCGTACCAGCTGGTCGCCGGCAACCCGGCGCGCCCGAAGGGCTGGGTCGACGAGCGCGGCGAGGTCGTCTCGCGGGACGTGGAGAACCCGCCGCAGCGGGGCTGAACGGACGACGCGGGGGCGGTGACCGGCACGACCGGACACCGCCCCCGCGTCGACGCGTCAGCCGCAGAGCCGGTCGACCTCCGCCCGGAACCGGTCCATCGCGTTCGGCTCGTCCGGGCCCAGCAGGTACGTCTTCAGCTCCCGACGCGCCTCGGTCATCGGGTCGTCACCGGCCCGGGTCACCGCGACGATCTTCGGCAGCTCCCCGCAGTCCGCACCGAGCAGGTACGCGGCCCGCGCGGTGGGGTACCGGCGGCGGAACTCGTCCTCGGGCAGCCCGGCCGGGTTCGCCACGACGTACGGCCGCTGGCTCTGCATGAAGTCCGAGACGACGCTGGAGATGTCGCTGACCAGCAGGTCGGTCTGGTTGAAGCAGTCGAACAGCCCTGGCGCCCGGCCGGTGACCACGAGGTGCGCGTCGCCGGCCAGCGAGGTCGCGTCGCTCTGCCCGCCGGCGGCCCGGATCCGACGGACGATCCGGTCGTTGGCCGACCGGGCCTTCGCCGACCGGCTGCCGGTGAGCGGGTGCGGCTTGTAGATCACCCGCACCCCGGGGGTCGCCAGCAGGCCGGCGACGATCCGCTCGCCCATCAGCACGACGGAGGTGTGGTAGACCTCCTCCTCCAGCCAGCCCTCCCAGGTCGGGGCGTAGAGCACGGTGAACGGTCGCTCCGTGGCTGTCGAGCCGAAGGTGTGCACGCCGGCCAGCTGCGGCCGGCCGATCTCGACGATGTCGCGGTCGAGCACGCCGACGCCGCTGAGGGCGTAGCGTTCCCGCCCCGCCGGACCGGCCACCCAGACCTCGTCGTACACCTTGCTGTAGGGGTTGACGCTGGCCTGCTTGTCGCTGTCGCCGTGGCCGACGAAGACGTGCTTCACGCCCGGCTCGCGCAGCAGGTGGATGTTGGCGCCGACGTTCGCCACGTAGAGGGCGGCCCGGAGGCTGCCCAGTTCGAGGTTCATGAAGTCGGTGCCGGCGGGTACGCAGACCACCGGCAGGCGGGTGTCGGCGAGCGCCCGGAACGCCTCCTCCTGGCGCATCAGCACCACCGCCCGCCGGCCGGTCGCCTCGACCGGGGCGAGCCACATGTTGGCCTGGTAGACGTCCTTGACGGGGCCGGCGAAGTAGAGCGCCAGGTCCGGCTGCTCGCGGGCGAGCCAGCTCTGCACCGCCGGGAGCGCCGAGGTGGCCCGGCCGCGCCCGCGCAGCCAGGTCAGCGCGAGCACGGCGGCGACCAGCGCCCCCGCCACCAGGGTGACCGCCGCGGTGAGCACCACCGGCGCCACGTCGTCGGCCAGCACCGCGATCACGGCCGCCGGCACCAGCGCCAGGTTGAGCAGGGGCAGCCGGTCGCCCTCGACGGCGACGGCCCAGGCCGGCGGCCGGGGCGCCCCGGAGGACCGCCCGACCTCGATGTTGCGGACGAAGGCGACGGCGGCGGCGCCCCGCTCGCCGAGGCGCGCCAGCACGCCCGTGCCGAGGGCGAGCGCCAGCAGCGCTGCGGGCAGCAGCAGCACCAGGACCAGCGCCGTCGGGCCGGGGCGGACCGTCGTCACGATCAGCAGGACGACCGCCAGGTCCCGGGCCAGGTGCCGGTACAGGCTCCCGATCCCGGCCTTGTCCAGCAGTTCCCCGCCGGCCGGGCGGCGCAGCAGGGTGAGTTCACCGGCGACCACGGCCAGGCCGGCGACCGCGAAGGGGATCATCCAGCCGAGGGCCCCGGCCAGCACCATGACGGCGTACGACAGCAGTAGCGCGCCGATGAGGCCGGCGTCCGGCTGCCTGCGCAGTTTGCTGAACAAAGACACACTCCCCTATCGATCACCGGCGAATCCGGGCAGGTGCGACCTTAACGTGGCATGTCCTTCGAGTATTGCCGGGGTGTCGCGCAGCCCACCAGCGGGCCACGGCGGCACCCCGCTCGACGCGACGGGGCCCCGGCCGTTGTCGACCGGGGCCCCGTGACGCGACGGCGGATCAGCCGCCGATGACCACCCGCCGCACGCCGGCCCAGCGGGCCGCGTCGGTGACCCGGCGGCCGTCGACCAGGACGGTCACGCCGGGCAGGTCGGCCGGGCTGAGGGTGCGGTACTCCGCGTGGTCCGCCTGCACGACGGCCGCGCCGAGCGGCTCACCGTCGTACGGCGGCAGGCCGTGCGCGGTGAGTTCCTCGGCGGTGTACATCGGGTCCGAGACGTACGGCCGGGCGCCCCGCTGCCGCAGCGCCTCCACGGTCGGGAAGACACCGGAGAAGGCGGTCTCCTTGACCCCGCCCCGGTAGGCGGCGCCCAGCACCAGCACCCCGACGTCGGTCAGGTCGCCGTACGCGGCGGCGAGCAGGTCCACCGCGTACTCCGGCATGGCCGCGTTGGCCTCGCGGGCCGAGCGGACGACGGTGGCGGCCGGGTCGTTCCACAGGTACATCCGGGGGTAGATCGGGATGCAGTGCCCGCCGACCGCGATGCCCGGCTGGTGGATGTGACTGTACGGCTGGGTGTTGCACGCCGCGATGACCTTGGTGACGTCCACGCCGACGGTGTCGGCGAAGCGGGCGAACTGGTTGGCCAGCCCGATGTTGACGTCCCGGTAGGTGGTCTCGGCCAGCTTGGCCAGCTCGGACGCCTCGGCGGAGCCGAGGTCCCAGACGCCGTTGGGCTGCTCCAGGTCGGGCCGCTCGTCGAAGTCCAGCACCGCCTCGTAGAAGCGCACGCCGTGCTGCGCCGACGCCTCGTCGACGCCGCCGACCAGCTTCGGGTAGCGGCGCAGGTCGGCGAAGACCCGCCCGGTGAGCACCCGCTCGGGGCTGAAGACCAGGTGGAAGTCCTTGCCCGCGGTCAGCCCCGAGCCCTCCTCGAGCATCGGCGCCCAGCGGTTGCGGGTGGTGCCGACCGGCAGGGTGGTCTCGTAGCTGACCAGGGTGCCCGGCTTGAGGCCGGCGGCGATGGCGCGGGTCGCGTCGTCCATCCAGCCGAAGTCCGGCACGCCCTCGGCGTCCACGAAGAGCGGCACGACCACCACGACGGCCTCGGACTCGGCGACCGCGGCGGCGGTGTCGGTGGTGGCGCTCAGCAGCCCGGCAGCGACGGTCTCCTTGAGCTTGACGTCCAGGTCGGTCTCGCCCGGGAAGGGCACCGCCCCGTCGTTGACCAGCCCGACGACCCGCTCGGAGACGTCGGCACCGATCACCCGGTGGCCCTTCGTGGCGAACTGCACGGCGAGCGGCAGGCCGATCTTCCCCAGCGCGACGACGCAGATGTTCATGGAACTACTTTCCTCCTAGTGGAAGCCTGCGTCGCAGGCGGGCCACCACCCGGCGCAGCGTCACCGGCGAGACGGCGATCACCAGGTGGCCCTTGTGGTTCGTGGTCGTGGTGAACACGTACAGCTGTCCGCCGTGTCGGTGGAGCACCCGCTGCCGGACCGGCGGACGTGGCCCGCGCAGCGGGGTGGAACCGCTCTCCCCGGCCGCCACGGCGGTGACCCGGACGGTCCGGGTCCGGCCTCCCGGCGGGAGGCCGGCGAGCAGGTCGACGGCCCGGAACGTGACCCGGACGGTGGTCCCCAGCGGGTCCTCCGTCAGGCCGGTGACCGTGCCGGCGGCCGAACCCACCTTGAAGGTGAGCCCGCCGTCGGCGAGCTCGGCGAGCTCCGGCCAGGGGCTGCGCGCGACGACCGTCAGCGTCCTCTCCCCGCCCCGGTCGGGGGACCAGGTCGCGGAGACCGCCTCCAGCCGGGCGAGCCACTTGGGGTCGGAGCGACTGACCTCGAACCACTCCTCGGACAGGGCGGAACGGGGGTCGCCGAAGCCAGGGTACAGGGCGTACCAGCGCTCGTCCTGCACCACCGTGGGCGGCAGCCCCTCCTCGACGTCCTGCCTGATCACCGCCCGCAGGTCGGCGAGCGACCCGAGCCAGGCGGCGCCGATGCGCACCCGGGCGGTGACGCCCAGCCGGTCCCGGATGGGGTCCGTGAGGTGCTTGCGGGCCAGGTTGGCCACGCCCGCGCGGACCTGCTCCTGGACGTCGGGCTCCAGCGTCAGGAAGTCGTCCTGGAGCAGCTTGGCGATCTCCCAGGTGAAGTGCCGGTACAGCACCGCGTCGCGCCGCTCGCCGGGCTCGATCAGCTCCGCCACCACCTCGACGACGCGCTCGACGCCGCGCAGCCGGGCGAGGTGGTTGCTGCGGTAGGTGATGTTGCCGGCGTTGAGCCGCTTGACCGCGTAGTAGTAGTCGTAGTCGGCGAGCACCGAGATGCGCCCGGCCCGCAGGCACGCCTCCAGGGTGAACGGCTGGTCGCTGCCGACCGGCATGTCCTCCGGGTAGCGCAGCGCGTACTTCTCGATCAGGTCGCGCCGGAACAGCTTGGTGTTCGACAGGGCGAACGGCAGCGCGGAGGCGAAGAGGTCCACCTCGGCCCGGGTGCTCTCGAAGATCGCCTGGTGGACGTAGCGTTCGTTGACCCCGACCATCCGGCCGAGCAGCACGTCGGAGCCCCACTCGTCGGCCGCGGCGACCATCCGGGCCAGCGCCTCCGGCCCGAGGTGGTCGTCGGCGCCGATGAACAGGACGTAGCGGCCGGTGGCGTGCTCCAGCGCGCGGTTGCTGGGGGCGGCGGGGCCACCAGAGTTCGCCTGGTGCAGCACCTTCACGGTGCCCGGGTACGCCGCCGCGAAGCGGTCCAGCTCGGCACCGCTGCCGTCGGTGGAGCCGTCGTCGACCGCGACGACCTCCAGCCGGTCCAGCCCGATGGTCTGCTCCACCAGGGAGGTCAGGCACCGGGTCAGGTCCGGCATCGTGTTGTAGACGGCCGTCACCACCGTCACGTCGGGCGTGGTCACGCGCCGACCCGCAGGGCTGGCGGCTCGGCGCCCGGGGTGGTGTCGTCACCGCCGGCACCGCGACCGGCGGGCAGCAGCCGGGAGTAGACGCCGTCGAGCACCCGCGCCTGCGCCTCCCACGTCCACGACTCCAACAAGCCCGGACGCTCGTACGCCTCCCGGTAACGCCCCGGATCCCCCAACACCCCACGCACCACCCGCACGAAGTCCCCCACATCCTCCGCCCGGAACACCTCACCCTGCCCCGTCGACCGCACCGTCTCCGCCATCGTCCGCACATCACTGACCACCAACGGCAACCGCGCATGCGAATACTCGAAGAACTTCGTGATCAACGCAATCTCATGATTCGGCCAATGATGAATCGGAATGACCCCCACCGAAGCCCCCGACAAGAACGGCACCACCTGATGATGCGGCACGTACGACAACACGTGCACCCGCTCAGCCACCCCCAACTCACCCGCCCGCACCACCAACCCCTTCACGTACGCGGAGTCGGGCTTGTTGACCACGAAGGCGGCGTGCGCCCCGGGCAGTTGCGGCAGCGCCTCGACCATGACGTCGAGGCCCCGCCGCGCGGCGGCGACACCGCTGTAGACCAGCAGCGGCACGTCCGGCCCGATCCCGCAGAGCTGGCGGATGTCGGGCGCGGGCTCGTCGCCGGGGCCGGGAAGCTCGGCCAGCGAGGGGGCGTTGAGCACGACCTCCGGCCGTTCGGCCAGGCCGTGCTCCTGCTGCAACAGGTCGGCCAGCCCGCCGGAGACGGTCGTCGCCGCGTCCGCGTACGGCACGAACTCCCGCTCGTGCGCCATGTTGCCCGGCAGCCACCGGACGTTGTCGCGCCACGCCTGCACGCCGGGGAGGTACTCGTGGGCGTCCCAGACGACCGCGACCCGCCGGCCCTTGGCGGCGGCCCGCAGCTTGGCCCGCGCGGCCACCCCGAGCATGCGGAAGTCGTTGGCGTGGATCAGGTCCGGCCGCAGTTCGTCGACCGTCGGGCCGTAGGCCAGCTCGTAGTCCCACAGCCCCGGCTCCAGCCGCCGCCAGGCGCCGTCGCCCTGCACGGCCTGCCAGAACCTGGTGTACGCCCGGTCCAGCGGCCCGTCCAGCTTCTTCCGGCCGCGCCGCGACCGGGTGAGCTGCCAGTGGCGGAACGAGACCCAGCGGCGGGTCGCCCCGGCGACCAGCTCCTCCGCGCGCAGCGCGTGCCACCGCAGCGGTGACGGGCGGCCGGCGCCACCGGCGCGCGCGGCCACCGTCAGGGCGGCCCGCCGGAAGGTCAGGTCCGCCCGCCATGCCTTCATCGCCTGGCTGCGGTGCGCGGCGATCCCGGTGGGCGGGTACGCCAGCGGCCAGCGCAGCCAGCCACGGCGGAACTCGTGCCGGCGCTTGGCCAGCGGCTCGGGCATCGGCAACAGGCGCACCTCGGCGTCGCCGAGGTGCCAGCTCTGTTCGCGCCCGGCGGCTGTGCGGCCGAGCAGGACGACCTCCCAGCCGGCGTCGGCGGCCGAACGGGCGGCCTTCTGTACCCGGGAGTCACCGTTGACCCCGTTGTCGACAAGCATGACAACACGCCCCCGGGCGCCGGCGCCGCCGTTCAGCCCCATCGTCTGCTACTCCGCCTCTGCCCGGTGCCGTCCGGCCGGGTCACCCGGCCCGGATCCCGAGCGATTGTACGAGACCGCCGGCCGGCACCCTCGCACCATGGATGTGGGAAAGCGCGGGTCGACTTCGCCTCCGCGCGCCCCGGAGCGTACCCTCCCCGCTGTCCGTCCCGGCGCCGACCGCGTCGATGCGCGCTCCGCGCGAGGAAACTGTCAGCCGGATACCTTCCGCCGGAAGTAGGGCGAGATGTCGAGTAGCCAAAACCTCGGTGGCGCGCCGGTGGCCGCGCCGGACGCCCGCCGGGCCCGCCTCCGGCTGGTGCTCGGCCTGCTCGCCGCCGCCGCGCTCGGCAGCCTGCTGTGGGTGGCCCGCTGGGAGACCGCGCCGCAGCACGCCTACCCGGACACCTACTGGTACGCCCGGCAGGCGGTCACCATGACCGGCACGCCGTCCGCCGAGGCGGACCGGTTCGCCGCCCGGCTGGTCTGCCGCCAGGGCATGCCGAGCCCGCGCCCGGGTGTCTCCTGCGTCGCCGCCACCCGGCAGTGGGCCGCCAGCATGCCCCCGCGCTACCAGCGGATCTTCACCACGCGGCCCGGCTACTCGCTGACCGTGGCACCGTTCGTGCTGGCCTTCGGGGAGCGGGGAATGGTGCTGGCCACGGCCGCGCTCGCCGTGCTGGCCGGCGTGTTGGCGGCCCTGGCGGTCCGGCTGCTCGGTGGCGGCCTGGTCAGCTCGCTCGCGGCCACCGCGCTGCTCTTCCTCCTGCCCACCGGGTTCTGGCTGAGCCGGCTGCTGGCCGAGGCCGGCGCGACGGCGTTCGCGTTGGCCGCGCTCTGCGCCGCCGTACCCCTGCTGCGGCCGGGCGGTTCGACGCGCGGCCGGCTGCTGCTCGGCGGCGCGGTGCTGGCCGGGCTGCTCGGCTCGACCGTCACCCGGCCGGCGACCGGTCTGCTGCTGTCGGGCGCGCTGACGGCGGTGCTCGGCGCGCTGACCCTGGCGCGCCGCCGCCGGGCCGGCTGGGAGCCGGGGCTGGTCGTGCTCACCGCCGCCTGCGGCGTGGCCACGGCGGTCTGGCTCGGCCTCAGCGCCGCGCTGGACATCCCCGGCGCGGCGGAGACGCTCCAGGACAAGTTCACCGTGCACTTCACCCGGCCGGACGTGCCCGACCCGTGGCCCCGCCTGGTGGAGCTGAACCGGGACTTCTGGCCCGCCCAGCTCAACGCCTGGTGGAACGGGGGCGCGCCGCTGGCCGCCTCGCCGTTCCTGGCCCTGCTGCTGGTCGGCTTCGCCGCCCTGTTCCGGGCACTGCCCGGCCGGGCCGCGCTGCTCTTCGCCACGGCCGGGGCGACCGGACTGCTCACGCTGGTGGCCCACCCCAAGGAGTCCGAGGCGGACCGGCTGGTCCTGGTCATCTGGCTGCCGGTGGTGGTCGGCCTCGCCATGCTGCTGGGCAGACCCGCCCGACCCGCCCCGGCGCCCGCCCCCGACACGGCGGCCGGGTCGGACACGGCGGCCGGGCCGGACACGGCGGGCGGGCCGGGGCGGCAGCCCTCGGCGTAGGAACCGCTCGGGCGGTCAGCGGGTCAGCGGGCGGACGTCCCAGAGCCAGACGTCGTCGACGCGGCGACCCGGACCGAAGCACGCGTCCAGCACCGCGCGGAGCGCCTCGGCGCGGGGATGCCGGGGCAGCGCCACGGCGTCCGCCCGCCAGTGCCGCACGTCCAGCTCCGCCTGCGCGCGTTCCGCGGGGGTGATGGTGACCGGCGCCGGGCGTTCCCCGGTGGCCACCTGGGTCAGCAGGACCGCGGTGGGCCGGGGGTCCACCCCCCACCGGCCGGTGTCGTCGGTGGGCGAGGTCGGTCCGAGGAAGTAGCCCTGCGGCACGGCGAAGCCGACACCCGCGGCGGCGCCCCAGCGCACCGAGGTCATGTTCTCCACCGGCACCGGCACGAGCGTCCGCCCGGGCGCGACGTGCTCCCGCCACCCGCCGGCGGTGACGAAGTCGGGCACCTCCGGGCGGCCCACGGCCGGCAGCGGGGTCGGCAGCAGCGGCACCAGCGCGACGGCCAGCGCCACCGCTACCAGCGGCCGGACCGGCACGACGCCCACCCGGGCCGGGACCCGGCCGGAGAGCAACCGGTCCACCACGATCGCCACGAGCACCCCGAGGGCGGCCGTGGTGATCAGGGCGAAGCGGGCCACCACCATCGCGTCGACCACCGGCAGGCCGTTCAACAGCCGGAACGGCCCGGGGACCCCGGGCCCGCGGACCGCCCAGTTGATCGTGTTGCCCAGCGAGAAGAGCGCCGCCAGCACCGCGGTGAACCCCAGCACCCGGACCAGGTGCTCCCGGCGCAGCCAGGCCACCGCGGCGACCGCCACCAGCACCAGCGGCCAGCCGTAGAAGCTGGCCTCCTCGGTCACGTTGGCGGCCAGCCGGCGGTCACCCTGCGGGCCGCCGCCGAGCGACTCGGTCGCGTAGCTGAAGTAGGAGGCGAGCCGCAGGGCGTACTTGTCGGGGTCGGTGGGGTGTCCGCTGCGGTGCTGCGGGCCGAGGAACTGCATCCAGAGCGGGTACGCCGTCACCAGCAGGATCAGCGCGCCGGCGACACCCAGCACGGCCAGCGCCCGGGGAGCCGCGGCCAGCGCGGCCCGGGGCCGGAACAGCACGTGGCCCAGCAGCGCCATCACGCAGGCCAGGGCGAGGATGAAGAGGATCTCGACGCTGACGAAGAACTGCGCGGAGACCAGCGCACCGAGGATGAGCCCGTCGCGCAGCGGGCGCCCGCCGCGGGTGAGCCGGGCCACCCGCCACACGATGAGCGGGACCAGCCACTGCGCGGTGATGTGCGGGTGACCGTTGCTGTGCGAGATCAGGGCCGGCGCGAAGGCGCAGCAGGCGGCGCCGACCAGCGCCGCCGCGCGGTTGCCGACCACGTGCCGGGAGAGCACCCAGTACCAGGCGAAGCCGGTGCCGGCGAGGTTGAGGGTCATCAGCACCAGGTAGGACAGCGAAGCGCCGCCGAGCAGGGTGACCGGCGCGAGCAGGATGCCGGGCAACTGGATGCCCACGTTTGTCATCAGGTTCACGCCGTCCGGCGCGTTCTGCAACGTCGTGAAGAACGGGTTCTCCAGGTTGGCCACCGCGTGCGCCGCGTGGGCCAGCATCCACTCGTTGAAGTCCTGGTCCGCCGGCTGCGCGCCGAGCACCCGGCCGTGCACGTCGCGCCAACCCCGGGCGGTCACCCAGAGCGCGCCGGCGAGGAGGACGAGCACGGCGAGGAGGTCCGGCCGGCGCCGGCGGGGCTCCCTTGGCGGATCAGCCGGCGCGCGCTCCTCGGCGGCGTCGGTGGAGAGGTCTGTCGCCGGGGGATGCGCTGCGGTCACGGTGCCCGATCCTACTCATGGCGACGTGCTCCACGGTGCCTCCGCTCCGGCCGCCGGGGGGTGCGTCGGAGCGGGCGGGTGGTCTGGCAGCAGCCGGGAGTAGACGCCGTCGAGCACCCGCGCCTGCGCCTCCCACGTCCACGACTCCAACAACCCCGGACGCTCGTACGCCTCCCGATAACGCCCCGGATCCCCCAACACCCCACGCACCACCCGCACGAAGTCCCCCACATCCTCCGCCCGGAACACCTCACCCTGCCCCGTCGACCGCACCGCCTCCGCCATCGTCCGCACATCACTGACCACCAACGGCAACCGCGCATGCGAATACTCGAAGAACTTCGTGATCAACGCAATCTCATGATTCGGCCAATGATGAATCGGAATGACCCCCACCGAAGCCCCCGACAAGAACGGCACCACCTGATGATGCGGCACGTACGACAACACGTGCACCCGCTCAGCCACCCCCAACTCACCCGCCCGCACCACCAACCCCTGCACGTACGCGGAGTCGGGGCGGGGCACCACCAGCGCCACGTGCGCGCCGGGCAGCTCGGTGAGCGACTCGATCATGATGCCGAGGCCCCGTTGTTCCGCGGCGGCACCGCTGTAGACCAGCAGCGGCACGTCCGGCCCGATCCCGCAGAGCTGGCGGATGTCGGGCACCCCGTCGCCGCCGCCCGCCGCGTCCGCGCTGCTCGGGGTGTTCAGCACGACGGTGGGCTGCTCGGGCAGGTGGTGCCGCTCGCGCAGCAGGTCGGCCAGCCCGTCGGAGACGGTGAGCACCGCGTCGGCGTACGGGGCGTACTCCCGCTCGTGGGCCGTGTTGGCCGGCAGCCACCGGGGGCTGTCGTTCCAGCGCCGGATGCCGGGCAGGAACTCGTGGGCGTCCCAGACCAGCGCGACGCGCCGGCCCTTGGCGGCGGCCCGCAGCTTGGCCCGCGCGCCGACCCCGAGCATGCGGAAGTCGTTGGCGTGGATCAGGTCCGGCCGCAGCTTGTCGACCACCGGCCCGTAGGCCAGCTCGAAGTCCCACAGCGCCGGGTCGAGCCGGCGCCAGGCGCGGTCGCCGGCCACCGTCTGCCAGAACTTGGCGTAGAGCTGGTCGACCGGGGTGGCCAGGTCCTTGCGTGCCTCCTGGGCCCGGCTGAGCTGGCGGCGACGCAGCGACACCCAGCGGCGCGACACCTTCGTCGCCAGCAGCTCACCCCGCAGCAGCTGCCGGCTCAGCGTCAGCCCGGCGGAGGAGCGCCCCTCCCCCCGGGCCTGACTCAGCGCGCCGAGCCGCGCCTCCAGGTCGGCGCGGCGGGCGCGCACCTCCTGCTCGCGGCGGGCGGCGATGCCGGTGGGCGGGTACGCCAGCGGGCCGCGCACCCAGTGGCGGCGGAACTCGTGCGGCGCCCGGGCGAGCGAGGTGGTCATCGGCAGCAGCCGGACCTCGGCCCCGCCGAGCTGCCAGGTCTTGACCTTGCCGGTGGCCGAGCGGCCCAGCAGGACCACGTCCCAGCCGGCCTCGGCGGCCGAGGCGGCGGTCTTCTGCACCCGGGAGTCGCCCTCGACGGCGTTGTCCACGAGCATGACCACCCGACCCCGGGTGGCGGGGGTGGCCGGTCCGGCGGCGCCGTCGGTCATGGGTGTCTCCTCCGTCCGTGCGGCCCCGTCGGGCCCCGGCGAGTGTACGGCAGCGGCGGCCGCCCGGACGCCACGCTCCCGGTGCGCCGGGGCGGTCGACGGCCGTCGTACGGCGGTCCACCCACCGGCCGCGGCGGCGTCGACGGACACCCCCGCCCGGGGCACTAGCATGGCCCGGTGACCGCCTCCCACCCTGTCAACGTCGCGCCGGCCGTCGGGGCCGGCCCCGCACCGTCACCGACCCCGCCCCGGTCGGACGGCGCCGTCGCCACCGCGCACCCGGAGGGCCGGGCCGGCGGACCACCACCCCGCGAGTACGGGCTGGACGCGCTGCGGGTCGTGGCGATCTGCGGCGTGGTGGCGATCCACGTCTTCGGCGTCATCGTCGGCCAGGACGACCTGCGCGGCAACCTCGGCTGGTGGGTCGCGACCGCGATCGACATCGGCGCGATCTGGACCGTGCCCGCGTTCATCATGATCAGCGGGGCGTTCGTGCTCGATCCGCGGGCGCACCGGGCCGGCCCGGCCGCGTTCTACCGCAAGCGGTTCGCCCGGATCCTCCCCGCCATGATCGTCTGGCACGTGGTGTACGTGGTCGTGGTGCGGATGGCGATGCGGGGCGAGGAGGTGAGCCTCACCCTGCTCACCCGGCTGCTGATCGACGGCAAGGTCTTCACCGCGCTGTACTTCCTCTGGCTGATCGCCGGGCTCTACGTGCTCGCGCCCGTCATCGCGCCGTTCCTGCACGCCGGCGGGCGGCACCGCGCGCTGGTCACCGCCGGGGTGGCGCTGGGCTGGACCATGGTGGCGTACATGATCCCGGGCATCGCCCTGATGCTGGGCGACTCCCGGCCGAACATCCTGACCAGCTGGAACCGGTGGTGGCCGTACGTCGGCTTCTTCATCGCCGGCTGGGCCCTGCGCCGGGTGGTGCTCAACCGGCTCTGGACGGCGCTCGCCCTGCTCGGCGCCGGCCTGCTGCTGGCCGAGGCGATCTGGCAGTTCGGGGTGGCGCCCGAGCACCGCCTGCTCCAGGCCACCTTCCCGGTGATGGCGACCGGCACCCTGGTCGCCGCCGCCACCCTGCTGATCTTCATGGCCTCGGTGAGCATCGGGTCCCGGGTCACCTGGCGCCCCGCCGTGGGCCGCCTGGTGACGCGCCTCTCCGACGCCTCGTTCGGGGTGTTCCTGATCCACCTGCTGGTCTTCGAGGTCTTCCGGCAGCTCATCCCCGACGTGGAGGCCGGACGGTCGTTGGTGGTCATCGGGCTGACCTACCCGGCCGTGCTGGTCATCTCCTTCGCCGTCTCCATACTGGCGTCGAAGATCCCGTACGTCCGCGCGGTCTTCTGACCGCCCACACCGCGAGCACCGACGGCGGCCCGGACGATCGCGATCGTCCGGGCCGCCGCCTGTCGGACGTGGCCATTACGCCGACGGCCGCCCGCCGCCCGCGGTTGCGGGGGACGGGCGGCCGTCGGACCGGCGTGGCCTCAGCCGAGGAACGAGGTGAGCTGGCGGGCCGTCCAGGTGCCGTCGTGGTAGGTGCGGGCGTACTCGGCGGAGGCGAGGCCGATCTTGGCGGTCGCCTCCCGGTCGTCGAGCAGGGACTCGACGACCGTGGTGAGGTCGGTCGGGGTGGCGTTGACGATCGGCAGGTCGCCGCCGACGGTCTTGGTGACCTGCTCGCTGAGGTAGGCCACCACCGGCTTGCCTGCGGCCATCGCCTCCACGGCGAAGGTGCCGAAGCTGCCGGTGGTGAACTGGTCGAGCACCAGGTCGCAGTCGCGGACCAGCTCGCGCATCTCCGCCCAGGCGACCCCCTCGGCCAGCCGCAGCTCGATGACGCCCCGGTCGTGCAGGGCCTGCATCGCCGGCAGGATCCGGTCGGTGCCCTTGGTCCACCGCTTGGAGGGGGCGTGCAGCACCAGCGGGCGGGACCGCTGCATCACCGGCCGGTCGCACGCCCAGGCGTCGACGTCCACCACCAGCGGGGCCCACGTCGCCCAGGGCAGGTCCTCGAGCAGGTCGGGCGTGGTCACGAAGGCCGGCAGCCCGGACTCCTCGGCCACCCGCCGGTTGCGCTCGGCCTTCTTCCGCAGCTTCGCCGCGATCCCGTCGGGAGCGTCGGTGAACAGGGAGAACTCGTGGCGCTGCTGGTGGCGGTCCGGATGCCGGATCTCGCTGCCGTGCGCCAGCAGCGCGACCTTGATCCCGGCCTTGCGCAACGCCGGCAGGTCACCCTCGATGTTGTCGCCGTTGAGCTGGCCGAACAGCGGCATGAACGCGTCCACCAGCACGTGGGTGTACTGGCTGAGCACCCGGTTGACCTGCTCCAGCTGGAAGTCGAGCTCCGGCTGGCGCAGCGAGTCGAGGTAGACGTCGGCCGGGTAGTCGAACGAGCCGGGCAGCTTGTTCATCACCACCTGCACCGACACGTCGGCGTTGTCCCGGCAGATGGCCCTGGCGAAGGCGGCGGCCTGACCGGCGTAGTTGGCCGGGCCGAGGCCGAGGCGGATCGACGTGTCACCGATCTCGCGCCAGCCGCCCAGGGGCCGCGGCTCGGCCGTGCCCGTCGACGGCGCGGTGACCGGACGCTCCTGCACCGTCCAGGGCACCTCGCGCGGGCCGGCCGGCGCGACGCCGGAGAGGTCCCGGTAGAGCTGGAGCAGCTTGCTGCTCTGCCGCTCCCAGGACAGCTCGTCGAGGATCGGCTCGCTGATGTGCGCGGCCAGCTCGGCCCGCCGGGCGGTGGCCCGCCGCGTCGCCTCCACGAAGCCCGCCACGTCGCCGGAGGTGAAGGTCTCCCCGATGTCGTGCCCCTCGACGAACGCCCGGACCACCTGCACGTCGCTCGTGACCAGGGGAAGGCCGGCGTGCAGGTACTCGGAGACCTTCGTCGGCAGGGACAGCTCGCAGTTCGGGGTCCGCTGGAACGGGATCAGGCCGAGGTCGGCGGAGCTGAGGTAGTCGGCGACCTCGTACGGCGCGACGTAGGGGACCACGTGCACCCGGTCCCGCGTGCCGGTCGCCTCGGCGCGGGCGAGCAGGTCCTCCAGCAGCGGGGTCATCCGGCCGCTGACCAGGGCCAGGTGGTGCTCCGGCAGCTGCGGCAGCGCCGCGATGACGGTGTCCAGCCCGCGTTCCTTGCCGATCCAGCCCGCGTACACCATCAGCGGCACGCCCTCGGCGACGCCGGCGCGCTCCCGCACGGAGGCGGTCACGGCGCCGCTGCGGATGCCGTCGCGCACCGGCGAGTTGCCCACCACCATCGGGGTCTTCGGCAGCCCGTACTCGGTCTGGAGCTTTTCCGCGATCTGCTCGGAGACGGTGACCACCGCGTCGGCCCGGCCGATGAACTCCCGCTCGGCGGCCCGCACGCCACTGGCCTGCTGCGGCTTGGGCCAGGCGACGCCCTGCACGTACTCGTGGGCGTCGTAGAGCCAGACGCAGCCGCGCCCGCGCGCCCGCAGCCGCGCGGCGCTCATCGCCGCCGTCGGGATGGTGTTGATGTCGTTGGCGTGGATGACGTCCGGCTCCAACTCCTCCAGCACCGGCCCGAACGCCAGGTCGATGTCGACAAGCGTCGGCCAGTCGGTCCGCCAGTCGCCGGTCGGCGGCAGCGGCTGGGTGCTGTGGAACTGTTCCCAGCCCCAGGCCCGCAGCCGGAACTGGTGCACCGCCTCGTGCGCCCGCAGCCAGGCGCGCGGCGGAGGCTTGCGCTTCGCCGTCTGCGTCCGGAGCCAGGCCTGGTGCGAGGCGCGGTAGCGGGCCAGGGCGGACTTGTCCGGGATGCCGAACTGCGTCAGCGTGCGGCGGATCCGGTGCTCGCGGGCCGGCCGGCGCGACAGGGTCTGCGGCACCGGCACCCGGATGACCTGGATCGGCCCCATGGCGGAGCGCTCCGGCTCGCCCTTCTTGCGGCTGCTCCGGCCCACCAGGACCACGTCCCACCCGTCCCGGGCGGCGGCGATGGCGGTCTTCTGTACGCGGGAGTCGCCGGTGATGCCGTTGGCGACCAGTACGACGAGCCGCGGCGCTCGGCGGGGCGTTGACATGCGCTGTCCTTAGGTGGGAGGAGGGCTGGCGGTGCGAGGTGCCGGACCGCGGCCCGCCGGACGCGGACCGCGGTCGCCCATCGTCAGCGGGTGGGAACGGTGTCCCCCGCCGGGGACGCGGTGCCCGTCCCCACGGTGATCGTGCTGCCGTCGGTCGCGGAGCGCAGGACGGCGCCGGCCACCTCGACCGTACGCAGGCCCTGGCGCAGGGTCACGATGTCGCTCTCCTTGCCCTCGACCGCGTCGCGGAAGCGCTCGTGCTCGACCAGCAGCGGCTCCCGCTTCGGGATCGCGTAGCGCACCATGTCGCCCTCGGCGACGCCGCGGAACGCGCGCAGCGCCTCCCACTCGGTGTCGATGGCGCCGTTGGCGTAGAAGGTGAGGTCGGCGGTGAGGGTGTCGGCGACGAAGCAGCCCCGGTCACCGGTGATCACCGTGGACCGCTCCTTGAGCGGGCTCAGCCAGTTGACCAGGTGGTTGACCATGGTGCCGTCGGCGAGCTGCCCCACCACGGCGACCATGTCCTCGTGCAGCCGGCCGCTGCGCGACACCGTCCGGGCCGACACCGAGGTGTATTCCTGGCCGGTCACCCAGCTGGTCAGGTCGATGTCGTGGGTGGCCAGGTCCATCACCACGCCGACGTCGGCGATGCGGTGCGGGAAGGGGCCCTGTCGGCGGGTGACGACCTGGTAGACCTCGCCCAGCTCGCCCGCCTCCAGGCGGGTGCGCAGGTTCTGCAGGGCGGGGTTGTAACGCTCGATGTGCCCGACCCCGGCCACCAGGCCGGCGGCCTCGAAGGCCTCCACGAGCCGCACCGCCGCGTCCACGCTCTGTGCGAGGGGCTTCTCGATCAGGGCGCTGACGCCGTTGGCGGCCAGCTCCAGGCCGACCTGCTCGTGCAGCGCCGTCGGGCAGGCCACCACCGCGTAGTCGACGCCGAGGGCGAGCAGGTCGCTGAGCTCGGGCACGACCGGCGCCCGCAGCGTGCCGGTGGTGTCGCCGGCCGGGTCGACGATGCCGACCAGCTCGACGCCGTCCAGGCCGGCGAGGACGCGGGCGTGGTTGCGGCCCATCGCGCCGAGGCCGATCAGGCCGGCGCGCAGCTTGCGGCCGGCGCTCACCGGGCACCCCCGGCCAGGTTCGCGCCCTCGGCGATGCGCTCCAGCTCGGCCTCGGTCAGCGAGGGGTGCACCGGCAGGGAGACGACCTCGGCGGCGGCGCGCTCGGTCTCCGGCAGGTCCCAGGGACCGGGCTTGCCGTCCTCGGTCAGGTAGGGCTTGAGCCGGTGGATCGGGGTCGGGTAGTAGACGGCGTTGCCGATGCCCAGCTCAGTGAGGCGCTGCTGGGCGGCGTCCCGGTCGCCCTGCACCCGCACCGTGTACTGGTGGTAGACGTGCCGGGCGGCGTCGGCGACCGGCGGGGTGACCATGCCGGTGATCTTCGAGTCGAGGAACTTGGCGTTCGCCCGGCGCTGCTCGGTCCACTCGCCGAGCTGGCCCAGCTGGACCCGGCCGATGGCCGCGGCGACGTCGGTCATCCGCATGTTCGCGCCGACGATCTCGTTGGCGTACCGCTGCTCCATGCCCTGGTTGCGCAGCAGCCGCAGGGTGCGGGCCAGCTCGGCGTCGCCGGTGCTGACCATGCCGCCCTCCAGGGCGTGCATGTTCTTGGTCGGGTAGAAGCTGAAGCAGCCGGCGGTGCCGAACGCGCCGACCGGGGTGCCGTTCAGCGCGGCGCCGTGCGCCTGGGCGGCGTCCTCGACGACGGCCAGGCCGTGCCGCTCCGCGATCGCCATGATCCGGTCCATGGCGGCGGGGTGGCCGTAGAGGTGGACCGGCATGATCGCCACGGTGCGCGGGGTGACCGCGGCGGCGACCGCCTCCGGGTCGAGGCAGAAGCTGCCCGGCTCGATGTCCACGAAGACCGGCTCGGCGCCGACCAGCCGGACGGCGTTCGCGCTGGCCGCGAAGGAGAACGACGGCACGATGACCTCGTCACCCGGGCCGAAGCCCAGGGCCATGAGGGTGAGCTGCAGGGCGGAGGTGCCCGAGTTCACCGCGACGCAGTGCCGCCCGGCGACCAGCTCGCCGAACTCCTCCTCGAAGGCCGCGACCTCGGGACCCTGCACCACCCGGCCGCTGCGGAGCACCCGGACAGCCGCTTCGATCTCGGCGTCGCCGATGATCGGCCGCGCTGGGGGAATGAACTCTGGGTGCGGCCCAGCCATGGGGCATCCTCCTGTGTCAGATGGTGCTCGGGTGGGGGTTCGGGGTGCGATACTAGCCCGTTGCGAATCAGGCCGAGACCGACGAGGTCAACGTTCACGCACCGGCCCGATGGGGTTCAGAAGTGGTCAGGGACCGGGTGTCCCACACCGCCGGCTCGTCGAGGGACGGACCGGTACATGCTACCCGCAGGGCCGCGACGATCGCGGCGGCCATGCGCGTGATCTCCGGCGTGTCAAGAGGTGTCCGCGAAATCGCCAGCCGCCAGTAGACCGGCCCGACGATCAGATCCGCCGCGCCGCGCCGGTCGGCGCCCGCCGGCAGCTCACCCCGCTCGACCGCCCGGCCGATGACGAGCTCGCCGACCCGGTCCTGGTAGCCGGTGAGCGCCCGCTGGAGGGTCTCGGCGATCTGCGGGTTGCGCGCCGCCTCGGCGAGCAGGTCCGGGATGATCTGCGAGGCCAGCGGGTGACGTAGCGCACCGGCGGCCACGAGCAGCAGCAGCTCCACGTCGCCGTGCAGGCTGCCGGCGTCCACCATCGGCAGCTTGCGGCCGGCGACCGCGGAGACCATGTCGAGCACCAGCTCGAGCTTGGAGCGCCACCGGCGGTAGATCGCCGTCTTGCTGACCCCGGCCCGCCGGGCCACCGCCTCTATCGACAACCGTCCGTAGCCGACCTCCGCCAGCTCCTGCGTGACCGCGCGGCGGATGGCCGTGGTGATGTCGTCACGGAGCACCGCCGCACCGGCCGGCACCCGCCTCTTATCGGTCTTCACGTGCAACAATGTAGCGCAGCGACGGTACGGTTGCGTCCCGACGTGTTTTCCACTACGGTTCGCCCGGCGACGAGGCGGCGCTCCGCACTGGCCACGCTCTCCCGTCGTCGCGCGCAACCCGTTGGCACGAAAGAGATCGGAGCGCCTAACCATGGCCAACACCACGGTGGCAGACCCGGATTCCGGGCTCACCGGGGCCCAGCTCGCCCAGCGCTACGGTCTCCGGTTCGCCGGCGAACGGCCGTCCCTGGGCGAATACGCGGGGCAGCTCTGGCGCTACCGGCACTTCATCGCCGCGTACGCCAACGCCAAGCTGGTGGCGTCGTTCAGCAACGCCCGGCTGGGGCAGCTCTGGCAGGTCCTCACCCCGCTGACCAACGCGGCGGTCTACTACCTGATCTTCGGCGTGGTCCTGGAGCAGAACAGGACCCCGAACTTCATCGCCTACCTCTGCACCGGCCTGTTCATCTTCAACTTCACCCAGACCGCGGTGCAGAACGGCACGCAGTCGATCACCAGCAACCTGGGCCTGATCCGGGCCCTGCACTTCCCCCGGGCCTGCCTGCCGCTGGCCGTGACGATCACCCAGTTCCAGCAGCTGCTCGGCTCGATGGTGGTGCTCGTCCTCATCGTGCTGGTGACCGGTGAGCCGATCACCCTGGCCTGGCTGATGCTGCCGCTGGCGATCCTGCTCCAGACGATCTTCAACGCCGGGCTGACCATGGCGATGGCCCGGATGGGCTCGAAGCTGGCGGACCTCAAGCAGGTCATGCCCTTCGTCATGCGCGCCTGGATGTACGGCTCCGGTGTGCTCTACAGCGTGGCGCTCTTCGAGGAGCAGCTGCCCTCCTGGGCCTCCAGGCTGGTCGAGCTCAACCCCGCGCTCGTCTACATCGAGCTGGCCCGGGTCTCGCTGCTGGAGAACACGCCGACGCTCAGCTCCTCCCTGCCCCAGCTCTGGGTGACGGCGCTGGGCTGGGCGATCGTGATGGGCGTCGGAGGTTTCATCTACTTCTGGCGAGGCGAACAGGAGTACGGCCGTGGTTGATCACTTCGAGTCGTCCAACGACGTGACGGTGACGCTGCCCAAGGTGCAGGAGCGCATCCCCACCGTGGTGGTGGACGACGCCCACGTCATCTACCGGATCCACAAGGGCGCCGGTGGGGGCGGCGGCCCGGTCGGCGCGCTCAAGCGGATCATGAGCCGCACCTCGGCGCCGAACATCCAGGAGGTGCACGCGGTCAAGGGGGTCAGCTTCACCGCGTACCGGGGCGAGGCGGTCGGGCTGATCGGCAGCAACGGCTCCGGCAAGTCGACCATGCTGCGCGCCATCGCCGGCCTGCTGCCGGTCAACCGCGGCGCGGTCTACACGCAGGGGCAGCCCTCGCTGCTCGGGGTCAACGCGGCCCTGCTCAACGACCTCTCCGGCGAGCGCAACGTCGTGCTGGGCTGCCTGGCCATGGGCATGTCGCCCGAGGAGGTGCAGCGGCGGACCCCGGAGATCATCGACTTCTCCGGCATCAACCAGCGGGGCGACTTCGCCTCGCTGCCGATGCGCACCTACTCCTCCGGCATGGGGGCCCGGCTGCGCTTCTCCATCGCCGCCGCCAAGAAGCACGACGTGCTGCTCATCGACGAGGCCCTCGCCACCGGCGACAAGATCTTCCGCAAGCGCAGCGAGCGGCGGGTGCGGGAGCTGCGGGAGGGCGCCGGCACGGTGTTCCTCGTCAGCCACCAGCTCTCCTCGATCCGGGACACCTGCGAGCGGACGATCTGGCTGGAATCGGGCGTCCTGCGCATGGACGGCCCGACCGACGAGGTCGTCCGGGAGTACGAGGCGTTCAGCGGCAAGTAGCGCAACGGCGCACGTACGGCATCCGCCCGGTGCCGGCCGACCGCGTCGCCCCGTGGGGGCGGCGCGGTCCGCGCGTTAAGGTTCATCCGGTCGCCGCACGGGCGGAACCTTCTGTTCACGCACCCTGAGAGTGAGGCTTCGGCAATGACGCAGGACCACACCACTGACCCGGACGCCGCACCGGAGGACCCGGCGCCGTGGCGGCCCTCGCGGACGGTGGCGGTGGTGCTGGCCGGCGGCACCGGGACCCGGCTGGGCCTCGGCATCCCGAAGCAGCTGCTGAAGATCGCCGGTAAGCCGATCATCGAGCACACCCTGGCGGTCTTCGAGGCGGCGCCCGAGATCGACGAGATCGTCGTGCTGATGGCCACCGGTCACGTCGCCGACGCGCAGCAGATCGTCGACAAGGCCGGCTTCCGCAAGGTCACCAAGGTCATCGAGGGCGGCGACACCCGCAACGCCACCACCCGGATCGCGCTCGACGCCGTCGGCGAGGGCGACTGCAACATTCTCTTCCACGACGCGGTGCGGCCCCTGGTCAGCGGCCGGATCGTGCGGGAGTGCGTGAACGCGCTCTGGACGTACTCGGCGGTCGACGTGGCCATCCCGTCGGCCGACACGATCGTCCAGGTCGACGAGGACGACTGCATCACCGACATCCCCGTGCGCTCCTCGCTGCGCCGGGGCCAGACGCCGCAGGCGTTCCGCTCGGGCACCATCCGCGAGGCCTACCGGCTCGCCGAGGACGACCCGCACTTCGCCGCGACCGACGACTGCGGGGTGGTGCTGCGCTACCTGCCCGGCACCCCGATCAAGGTCATCGACGGCTCCGACGAGAACATCAAGGTCACCCACCCGGTCGACGTGCACCTGGCGGACAAGCTGTTCCAGCTCGCCGCCGCGCAGGCGCCCCGGGTGACCGACGAGCGCAGCTACACCGAGGAGCTGACCGGCCGGACCATCGTGATCTTCGGCGGCAGCTACGGCATCGGCCACGACCTCGCCGAGCTGGCCCGCCGCTACGGCGCGCAGGTCTTCCCGTTCAGCCGCTCCAGCACCGGCACCCACGTCGAGCGCGCCGAGGACGTCGGGGCGGCGCTGAAGACCGCCTTCGAGGCCACCGGCCGGATCGACCACGTGGTGGTCACCGCCGGCGTCCTGGAGAAGGGTCCCCTGTCCGAGATGGACCAGGAGACCATGGACCGGGTGCTCCAGGTCAACTTCGTGGGGCCGGTCATCGTCGCCCGCCAGTCGCTGCCCTACCTCCAGCAGACCAAGGGCCAGCTGCTGCTCTACACCTCCAGCTCCTACACCCGGGGCCGCGCCGACTACGCGCTCTACTCCTCCACCAAGGCGGCCCTGGTCAACCTCACCCAGGCGCTCTCCGACGAGTGGGCGGAGTTCGGCGTACGCGTCAACTGCGTCAACCCCGAGCGGACCGCGACGCCGATGCGCACCAAGGCGTTCGGCGAGGAGCCGGAGCACACCCTGCTCGCCGCCGAGACCGTCGCCCAGGCGTCGCTGGACGTGCTGATCTCGGACCTGACCGGCCAGGTCATCGACGTACGTCGCGCGCCCGGCGAGGTGCCGGCCCAGCCGGGGCCGGCGCGGGTCGAGCGGGACGCCAGCCCGGCCGACGCCGGCTGACGCGGATTTCGGGCCACGGCGGGAAACGGAGCCGACATGCGTGGTGACCTGGTTCGGAAGCTGCTCGCCCGCGCGCTGGCCACCGGCCTGGCGGTGCTGGCGTTCCTCGTCGTCGCGCTGACCGGCGCGACCGGCTGGGGGCTGGGGCTGGCCGTGGCCGCCCTCGCGGCGGCCACCTGGGAGCGGCGGGTGCGCCCGGGCGCCGACAACGCCGCCGAGACCACGCTTGTCGCGGCGGCGATCCTGGTCGGCTACGCCCGCCGCCTCGACGCCGGGTTCGATCCCGCGCTGGCCGTGACCGCACTGGCCCTGCTGGGGCTGGTGCTGCTGGTCAACCCGCTCCGTGACGCCGGCGGCCTGGAGGTGCGCGCCGCGAACCTGCCGGTGCGCTCGTGGACGCCGCTGGTCGCCACCCGCCTCGGCGACGCGCTGGCGGGGCTGCTCGCCCTGCTGGCGCTGGCGGCCGTCGCGGGCCTGCCGGCCGGTGTCGCGCTGGCGGCCGTCGCCCTGGTCGCCGCCGGCGCCGCGGCGGTCGGGCTGGACCTGGCCCGGCGCAAGTTCCGGCCGGGGGCCGGCGGTTCGGCGGTGTCCCGCGCGCTGCGCCGGCACCAGCCCGAGTTCCTGCTCCACTTCTCCGCGCCGCCCGGCTCGGAGTACCAGGTCACCATGTGGCTGCCGTACCTGGAGCGGATCGGCCGGCCGTTCCTGGTGATGGTGCGCGAGCCGGAGTTCCTGCCCCTGGTCGCCGCGGCCACCAGCGCGCCCGTGGTCTACTGCCCCACCACCAGGGCCATGGACGAGGCGCTGGTGCCGAGCCTGCGGGTGGCGTTCTACGTCAACCACGGCGCGAAGAACAGCCACTGCATCCGCTACACCCAGCTGACCCACGTCCAGCTGCACCACGGCGACAGCGACAAGGCCCCCAGCGCCAACCCGGTCTCGGCGATCTTCGACCGGATCTTCGTCGCCGGCCAGGCCGCCGTCGACCGGTACGCCCGCGCCGGGGTGGACATCCCGGCGGAGAAGTTCGTCGTCGTCGGCCGCCCGCAGGTCGAGTCGATCGAGGTACGCCCGGAGCCGGCGCACGGGCGGGCCAACCCGACAGTGCTCTACACGCCGACCTGGACGGGGCACAACGCGGACGCGAACTACTGCTCCCTGCCGGTGGCCGAGACGCTGCTGCGCCGGCTGCTCGACCGGGGCGCGACGGTGATCCTGCGGGCCCACCCGTACACCTCGCAGAACCCGGCGTCCGCCCGGCAGCTGGGCCGGCTCACCGAGCTGCTGTCCGCGGACCGGGCCCGCAGCGGCCGGCAGCACGTCTTCGGGGCCGCCGCCAGCCGGGAGCTGACCCTGACCGAGTGCGTGAACCGCTCGGACGCGCTGGTCTCCGACGTGTCCGGGGTGATCTCCGACTACCTCTACTCCGGCAAGCCGTACGCGGTGACCGACATGGTGGACTCCGGTGACCGGTTCCCCGAGCAGTTCCCGCTCGCCGGGTCGGGCTACGTGCTGCGGCGCGACATGGCGAACGTGGACGAGGTGCTGACCGCGCTGCTGGACACCGATCCGCTGGCCTCGGCGCGGTGGGCCACCCGGAGCCGCTACCTGGGCGACTTCCCCGCCGAGTCGTACGCCGAGGCGTTCCTGGAGGCCGCCCGGCGCCAGCTCGACGAGGGCTGGAAGACGCCCGCCCCGCGCACGGGCGGCGCGACCGGCCTGCCGCTCGACCCGGACGAGGCGACCCTCTCCCCCGCCACCTGACGCCCCGGTCGGGAGGCAGACCGGTCGCGACGGCGGACCTGTGGGCCGGGCCGTTCGTGGGGCACGTCAGCGGTACGGCTCGACGAGGTCCAGGACCGCCTCGGGGGCCTCGACGTGGGCGTTGTGCCCGAGGCCGGGCAGGACGGCGACCGGCACCCCCAGCTCCGTGAGCTGGGCGTCGGTGACCATGGGGTCGTGCTCGCCGCGGGCCAGCAGCACGGGCACGTCGGTCGCCGCCAGCAGGGCGGGCAGCTCCGGCGCGCCCACGCCGAACGCGGCCGGGTCCATCGCCAGCCGCCAGCGGCCGTCGACCTGCCGCAGCCCCGCCTCCACGACGGGGTGCTCCGGGGCGAAGAGCCCGGTCAGGCCGGCCACCCGCAGGTAGCGGCGGGCCGCCTCGTCCCGGCTGGCGAACCAGGTCACCGGCCGGGCCGCCAACTCACCCGCCTTGGCCAGCTCCGCCGGCGACCAGACGGCCTTGATGCCGAGCCCGACGACGGCGTCGACGGGCAGTCCGGCGCCCCGGGCGGCCAGCGCCAGCCCGACCACCCCGCCGAGGGAGTGCCCCAGCACGACGAGCCGGTCCCCCGCCGCGAGCCCCGCGCCGATCCGCGCGGCCAGCCCCGGGAAGGAGTACTCCGGCAGCGGCGGCGACCAGCCGTGGCCGGCGAGGTCCGGCGCCAGCCACCGCCCCGCCCACCGACGCTCCAGCAGCGGCGCCCAGGGCAGCCACACGTCGCCGGTCGCGCCCATGCCGTGCAGCAGCAGGAGCACCCGCCGGCCGGCCCCGTCACCCGACTCATCGACCATGGGCGCAGTGTGCCACCCGTCGGACGCCGCGGGCGAGGGCCGTGACCCGGACACGACATCGGGCGCCGACCCCCCGGGTGGGGAGCCGACGCCCGACGGAGTCGCTCAGGCGGAGTAGCCGCGGGTGGCGGCCCAGTTCGCCAGGGCGATGGTGCTCATCCAGTACGACGCGGTCGCCGGGTTCGCCGAGTCGGCGATCTTCACCAGCCGCCCCTCGTCCTGGTAGCCGACCACCGCGACGTAGTGGCCGCCGGGGAAGGAGTGCCAGCCGCCGTCGGTGTCCGTGGCGCTGCCGGCGACGTTGACCACGACGCCCCGCCCGTCGGCGATGGCCGCGACGACGTCGGCCTGGAGCCGGTCCATCTGGGCCGGGGTGGCGGCGCCACCGGGGATCATCCGGGTCCGGTACGGGTCGCCCTTCACCGTCGCGTTCAGCACGCGGGTGGTGTCCTGGGCCGAGTCGGTACCCATCTGGTCGGTGCCCAGCTGGGCACCGAGGGCGTCCTGGCTGCGCGCGATGCCGGCGGCGCTGAGGGCGTGCCGGACGGCCGCCGGACCACAGTTGTAGAAGGTGGTCTGGGCCTGGTAGTCGTAGTCCAGGCTCTTGGCGGCCGGAGGCTTCGGCGGCGCCGGCTTGCGGGTCAGGTCCGGGTCCGGGGCGGCGCTGGACGCGCTGGCCGACGGGGCGGCGCTGGACGCGGCCGGGGCGGCGCTGGACGGGGCGGGCGCGACCCGGGCCTGGCTGCGCGAGGCCGCGGCGTCGTCCCGCAGCTCGGTGGCGGCCACCGGGGCCTGCGCGACGGCGGGGTCCTCGTCGGCTCCGGCCAGCAGCGCGCCCGTGCCCGACGCCAGCACGAGCGCCGCGGCGGACGCGGCGGCCAGCTGGTACGGACGCTCGGACGTGAGGCGACGCAACTGTCGCTTGAGGTGGTGCTTCACGGTTTCCTCCACGGGCTCGGGGGTGAGCGGCCGTCGGTCCGCGCCGAGGGCAGGGCGGACCGCCGCGCGGACGGGAGTCCGGGCGGGTGGTGGACCACTCAGGGGATGCGCCCGGGACGCCGGGCGACGGACGGTGACCGGTGGGTCAGCTCATGACCTGCGGGCGGACGAGCGCGGTCACCGCGGCGCCGTGGAGACGGCGGCACAGCCGAGGGGTGTACGGGTGTGGCATGAAGATGGAACTCCTTCCGACACCGCCGACCGGGTTAGCTGACGGATTCGGGCGGGAAGAACGCCCTACCACGGGCCCACGGCCCACGGATTCACCCCAACGAGCACTGGGTCCCCGGTTCGTCGTTCACGATTAGGCGGGTCGGCGCGGCGTCGCCTCTGGCGATCGGGTACCGCACCGGACGCGCCGACATTACTGGCCGGTCCGCGCCCTGCCAACCCCGTCCCACCTGCCTAAACCTTGATCGGGAGACAATTTTTGCGGGCACTTCGCCACTGACGCGACTCAATGGGACGACCGTTTCTGCACGCACCTTGGGGCGACAACGGGACAAGTGGCGGACATCGGCGCCGAAACCCCGGCTGGAATCGACCGGGCCGCGCCCGATGACCGGTTCGACGGCGTGGTGACCGGCGTCACCGAAACGGTGGGGATTCGTCGCCCGGACTCTCCGGCCGCCGGGGGCGCTCAGCGCGAGTCGGCGTACGTCGTCCGGTGGTCGTCCTGCGGATCGGCGGCCCGGGGGCGCGGCACGGCGTTGCCCCGGTCCCCCGGCGCCGCCCCGGGGCCGCCGGGGTCCTGCCCGGCGGCGTCCCCGTCCCGCGGCGCCCGGGCCGGCCTACGCGGGGTGAGCAGCCGCATCATCGGCGTCTCGACGAGACGGTGCAACAGGCCGGCCAGGGCCAGGTTGACCAGCAGGAAGCCGAGCACCACCGCCAGCCCCCACCAGCCGGTGAAGCCGACGCCCCAGTCACCGGTGAGCCGCAGGACGGTGATCATCACGAGGACGTGCACCAGATAGAAGGCGAAGGAGACCTCGCCCAGCCAGATCATCGGCCGGGACCGCCACGGCGAGCGCCGCCCGCGCACGTCCGCGTCCGCCGCCGCGGCGATGACCAGGATGTACGCGATCGAAAGCAGCGCCGCCCACAGTTCGGCGCGGACCCACTGCGCGGCGACCACCCAGGTCGCCACGAAGAGCAGGCTGGCCAGCGGCAGGCCCGGCCCGCGCCACCGGCCACGCCGCATCAGCTCGGCGGCGGCGACGCCCATCCAGAACTCCAGCGACCGCACCGGCGGGAAGATCTGGGTGAACCACCAGCGGCTCTCCTCGGGCACCAGCACCTGGGCCGGCCAGAGCGCCAGGATGAGCAGCGGCACCGCGACCACGACGGCCCACAGGGCCCACGGCCGGGCCCGGCGGATCAGCGGCAGCGCCAACGGCAGGCAGAGGTAGAAGAAGAACTCGCAGGACAGCGACCAGCTGACCGTGTTGATGCTGTAGAAGTGGCCCGGCCGCGGGTCCCACGCCTGGAGGAGGAACAGGTTCTCCACCGCGACGAACCGGTCCACGGGGTCGGCGAACCAGGCCGCGACCGCCAGGGCCGCCACCCACAGCACCACGTGGCTCGGCCAGATCTTGGCCACCCGGCGCCGCCAGAACGCCCGACGGGTGTCGGTGGGTCGGGCCGACCAGACCAGCACGAAGCCGCTGAGGATGAAGAAGAACTGCACGCCCGACAGCCCGAGGGCGAAGGCCCAGTCCACGACGGCCTTCTGGCCGGGCTCGGCGATGATGCCCATCGTCGCGACGTGGAACCCGAAGACGAGCAGGGCGGCGACCCAGCGCAGCCCGGTCAGCGACGGCAGGCGGCTGGCCGGGGACGCGGGCCGGGCGGCCGGCGCGACGGTCGCGGCGTCGTTCATGCCGGCATCCCGACGATCCGCAGGGTCACCAGCACGTACGTCTCCTCCTCGACCCCGTCCTCAGGCGCCCCCGAAGGGGCTCCGTGGCGGTCCACCGGTCGGCGCCGCCCCGCCGGGCACCCTACCCGCCGGGCCTGAGGCTCTGTTCCGTCCCGTCCGCGAGTGCCCGTTCTGTCCCGTGGGGGAATCCCGTTCCTCCCGTCCCTCCGTGACCGTTGCGTCCCCATCCGTGACGACGGTGGCGGGCATCCGGGTTGCGGCCGAACGGGTGGCTAGTATTCCCAGACCCGGAGGTGACGAGAGGCGGGCGAATGCACAAGCGAATCCTGATGCGGGCGAAGAAGGGCCCGTTCGACGTCTACTCGCCGGAGGAGACGCACGAGCGGAACTGGATCGGCGACAACAACGGCAACCTCGTCTTCAGCCACGCCGCCCACAAGCTCCTGCGCACCGCCACCGCCGAGATCACCTCGACCGAGTTCAGGATCGACCCGCGCGACGCCGACATGATCAACGAGCGGTACGACGTCTACGTCGTACCGCTCGCCAACGCCTTCCGCCGCAGCTACGCCCACCGCGTCGAGGCCATGACGAAGCTCATCGAGCAGTTGAAGATCCCGGTGGTGGTGCTCGGGGTGGGCGTCCAGACCGACGTCAACGGCGACCGGGAGTACCTCCGCCCCATCGACGACGTCGTGACCCGCTTCGTACGGGCGGTACTCGACCGCTCGCACAGCATCGGCGTACGTGGCGAGATCACCCGTGACTACCTGCGCGCCCTGGGCTTCTCGGCCGTCGACGTGATCGGCTGCCCGTCGATGTTCCTGCACGGCGACAGCCTGCGGGTGGAGAAGAGGAAGGCGTCCCTGTCGCCCGACGACAGGCTCGCGCTCACCGTCTCCCCGTACGTCACGTCGATGGCGGAGATCATCGCCCGGCACCACGAGCGGTACCCGAACCTGCGCTACCTGCCGCAGGACCTCAAGACGCTCGGCACGCTCCTCTACGGCGACGCCCCCGACGACCGGGGCAGGACCAGCAAGATCCCGATCCACACCTCGCACCCGCTGTTCACCGAGGACAAGGTGCGGATGTTCGTCGACCCCTGGACCTGGATGGACTACCTCTCCGGGTTCGACTTCGCGTTCGGCACCCGGATCCACGGCACCATCACCGCCCTCATCGCCGGCACGCCCGGCTACCTCTTCGCGCACGACTCGCGCACCCTGGAACTCGCCCGGTACTTCGAGATCCCGCACCGGGTGATGAAGGACGTGCCGGTCGACGTCGACGCCGCCCAGCTCTACGCGGAGGCGGACTACACGGCGCTCAACGACGGCCACAAGTCGCGCTACGAGACGATGCTCGCCTTCCTCGCCAGGCACGACCTGGGCCACGCCTTCGCCGACGGCGACAGCGCGGCCCGGTTCGACGCGCAGGTGCGCTCCACCGCCTTCCCGCCCGCCGTACGCCCGGCCGCCGCGACCGCCCCCGACGCGCTGCTGGAGCGGATCCAGTGGCTGCGCGACCGCAACGTCGAGCTGCGCAAGGAGACGGAGACGCTGCGCGGGCAGCGCCTGCAGACCCGGGTCAAGCAGGTGATCGGCGGCCGGGTGCGCCGGATACTGAACCGCTGAGGCGGGGTTCGCACCGCCCGACCGGCCTCCCTCGCCGGCGGCCGGCGGGCGGGCGGGCGACGCGTCCGTACACCTGTACCAACACGGCAGGTACGCTGGGCGGATGACCGGGGCCGCCTACCAGCCGTCGATGTTCGACCTCACCGCCGCCGGACCGTCGCTGAGCCCGCTGGCCGACCGGCTGCGCCGGCACCCGCTCACCCACGGCGCCTGGGTCGACCATCTTCCCGGCTGGATCACCGGCTCCGACCAGGTCTTCGACGTCCTGCTGCGGGACGTCCCCTGGCGGGCCGAGCGCCGCACGATGTACGACGCCGAGGTCGACGTGCCCCGGCTGCTCTGCTGGTACGCCGGGCACCGCCCGCTGCCGCACCCGCTGCTCACCGAGGCGCGCGCCGCCCTCACCCGGCACTACGCCCCCGAGCTCGGCGAGCCCTTCGTCACCGCCGGCATGTGCCTCTACCGCTCCGGCCGGGACAGCGTCGCCTGGCACGGCGACACCCAGGGCCGCTCCGCGCACACCGACACCATGGTCGCCATCGTCTCGTTCGGCTCGCCGCGCACACTGCTGCTGCGGCCCCGTGGCGGCGGCGACAGCCTGCGCTTCCCACTCGGCCACGGCGACCTCGTGGTGATGGGCGGCTCCTGCCAGCGCACCTGGGAGCACGCCGTGCCCAAGACCGCCCGCCCCGTCGGGCCCCGCATCAGCGTCCAGTTCCGCCCCGCCGGCGTCGCCTGACCCGCCCCGACGGGCGGCAACGGTTCGCGGGCCCGAACAGCCCCGCCCAGGCCACCAGCCGAACCACTGCCGGGCCACCGGCCGGGCCGCACCGGGCCTCTGCTAGAAACGACTCCTGGGTTTCACCTGCGCCCCCGTCACCTCTTCACGACGCGAAGGGCGTTCCATGACCCAGTCCTCCACCGAGCCGCGCTCCCGTTGGTCCGCCTGGGCGGTCCACGGCGACGGCCGGTCCATCCGCCCCGGCGACGTGGTCCACCCCGACGAACGCCTCTCCTGGCCGCGCACCCTCGGCGTCGGCGTGCAGCACGTCGTCGCGATGTTCGGCGCCACCTTCACCGTGCCGCTCATCACCGGCTTCCCGCCCGCCACCACGCTCTTCTTCTCCGGGCTCGGCACGCTGCTGTTCCTGCTGATCACCGGCAACCGGCTGCCCTCGTACCTCGGCTCGTCCTTCGCCTTCATCGCGCCGGTGCTGGCGGCCAAGGCCGGCGGCGACATCGGCCCGGCGCTCGGCGGCATCGTCGTCGCCGGCGTGGCGCTGGCCGCCGTCGGGCTGGTCGTCCAGCTCGCCGGGTCGCGCTGGATCGACGCGCTGATGCCGCCCGTGGTCACCGGGGCGATCGTCGCGCTGATCGGCCTGAACCTCGCCCCGGTCGCCTGGGACGGCGACGGGAGCGGCACCGGCGTGAAGGCGCAGCCGCTGATCGCGGTGGTCACCCTGGCCGCCATCCTGCTCGCCACGGTGGCCTTCCGGGGCTTCCTCGCCCGACTCTCCATCCTGCTGGGGGTGGTGGTCGGCTGGGTCCTCGCCGCCGTGCTCGGCGACCTGGATCCGAAGGCCGTCGACGGCCTGCGGGACGCCGCCTGGGTCGGCCTGCCCGAGTTCCACGCGCCGAGCTTCAGCCTACGGGCGGTCGTGCTGGTCATCCCGGTGATCCTGGTGCTGATCGCCGAGAACGCCGGGCACGTCAAGGCGGTCGCCGCGATGACCGGCCGGAACCTGGACCGGGACATGGGCCGGGCGTTCATGGGCGACGGGCTGGCCACGATGCTCGCCGGCTCCGGCGGCGGCTCCGGCACCACCACCTACGCGGAGAACATCGGCGTGATGGCGGCGACCCGGGTCTACTCTACCGCCGCGTACTGGGTGGCCGGCCTGACGGCGGTGCTGCTCGGGCTCAGCCCGAAGTTCGGCGCGCTGATCCTCACCGTGCCGGCCGGCGTCCTCGGCGGCGCCACCACCGCCCTGTACGGCCTGATCACCATCCTCGGCGCGCGGATCTGGATCGAGAGCCGGGTGGACTTCCACGACCCGGTGAACCTGATGACCGCCGCCGTCGCGGTGATCGTCGGCGCGGCCAACTACGCCCTCACCGCCGGCGACCTCTCGTTCAACGGCATCGCCCTGGGCACCGCCGCCGCCCTGGCCGTCTACCACGGCATGCGCCTGGTGACCCACCTACGCGGCACCACCCCCACCCCGGACCCAACCCGGCCCCCGCCCCGGCCCTCGCAGCGTTGATCATGAAGTTAGCGGGGCAATATGCCCGATTCCGACCAGCCAACCTCATGATCGACGGGGGCAGGTGAACCGGCGGGGGCGGGACCGTCGAGCAGGGCTGGGTGGGGCGCAGGGAGCAGGAAGGGCCGGCTGCGGTGCAGCCGGCCCTTCCTGCTGACAGGTCAGTCGCGTTCGATCTGGTGGCCGACGACGGTGGGGCCCAGCATCACGGCGAAGCCGGAGCCGTCGCGGCGCGGGTCCGCCGCCGGCAGCTCCACCGGCTCGCCGGTGGCGGTGGCGGCCACCGGACGCGACCCGACCCAGGCGACGGCCACGTCGGTCTCACCCTTGAGGAAGCGGTGGGCGCGCACTCCGCCGGTCGCCCGCCCCTTCGCCGGGTACGCCTGGAACGGCGTCACCTTCACCGTGGCGCCCGTGGAGGTGACCACCATCGGCTCGCCGTGACCCGGATCGTCGGTGCGGACCGCCCCGAAGAACACCACCCGGGCACCGGCGGGCAGGTTGATGCCCGACATGCCGCCGCCCTTGGTCCCCTGCGGCCGGACCAGCCCGGCGGCGAACCGCAGCAGCGACGCCTCCGACGTGACGAAGGTGAGCGTCTCCGCGCCGTCGGTGAGCCAGGTCGCCCCGACCACCTCGTCGCCCTCCCGCAGGCCGATCACCTCGAACTCGTCCGAGCGGACGGGCCACTCCGGTGCGCAGACCTTGACCACGCCCTGCCGGGTGCCCAGGGCGAGGCCCGGGGAGCCCTCGGCCGTCGGCCCGAGCGGTGCCAGCCCGACCACGGTCTCCCCCGATTCCAGCGGCACCAGCTCGGCGGCGGCCATCCCGCCGCGCAGCGACACCGTCCCCGCCTGCTCGGGCAGGACCGGCAACGGCAGCACGTCGACCTTGAAGGCCCGGCCGGCGCTGGTCACCAGCAGCACCTTCCCCCGGGCGGTGGAGTGCACGACGGCGCGTACGGCATCGTGCTTGGTCCGGCCGTGCCGCCGGCGGCCCTCGGACGCCTCCTCCGACTCCGCCGCCGTCCGGGCGACCAGCCCGGTCGCGGAGAGGATCACCTGGCAGGGGTCGTCGGCGACCTCCAGCGGGCCGGCCGGCGCGGACGCGGCCAGCACCTCCTTGAGGTCCCCGTCGACGAGCGTGGTGCGACGCGCCGCGCCGAACTGCTTCACCACCGCCGCCAGCTCGTCGGAGACGACCTTCTTCAGCACCTTCGGGTCGTCGAGGATCGTGGAGAGCTCGGCGATCTCCTTGCGGAGCTTCTCCTGCTCGGCCTCCAGCTCGATCCGGTCGTACTTGGTCAGCCGGCGCAGCGGGGTGTCCAGGATGTAGGTGGCCTGGATCTCGGAGAGCCGGAACTTCTGCATCAGGCCGTCCTTGGCGGCTTGGGCGTCCTCGCTGGCCCGGATGAGTTTGACCACCTTGTCGATGTCGAGCAGGGCGATCAGCAGGCCGTCGACCAGGTGCAGCCGCTCCTGGCGCTTGCGACGGCGGTACGAGCTGCGCCGGGTCACCACCTCGTAGCGGTGGGCCAGGAAGACCTCCAGCAGCGCCTTCAGCCCGAGGGTCTGCGGCTGCCCGTCGACCAGCACCAGGTTGTTGACGCCGAACGACTGCTCCAGCGGGGTGAGCCGGTAGAGGTCGGCGAGCAGCGCCTGCGGGTTGACGCCGACCTTGCACTCGACGACCAGGCGGGTGCCGCTCTCCCGGTCGGTGAGGTCCTTGACGTCGGCGATGCCGGTGAGCCGCTTGGTCTTGTTGACCTCGTTGGTGATGGCCGCGATGACCTTCTCGGCACCGACGCCGTACGGCAGCTCCACGACGGTGATCGCCTGCCGGCCCCGGCTGCCCTCCAGCGGGCCGATCTCGACCTTGCCCCGCATCCGCACGACGCCGCGCCCGGTCTCGTAGGCCCGACGCACCTCGTCGAGCCCGAGCAGCAGCCCACCGGTGGGCAGATCCGGGCCGGGGACGAACTCCATGAGCTTGTCGAGCGTGGCGTCCGGGTGGTTGATCAGCCAGCGGGCGGCGGAGACGACCTCGCCGAGGTTGTGCGGGATCATGTTGGTCGCCATGCCGACCGCGATCCCCGACGCGCCGTTGACCAGCAGGTTGGGGAACGCGGCGGGCAGCACGGTGGGCTGGGTCAGCGAGCCGTCGTAGTTCGGCTCGACGTCGACCGTGTCCTCGCCCAGCTCGCCGACGAGCAGCATCGCCTCCCGCGACATCCGCGCCTCGGTGTATCTCGAGGCCGCCGGTCCATCGTCCGGACTACCAAAATTTCCATGCCCGTCGATGAGGGGAACGTTCAACGAGAAGCTCTGCGCCAGCCGCACCATCGCGTCGTAGATCGCGGTGTCGCCGTGCGGGTGGTACTTGCCCATGCAGTTGTGGACCACGTAGCCCTCAGCTACGAAGGCGTGCTCGTCGGAGTCGACCTGGATGTCGTAGGTGGTAGCGGACGCCACGGCTTCGACGGCGACAACCTGCAGGAACGACCGCCCAGCCAACGACTCGAGTCGGCCGGCGATGGGCGAACCGATGCGCCGGAGTTTGCGAACCCAACCGTCCCGCTCCGCGCGCCAAAGCGGAAACGACCGCTCCGACAAGGGCAGACCGTTGCGGTCCTTGCCGTACCGCACCTTGCTCCCAGGGCCTGACAGGGACGCCCGGAAGGCGTTGCCGTCCTCGTCGCGGAACCATCCACCGCCCTGATGGGCATTGGTGAACTCCTGCATCACCGGCCGGCACGGCAGGCGGTCGTTGCCCTGTTTGCCCCCGTATCGATAGCCCAGCTCGACCACCCGCCGGAGGCCGTCGCTCTTGTAACCGATGCGCACCCAGGGCAGGAGCAACTCGGCGATCACAGCAGCATCCCGGCCGGTGACGGAGAGGCCGAGAAGCGGGCGGTGGCCGTCGCGTCCGCTGTTCCAGTGGTGACCATGCACCCCTAGGTCGGCGAGCATGGAGTAGATCTGACGCACCAACACTTCGCTGGTGCTCACGAAGACGAGTTCGCGGAAACGCTTGCGGATGTAGCCGTCACCGTCGAAGAAGCCGGCGAGGAACGGCGACCACGCGGAACGATCTGCGAGCACGTCGTCGGGCACCCGCTTCGCGTGACTGAGTGGCGTGCCGGCCTCGAGCAGCCCCTCGTGCCTGGCGAAGGTGAGGATGTGCTGGTCGCGATGGCGCGGATCGCTTGCTTCGCGCTTGCCTCGGGAGGCGTTCAACCCGTTCTCGATGGCCCATCCGTGGGCGACGTCGAGCGGTTCGACGTCGCACATGTGCAGCCGTACGCGGCCGTCAGCGTCGCGAGACCGGTCGACGGCGAAACCTTCGGCCACCACGAGCCCACGGACGTAGTCGTACGGGTCGCCGCCGGATGCGGGTGCCGGTGCCGCCCCGCGGCGCGTCCCGTACGCGACAGTGAGATGCCCAGTCAGGTCTCGGGCTTCCACCCACCGGACAGCCAGGTCCTCATCCACCACACGGAAACGCTGTCCGGGCGTCACGACCATGGTGTGGCCGTTGCTCCACGTGACCCGGACCAGCTCCGAATCCGGATTCCGATAAGCAGCGGCCACCGGGATGGCAGCCCCGTCGCCGTCCAACACGAGGTCACCGACGTCGACATCCTCGATCGGCCGCAGGCCCTCGGGCGTCGAGACCAGGGTCCCGGCTACGAAGCAGTCCCCGACGATGCGGGCGGACTTCACGTGCCCCCGGTCGGGGCGGTGGCCCTGCTCGTACATGGACCAGAGGATGCGCCGGTGCACCGGCTTGAGGCCGTCGCGGGCGTCGGGCAGGGCCCGGGAGTGGATCACCGAGAAGGCGTACTCCAGGTAGGAGTCGGAGACCTCGGTGACCAGCGGGTTGTCGAAGACCCGCGCGCCGGCCTGGTCGAAGGCGGACAGGTCCACCTTGGCGCGGTCGTCCTTGCGGCGTGCCATCGTTCAGCTTCCCTCTCGGCGGGCGGTGCTCATGCGTCGATCGCCTCGCGGTCGACCCGGTCGGCGGAGTCGATCAGCCAGTTGCGGCGCGGCTCGACCTTCTCCCCCATCAGCAGTTCGAGGATCCGCTCGGCGGCGTCGACGTCGTCGATGGTGATCCGGCGCACGGCCCGGGTGGCCGGGTTCATCGTCGTCTCCCACAACTCGTCGGCGTCCATCTCGCCGAGACCCTTGAAACGCGGGATCGGAGTGACGATCTGCTTGCCGGCCTTCTCCAGCTTGCGGACCGTCGCCTCCATCTCCGCCTGGGTGTAGGTGTAGATCGTCTGCGGGTTGCGCCCCCTGGTGGTGATCTTGTGCAGGGGCGGCATCGCCGCGTAGAGCCGGCCGGCCTCGATCAGCGGTCGCATGTAGCGGGCGAAGAGCGTGATCAGCAGGGTGCGGATGTGGGCGCCGTCCACGTCGGCGTCCGCCATGATCAGCACCCGGCCGTACCGCATGGCGGACAGGTCGAACGTGCGGCCGGAGCCGGCGCCGAGCACCTGCACGATGGCGGCGCACTCGGCGTTGTCCAGCACCTGCTGGAGGTTGGCCTTCTGCACGTTGAGGATCTTGCCCCGAATCGGAAGAAGTGCCTGGTATTCGGCAGACCGGGCAAGTCGCCCCGTCCCCAACGCGCTGTCGCCCTCCACGATGAACAATTCACTGCGTTCGATGCCCGCCGCGCGGCAGTCGACCAGCTTCGGCGGCATCGACGCGCCCTCCAGGGCGGTCTTGCGCCGGGCGGCGTCCTTCTGCTGCTTCTGGGTCAGCCGTACGCGCGCCGCGTCGACGATCTTCTGGAGGACCGTACGTGCCTCGGCCTTGGTCCGGCGGTCCTCCAGCCACGCCTTCAGGTGCTGCTCGACCAGCCCCTGGATCACCTTCGTGATGCCGGCGGTGGAGAGCTCGTCCTTGGTCTGCGAGGTGAACTGGGGCTCCGGGATCCGGACGTGCACGACCGCGGTCATGCCCTCCAGGACGTCGTCGAGGGTCGGCGGGTCCTCCTTGGCCTTGAGCAGGCCACGGGTGTTGCGGACGGCGTCGGCGAGGGTACGCGCCAGGCCCCGCTCGAAGCCCTTGCGGTGGGTGCCGCCGTGCGCGTTGCGGATGGTGTTGGTGAAGCACTCGACGGTGCGCTCGTAGCCCGTGCCCCAGCGGAAGGCCACCTCGACCTCGGCCCGACGCTGCACGTTGGACTGCATGACCCCGTTGGCGTCGGCGGCGTTCTCCCGGTAGGTGCCCTCGCCGGTGACCATCAGCATGCCGGAGACGGGCCGGTCGCCGGCCGGGGCGAGGAACTCCACCATGTCCGTCAGGCCATCGGGGTAGTGGAAGCTCTCCTCGGTCGGCTCCTCGCCGGTCTGGTCGCGCAGCGTGTAGCTCACACCCGGCACCAGGAACGCCGTGTTGCGCAGCTTCAGCCGCACGGCGTCGGCGTCGAGCGAGGCCCCGGTCTCGAAGTAGCGCGCGTCGTGCCACCAGCGGATCGAGGTGCCGGTGCGCTGGCCGCGCTTCATCGCGCCGACGATCTGGAGGCCGGGGCCCGGGGTGAACGCCGCGTCGGGGCCGTCACCGTCGAAGATCCCCGGCACGCCGTGCCGGAACGACATCGCGTGGACCTTGCCGCCCCGGCGTACGGTCACGTCGAACCGGCGGGACAGCGCGTTGACCGCCGAGGCGCCCACGCCGTGCAGACCGCCGGAGGTCTTGTAGCCGGAGCCGCCGAACTTGCCGCCCGCGTGCAACCGGGTGAGCACCAGCTCGACGCCGGAGATGCCGGACTTCGCGTGCACGTCCGTGGGGATGCCCCGACCGTCGTCGTCGACCTGGACCGAGCCGTCGGCGTGCAGCGTCACCTCCACCTTCGTGGCGTGGCCGGCGACGCCCTCGTCCGTCGAGTTGTCGAGGATCTCGTTGACGAGGTGACCCACGCCACGGCTGTCGGTGGAGCCGATGTACATGCCGGGCCGCTTGCGGACGGCGTCCAGCCCCTCGAGGTGCGTGAGGTCGTCGGCCCCATACAGGGTCTCAGGCTCTGCGGTCAACTGGTCGTACTCCCAGGTCTCGGCGATGTGGTGCCGCGTCCGACGTCGTCGGCCGGCCCGCGCGCCGCAGCGAGCCTAACCGGGAGATGCGACAGGACGACGGCGCCCCGCAGCGAGGCACGCGCCTCGCCGTGGGTCGGGCCCGGGCGGCAGGGTAGCGCGTTCCGTCCGGTTCCGGCGTATCGGAGCCACCGTGACCGGTTTGCGATGGCACCGGCCGGCGGGCGGCTCCACCCGGACAACAACGATGCCGTGGCCGGCCTTCCCCCACGCGGCGGGCGCCACCACGGACGCCCCGGACCTGCGCTCCGACCGCCGGCGCCGCCGGGGTCGCGGCCGGGGCGAGTGTGTCCCTCTCGGAAAGATCTTGTTACGGGCCATTGACGCCCGTCGTGCCGGAGTGATCTGATCGCGCCCTCGGAGGATCTTTCACGTTTCGATGGACAGTTAGGGGACGACATGTCCAGGTTCCGTCGTACCGCACTCGCGGCGGTGCTCGCCGTCGCCACCGCCACCCTGTCGACCGCCGTCGGGCTGAGCGCCCCGGCCTCGGCGGCCCCGCCCACCGCCGCGGTGGCGCTCGGCGACAGTTTCATCAGCGGCGAGGGCGCCGGGGCGTACACCCCGGTGGCCGACGTCAACGGGGTCGCCCAGGGTTTCCCGGGCTGGACCGCCGCGAACAACAACGCGTTCTTCTGCCACCGCTCGGCGAACGCCTCACTGCACCGGGCCAACCTGCCGGGCATCCAGGACCGGTTCAACCTCGCCTGCTCCGGCGGGCAGCCGCACGACATCGCCGCCGCCTCCTCGGCCCGGGCCAACGGCCGTCAGGTGGCCGCCCAGCTCGACCAGCTCCGCGCGGTCGGCCGGACCCACGACATCGACCTGGTCCTGCTCGGGCTCGGCTCGAACAACAGCTCGTTCACCTTCGGCAGCGTCGCGGAGAAGTGCGCCAACCGGTTCATCGCCGACGCCTGGACCGGCTGGTGGGAGTTCTGGGCCTACCTGGGCGGGCCGGTGGAGCAGAAGCCCTGCTCCGACGCCGACCTGGCCACCGCCGCCCAGTGGAGCGCCGCGACCGCGGAGACCACCTCGGCCGTACGCCAGCTCCTCGCCACGCTGCGCGAGATCGACGCCGACGGCCAGCACCGGATCGTCTTCCAGGACTACACCAACCCGCTGCCGTTCGACCTCGCCCCCGGGTTCCACGAGGAGGACAGCCGGGACGACACCCGGGACAAGTTCCGCGCGCTGGGTGCCGAGCGGTACGCGGCCGGCTGCCCGATCCACCGGGCCAGCCTGCTGCCGGGGCACCGCTTCTCGCAGGGGCTGGGCACCCTGGTGAAGTCCACCCGGGACACCCTGGCCGCCGAGTTCCCCGGCGCGGACCTGGTCTACCTCAACGTGCAGCGGGCCTTCGACGGCGCCCGGCTCTGCGAGTCGGCGTCCAGCCCGGCCGGTACCCTGGCCACCCCGATCCGGCTGCAGGACAGCCCGCCCAACGGCGTCTTCGTCACCAGCCTCGCCGGCAAGGACAAGATCGCCATCCAGCGGATCGCGAACACCTGCGTGAGCTACTTCCAGACCTGCCAGGAGTCGTGGCACCCGAACGCCGCCGGCCACCAGGTGCTCGGGCAGTGCCTGACGGGCGCGGCCACCACCGGTGCGCGTTCCGTGGCCTGCGTCCGCGCCGGGGACGGCTCGATCACGGTCTCCTGACCGCGACCGCGTCCCGGAACCCCGTGCCGCCCGGCGCGGGGTTCCGCCACGTCCGGGCCCGGAACGGACCGGCACGGCAACGGGCGAGGGTGGATCAGTCGCGGGTGGCCACGCCGAGCACGTGCGGGGCGGCGGGGGCCGGGAGCCGGCTGTCGGGGAAGCGGAACGCGTCCAGCTCGGTGACGGTGAAGCCCGCGGCCCGGATCGCGGCCACCGTGTCGCGGCCCGTGTGGCAGCCGCCGCAGAGCAGCGGCCAGACGGTCGCGTCGGCCAACCGCTGCACGCGGCGCAGGCCGGGACTCTGCGCGCGTACGTGCTCGAAGAAGCGCACCTGCCCACCGGGCCGCAGCACCCGGCGGGCCTCGCGCAGCGCGGCGGCCTGGTCGGGCACCGAGCAGAGGACCAGGGAGAGCACCACCGCGTCGGCGTCGCCGTCGGGCGCCGGCAGCGCCTCGGCGAGGCCGTCGACCACCTCGACGGGTACGGGAGCCGTGGCCGCCGCCTCCCGGGCCGCCGCCCGGAGCCGGGGCTCCGGCTCCACCGCCAGCACCCGCCCGACGGTGCCCGGGTAGTGCGCGAAGGTGCGGCCGTTGCCGGCGCCGACCTCGACCACCCGGCCCGCGAGGCAGGCGACGAGGCGCCGCCGGTGAGCGGCCGCACCGGCGCGGTCCATCGCCACGCTCGCCCGCTGGAACACCCGGGCGAAGACCGGGTGGGAGACCTCGTTGGCGGGCATCGTCACTCCTCAGACCGGACCGGGTACGGCCGGCCGGGCTCCGGCGGGCCCGACAGGCGACGGCGGTGCGTGGGGCTCCGGCGGGCCGGGCACGGTCGCGGAGGGCGACGCATCGCGCCCCGGCGGCCCCCCGGACGGCGACACGTCGCGCCCCGGCGACCCGCCGGACGGCGGCGCGTCGGGCACCGGCCGGGGGCGGGGCAGGCCGAGGGCGAGCAGCGCCGGGCCGGTCGGCCCGGCGACGAGCTCGCCGAGGGTCACGTCGTCCAGCACGGCGAGGAAGGCGTCGCGGGCGCGGCGCAGTTCGCCCCGCAGCCGGCAGGCCGCGCGCAGCGAGCAGGCCGGCTCGTCGCAGGACACCACCTCGTCGTCGCCCTCGAAGGCCCGGACCACGTGCCCGACCGTGGTCCTCCCGCCGTCCTCGGCGAAGGCCACCCCGCCGGAACGGCCCCGGATGGTGACCAGCACCCCGAGCCGCTGCAACCGCTGCACCACCTTGGCGACGTGGTTGCGGGGCAGGCCGAGCTGGTCGGACAGCTCGTCCACGGTCATCCGTCGCGGGTTCGCGGCGGCCAGCATGGCGATGCGCAGCGCCATGTCGGTGGACCGGTTGAGCTTCACGCCTCGACCCTAGCCAGCGCTGTCGACCGCCCACCACGGCCGGCCGGGCCCCGGATGTGATCCGGACGACCCTCGACCCGGGACCTTCGGCCCTGAAGAGGTATTTCGAATACCTGTTTTGCTGTCGGGGCCCGAAGCGGTTCAGCCCAGAAGGAGACAGTCGTGCTCTCGGAGTCCTCAGCAGCAGTGGTGACGGCGACCCTGCCCGCCGTGCAGGCGCACGGCGAGGCGATCACCGGCCGGTTCTACGAGCGGATGTTCGACGCGCACCCCGAACTGCTGAACATCTTCAACCGCAGCAACCAGGCCACCGGCACCCAGAAGGCCGCCCTCGCCGCCGCCGTGGTCGCGTACGCGGAGCACCTGACCGGCGGCAGCCACGCACCGTGGGGGCCGATCCTGGACCGCATCGCGCACAAGCACGCCTCGCTCGGCATCACCGCCACCCAGTACACGATCGTCGGCCGGCACCTGCTCGCCGCCGTCGGCGAGGTGCTCGGCGACGCCGTCACCGACGAGGTCGCGGCGGCCTGGGACGAGGTCTACTGGCTGCTGGCCTGCGAGCTGATCGCCCGGGAGGCCCGCCTCTACACCGTGGCCGGGCTGGCCGAGGGCGAGCCGGTCTGGCGGGACTGGCGGGTCGTCGCCCGGGCCACCGAGGCGCTGGACGTCGTGTCGTTCACCCTGGTCCCGGCCGACGGCGGCCCGGTGCCCTCCTTCGTCCCGGGCCAGTACACCTCGGTCGCCGTCGACCTCGACGGCGGGCGCGGTCAGCAGATCCGCCAGTACAGCCTCTCCGGCCGCCCCGGCGCCGACCACTGGCGGATCACCGTCAAGCACGTACGCGGCGTCGGCGACGCCCCCGACGGCATGGTCTCCACCTTCCTGCACGAGCGCGTGGGCGTCGACGACGTCCTCCGGCTCAGCCCGGCGTTCGGCGAGGTCAGCGCCGTGGCCGGGGAGGGCCCGCTGCTGCTGGTCAGCGCGGGCATCGGCCTGACCCCGGCGATGGCCGCCCTGGAGCACCTGGCCGCCACCGAGCCGCAGCGCCCGGTGGTGCTGGTGCACGCCGACCGGGCCGGCGCGGCGCACGCGTTCCGCGGCGAACTGCCGCGCCTGCACGCCGCGCTGCCCAACCTGCGCACCGCCCTCTGGTACGAGGACCTCACCGACGGCGAACTGGCCGGGGTGACCGCCGAGGTCATCGCCGGCCGGGTCGACCCGGCGTTGATCCCGCTCTCCCCCGACGCCCACGTGCACCTCTGCGGGCCGCTGCCGTTCATGAACACCGTCCGGGGCGGCCTGCTGCGCCGGGGGGTGCCGGTGGAGCGGATCGCCTACGAGGTCTTCGGGCCGGGCATGCTCCACGACGACCGGTCCTGACCGGCCGCGACCGGGCGGTCACGGGCGGTGGGGCGGTTCGCCCCGCCGCCCGTCGGCCGCTCCACACCCGACGGACGGCCCGTCAGGACGAGCCGGGCAGGCGGCGGTTAGGAGGGGAGGTCGGGGGTAGGGACTTCTGCGGCGGGGTCCGCCAGGCGGCGAGGAGACGCCCCGGGGCTCGACCGGGTCCCCGCCGACGGGCCGGCCGATGGAGGAAGCACATGCGTATCGCGATGATCTCGGAGCACGCCAGTCCGCTCGCCGTCGGAGGGGTGGAGGAATCCGGCGGTCAGCACACGCACGTGGCGGAGCTCGCCGCCGCGCTGGCCGGCGAGGGGCACGACGTCCGCGTCTACACCCGCCGGGACTCCACCGTGCCGCCCGACTCCGTGGTCACCCCGGACGGCTACCGGGTGTGCCACGTGCCCGCCGGTCCGGCGCTGCGGGTGCCGAGGGACGAGCTGCTGCCGCACCTGGGCGAGTTCGGACGCTGGCTGGCCGGTCAGTGGCGCGACGGCGACTGGGCGCCGGACGTGGCGCACGCCCACTTCTGGACGAGCGGGCTGGCCACCCTGCACGCCGGCCGGCGCACCGGGGTGCCGGTGGTGCTGACGTACCACAGCCTCGGCTCGGTGAAGCGGCGGTTGCAGGGCGCCCGGGACACCAGCCCACCGGGCCGGGTGGGCTACGAGCGGGCCCTGGGCCGGGCCGCCGACCGGATCATCGTGCAGTGCCAGGACGAGGTCGGCGAGCTGGTCCGCCTCGGCGTGCCCCGGTCCCGGATGACGATGGTCCCCGCCGGGGTCGACCAGGAGCTGTTCCGTCCCGACGGGCCCGTCGCCCCGCGCGACCCGGCCCGCCCCCGGATCATCACCGTCGGCCGGCTGGTGGAGCGCAAGGGCATCCAGGACGTCATCCGGGCGCTGCCGGCCGTGCCGGACGCCGAGTGCGTGGTGGTCGGCGGCCCGCCGGCGGAGTTGCTCCCCGCGGACGGCTTCGCCCGTCGGCTCCGCGCGCTCGCCGAGTCGTGCGGGGTCGCCGACCGGGTGAAGCTGCTGGGCGGGCTGCCCCGGGAGGAGCTGGCCCCGTGGTACCGCTCGGCGGACCTGCTGGTGGCCGCCCCCTGGTACGAGCCGTTCGGGCTCACCCCGCTGGAGGGCATGGCGTGCGGCGTACCGGTCGTCGGCACGAACGTCGGCGGGATCGCCGACACCGTGGTCGACGGCCTGACCGGCGACCTCGTGCCGCCCCGGGACCCCCGGGCCCTCGGCACCGCGGTCCGCCGGCTGCTCGCCGACAAGGTCCGTCGCTTCGCGTACGCGACGGCGGCGCTGGACCGGATCCGCAACCGGTACTCGTGGAAGCGCTGCGCCGAGCAGCTGAGCACGGTCTACGCCACGGTCAGCACGGTCGGGCGACCCGCTCCGGCGGTGGCGTAGCGCAGGGTGGTGGTGGGCGGCCCCCGGTCGTCGCCCGGGACGTGACGCCCACCACCTCGCGGTTACCCGTCGGTAGCCACGGGCCGTAGCCTGGGCCGGTGAACGCGACGGGGGAATACCGGCAGGAGTTCGTCGAGGTCGACGGGGCCCGCATCGGGCTACAGGTGTATCCGGATCCGGAGGGCGTCGCCGATGCCCCGCTGGTGCTGATCACGCCCGCGATGGGCGTCCGGGCACGCTACTACCGGCCGTTCGCCGCCGCGCTGTGCGCCGCCGGCCTGGCCGTGGCGGTGGCCGACCTGCGCGGCACCGGGGAGAGCACCCCGAAGCCGAGCCGCGCCTGCCGGTACGGCTACCCGGAACTGGCCGCCGACGTGGGCGCCGCGCTGGCGGCGCTCAAGTCCCGGCGGGACGGGCGCAGGACGCTGCTGCTCGGGCACTCCCTCGGCGGGCAGGCGGCGCTGCTGCACCTCGCCCTGCACGGCGAGCACGACGTCGACGGGCTGGCGCTGGTCGCCGTCGGCGTACCGTGGTGGCGCAGCTACCCGGGCCTGCGCGGATACGGCGTCCTGCCGTACACCCAGGGGATCGCGGCGACCGCCCGGCTGCTCGGCGTCTGGCCGGGCTGGGGCTTCGGCGGCCGGCAGGCGCGCGGGGTCATCCGGGACTGGGCGTACACCGCGCGGACCGGGCGCTTCCCGCACCTCGACGGGGTGGACGCCGAGGCGGCCGTGCGGGCGCTGCGGACCCCCGTCCTCGCGGTCAGCGTCGACGACGACCAGTACACCCCGCACGAGACCGTCGACCACCTGTGCGCGAAGCTGGCCGCGGCGCCCGTCGCGCGCGAGCGCTACACGCCGGCGCAGGCCGGCGCCCGGATGGACCACTTCACCTGGGTACGCGCGAGCGCCCCGCTGGCGGCCCGGGTGGCCCGCTTCGCCGCCGACCTGCCGGCCCGCTGACCCTGGCGGCGCGCGGCACGAGCGGGTGCATCAGCCGGGTCCGGTATCTGTGCGGCCGAGGCGTATCGGCAGGTCACGGGTGGGATTAGCCGGCCGGGCGGCGGGTATGCCGCACCGCCCGACACGGTGGAAGGGGATCAGATGTCCGAACGGCACACCGCACTGCGCTCGATGCACGACCTGGGCCTGGCGGCCTGGTTCGGGGGCTCCCTGATGGGAGCGTTCGGCGTCAACGGCGCGGCGGCACAGATGAACGACTCGACCCAGCGGTTGCCGATGGCCTCGGCCGGCTGGGCCCGGTGGACCCCGGTGAACGCCGCGGCGATCGGCGCCCACCTGGCGGGGGCCGTCGGGGAACTGGTGACGGAGAGCCCCCGGGTGGCCGCCCAGGCGGGGGTGGCGCGGGCCAGCACGCTGAAGACGGCGTTGACGGTCGGCGCGCTCGCGGTGACCGGCTACAGCCGACTGCTCGGCATGAAGCTGGAGAAGGCCGGCGGGCCGGCGGTCGAGGGGGTCACCGAACCGAACTCGCACACGCCGTCGAACGTGGCGTCGTGCCAGCGGCAGATGCGGATGCTCCAGTGGGCGATCCCGGCGATGACCGGGGCGCTCATCGTGATGACCGCGTACATGGGCGAGCAGCAGAAGCCCGGCGAGGTGTTCCGGGGGATGTTCGGGCGCATGGGCGGCATGCGGAACGCCCCGAAGGGGATGGGCGCGCTCATGGCGATGGGCGGGGCCAGGCAGAAGCGGATGGCGAAGTCCGGCCGCTGCTGACGGACGTGCCGCCGGACGGCGTCCCGCCGACTCCTCGGCGGCGGGGCGCCGCTGCGCGCGTCCCCACCCGCCGGCACCGCGGCCCCGGGCGCCGGCGAGGCATGACCGCCCCGGTGACGGGCACTCGGGGCCGGTACCGGCGGACCGAGCAGCGAGGTGGCCATGACGGCAGGAGAGGGACGCGGCGGGGGCCGACGCCCACCGGAGGCGACCACGCCCTGGGTGACCAGGGACGGCATGGACGTGGAGGCGCCGTGGGGCGTCGCTGAGCACGACCCCATGAACGAGGGCAGCGAGGAGACCGCCGTGCCGGAAGGGCGGCGCGGGGAACGGCGGGCCGACGAGCCGGCGGGACCGTCCGGCCCCGCTGGGCGGCACGGCTTCGGCCCGGTCGAACCGACACCCACGCGGCCGGCGGGCCCCGGCGCGCCGCCCGACCCGGCGCCGACCCGACGGTCCTTCCCCGACGCCGCCGACGTCGAGGAGCGGACGGAGGACGCGCTGCGGACCAGGGGCCGACGTTCCTGACGGGCGCCCCCCGGCACGGGGCCGCACGAGGCGTGGTCGCCCGACCTGGACCCCGCGCTGCGCGGACGGGACCGCCCTCGGCGGAAGGCCTCACGGTCAGGCGCGCCCCGCCGCCCGCAGCAGCCGGAGCTGACCAATCTCGGCCACGTTCTTCATCAGCTCGGCGTTGACCCAGGCGAGCATGTGCGCCACCGTGTGGCCCGGGTCGTCCTGCCACGGGAACGGCGCGGCGCCGTCGAGGTCGGCGTCGGTGAGCCGGTCGAGGTGCCCCAGCCACTCGGCGCGCAGGCCCCGCAGCCAGGCGACCGTCGGCTCGCCCGCGCCCGGCCATCGCACGTCGGTGCGCTGCCGTGCCGGCCGTCCCCCGAGCTGGTCCATGGTCACCGTCCACCACCAGCCGATGTGCCAGGACAGCCAGCCGATCGTCGGGACCGGCACGGGGTCGGGTTCGGTGTCGGCCCAGTCGGGTGTCCAGCCGCCGGCGGGGTCGCGACGCACCGTCCAGCAGAGCGCGGCCGGTTCCCAGAGGAAGTCCGCCGCGTCGAGGCGCTCGAGGTGGTACTCGAACAGCGACCACGTCAGGTCGAACTGCCAGCGCAGGAGCGCACGGGAGGTTGTCGCCATCCGGCGATCATGCCGGAGGGCACCGGCCGGGTCCACGGAATTGGACCCCGCGCGACGGGGTCAGCCGCCGGCGGTGTCCTCTCCGGCGACCTCGGCCGGGTCCGCCGCCACCGGGTGACCGGTGTCGTCCACCAGAGCGGGCGCCATGCTGCCGCCGTGCGCCTCCTGCGCCTCCCGGGTCTCGCGCGCCGCCGCGTCCCCCGGTGCACCCGGCGTCGCCTCTTCGAGGTGCTCCTGCCGCTGCTCACCCATCACCGCGTCCCCTTCCGTCGCTCACGCCCCCGCCGGTACCCGGGCGGCCGGCGGGGAAACCTGGCCGCCACGCCGACGATCCCGGGTGGCGCCGGCGCGTGCTCAGGACGGCGAACCGGCTCCCGCCCGGTCGCGTCCCGCCGGGCGGACCCCGAGCAGCTCCGCGAGGCGGGCGGCGTCACGCTGGGCCTGGTCGCCGCAACAGTTGTTGAACAGCGCGTGCAGCTCCCCCGCCTGCCCGGCCAGCTCGACCAGGAGTTCCGACCAGCGGCGCAGCTCCTCGTCGCCGTACGCGTAGCGGAACTTCTCCTGCTTGTCCCCCGTCTCCCAGGCGGTGCTGTGGCCGTGGAACCGGACGACCGCCAGCTCCGCCGTGGCGAACAGGATGGGCGGCACCGACGAGGCGTGCCCCTGCGGCATGTCGACGCAGACGAACGACAGCCCGCGCTCCCGCAGGAACCCGAGCGTGTCCAGCGCGGCGGTGCCGTCGAACCAGGACGCGTGGCGCAGCTCGACGGCGACCCGCCACGGCTGGCACCGCTCCGCCAGCTCGGCGATGCGCCGCTCGGCGGCGGCCCCACGGGCCAGCCACGGCGGAAACTGGAGCAGGACCGCGCCGAGCCGGTCGGCCGCCGCGATCGGGTCCAGCGCCGCCCGGAACCGGTCCCACAGCTCGTCGTACGCGGCCGCGGGGAGGTCCCGGCGGCGGATCCGGCTCGGGCCGCCGGCCGGGCGCAGGTCGCGCGGCAGCGCCGCCACCGGTGTCGGGTGACCGGTGAAGAGGCTGAACGCCTTCACGTCGAAGGTGAAGCCCTCGGGCGTGGCGTCCACCCAGCCTCGCGTCGTCTCGGGCACGGGCACCGCGTAGTAGGAGGTGTCCACCTCGACCAGCGGGAAGCGCCCGGCGTAGAAGTCGAGCCGACCGGCCGGGGTGTTGGCCGCGCGGGGATACCAGCCCGAGCGCAGCAGCATCTGGTCCGCCCAGGACGACGTGCCCACCTTGATCACACCCATGTGATTCAGTGCACCGCGCACCGGACGAATCGGCAACCGCTGGCGGAAACCCGGCGTCCGGACGACCTGCGCGAGGCGATCGACCGACGCCAGTGATCATGGGCGGACCCGCGGAACCGGTCGGTCCCGTCCCGCCCCCGGCCCGGCACTTGTCGGACGTCACACCCCGACCCGTGTGACGGCCCGACGGCCCGTGGCGCTGAGGGACACGAGATGAACGCACACCGGATGGACCAGGAAACCGTCGAGCGGCTGCTCGACGGCCCTGTCCTCGACCCGCAGGACGGCCCGCACCCCCTCACGTCGCTGTTGACGGCGGTCCGCGCCACGCCCCACGCCGACGAACTGGCCGGCGAGGAGGCAGCCGTACGGGCCTACCGGCTGGCCCGGGCCGGCAACCCGCTCGGCCGGCCGGAGCCGCGCCGCCGGCGCGCCCTCACGGGGTTCGGCGTACGCGCCGCGCTGGCCGGTGCCGCCCTCGCCCTCACGGGCGGGGTGGCCCTCGCCGCCACCGGGGGCGCGCTGCCCCACCCGCTGCGGGGTCCGGCACCCACCACCGCCGCGCCCGGGCCAGCCCCCACCACGGGCGCCGCCCCCACGACGGCCCACCATCCGCCGTCCGCCCCGACGGGCGGGGTGGACGGTCGGCCGGAGCCGGACGCAGCGGTGCGGGAGTTGTGCCGGGCGTACCGGGCGGACGCCGGCGACGGCGGTCTCCCGGACGAGGCCGCCTTCGGTGACCTGATCCGCGCCGCCGGCGGCCACGGGAAGGTGGCCGGCTACTGCGAGCGGGTGCTGGCCGGCGAGCCGAAGAGCCCCGCCCCGCACGGCAGCCCGTCCGGCGGGCCGACAGTCACGCCGACCGGCCGACCCGGTACCGACCCGACCGGCCGCCCCGGGGCGGAGCCGACCGGCCGCCCCGGGGCCGACCCGAGCCGGCGGGCCGGGTCGCCGCCCACGGCGTCGCCGTCGGCCACGGCCGCGCGACCGGCCCGCCCCGGCCCCGTCCAGGTCTCGCCGGAGCAGGGACGCCACACCGCCGCACCGAGCGGCGGCGAGGCGGACTGACCGGACCGCCGAACCGCCGGGTTGAGCGGCAGCGAGGCGGGCTGACCGGCGGCCGACGGGTGGGGCGCGTCCCTGCCGGCACGCCCTCCTCCGGCGGCGTGGCCCGCGCGACGTCGGCCGGTGACCTCGGCTCCAGGCGGCTGATAGCTTGCCCCGATGAGTCTGCGGCGTCGACGCGTGGCGGTGGTCTTCCGCCTGGCGATCGTGATCAGCGTGCTGGCCGGGATCGTGCTCACCGCGCTCGGTTTCGCCACGCTCACCGGCCTGCTGCCCTACTTCACGATCCAGAGCAACCTCGCCGTCGGGCTCTTCGCCGGATACGCCGCCTGGCTGGCCCGGCAGGACCGGCCCGAGCCGCCCTCGGCGCTCAAGGGCGCGGTCACGCTCTACATCACCATCACCGGCGTGGTCTACCACCTGGTGTTGGCCAACCCGGCCAGCCCGTTCGCGATGCCGCAGGCCGACCGTACGCTCGGCGAGGCGCTGGGCAACCAGTTCCTGCACACCGTCGTGCCCCTGCTGGCCGTGGCGGACTGGGCGCTGTTCGACCGCCGGGGCCGGCTCCGCCCACGCTACGCGGCCTGGTGGCTGGCGTTCCCCCTCGGATACCTCGGCTTCGCGCTGCTGCGGGGGCTGGTGGTGGACACGTACCCGTACCCGTTCATCGACGCGGGCGAGTTGGGCTACGCCGGGGTGGCCGTCAGCGCGGTCTTCTTCGCCGCCGCGTTCTGGCTGCTGGGCCTGCTCTTCGTCGCCGTCGACCGGGGCCTGGGCCGCCGTGCCGGAGCGCCGGCCGCCCCCTCGACCAGCCCGGACGCCCCCTCCATGGCCCCGGACGCCCCCTCGAGGACCCCCGACGCCCCTTCCACGGCCCCGGACGCCGCCCGGCCCGACGCCACGGCCCTGTCCTGACGTCCACGCCTGCGGCGGCTCACCGCCACGGGGCGGACGGAGCGTCGCGGCGGGCCGTTTGGGCTCCCGCGGAACGGGCAGCCGGCAGACGGACCGGAAGCGGGAGAACAGGAGGCGTCATGCGCGCGCTGCGATTGCCCAACTGGAAGTCGGAGCCCGAACTGGTCGAGGTCGACGAGCCGACCCCGGGCCCGGGTCAGGTGGTCGTCAAGATCGGCGGTGCCGGCGCCTGCCACTCCGACCTGCACCTGATGCACGACTTCGAGGCCGGCGCGGTGCCCTGGAACCCGCCGTTCATCCTCGGCCACGAGAACGCCGGCTGGGTGCACGCGCTCGGCGACGGGGTGAGCGGGCTGACGGTGGGCCAGCCGGTGGCCGTCTACGGGCCGTGGGGCTGCGGCAGCTGCGAACGCTGCCGGGTGGGCGTCGAGTCGTACTGCGAGAACGTCGCCGAGGCGCCGGTGCCCGGCGGGGGCGGCGGCCTCGGCCTGGACGGCGGCATGGCCGAGTACATGCTGGTGCCGCACGCCCGGCTCGTCGTGCCGCTGCCCGACGGGCTCGACCCGGTGCTGGCGGCGCCGCTGACCGACGCCGGGCTCACCCCGTACCACGCGATCCGCCGGTCCTGGCTGAAGCTGGGCCCGACCAGCACCGCCGTGGTGATCGGCGTGGGCGGGCTCGGGCACGTCGGCGTGCAGATCCTCAAGGCGACCACCGCGGCCCGGGTGATCGCGGTGGACACCCGCGAGGAGGCGCTGAAGCTCGGCGAGGAGTGCGGTGCCGACCTCACCATGCTCTCCGGCGCGGACACCGCCCAGGAGATCCGCCAGGCCACCGGCGGCCGGGGTGCCGACGTGGTCCTGGACTTCGTCGGCGCCGATGCGACCCTCGCGCTCGGCGCCGCCGCCGCCCGCACCGTCGGCGACCTCACCATCGTCGGTATCGGCGGCGGCACCCTGCCGGTGGGCTTCTTCTCGGTGCCGTACGAGGTGAGCATCCAGACCACGTACTGGGGCAGCCGGCCGGAACTCATCGAGGTGCTCGAGCTGGGCGCCCGGGGCCTGGTGAAGCCGAAGGCCAGCACCTTTTCTCTGGACGAGGCGGTCGTCGCGTACCGGAAGATGCGCGACGGCACGCTGGAGGGCCGGGCGGTCGTCGTGCCGTGACCACCGCGACCCTAGGATGATCATGTGGTCGCGGCGCTGGAGCTCTACCTGGACACCGACGCCACCCGGCGGATCCGGGTGCTCTGGGACGCGCTGGAGTCCGAGGGTGTGCAGAGCATGCGGTCGCTGCTGGAGCAGCGCCACCGGCCACACGTCTCACTCGCCGTCGCGACCCGCTTCGATCCGGAGCGGGTCGCGGCGGCGTTGCGCGGGACGGTGGTGGCCGCGCCGCTGCGGCTGAGCTTCGAGCACGCCGGGCAGTTCGTCGGCCGGGTGCTGTGGCTGGGCCCGACCCCCACCGCCGAACTGCTCGCGCACCACGCGCGGGTGCACGACCGGCTGACCGAGGCGGGGATCGGGCTGGTCGAGCACTACCGGCCGGGGCGTTGGGTGCCGCACTGCACGCTGTCGATGCGGGTGCCGAACGCCCTGATGGCCGCCGCCGTGCGCCGCTGCCTGGAGATGCTGCCGCTGGAGGCGACCGTGGTCGGCGCGGCCCTCACCGACCACGCCCGGGGCATCTCCCAGCCGTTGCCGTAGCCGGACCGCGGACGGGTCGCCGGCACGACGAGCCGCTTGTCCGTGTCACGCCGGGGGTGGATCCTGTAGGGAATCGACAGAAACGAATCTATGGAGGTTCGATGCGTCGTCTCCCGCCCGCCCTGCTCCTGCTCGCCGCGCTGCTGCTCGGCCTGCCGACGCCCGCCCACGCCGCCCCCGGCCCCGGCGGGGCCACCCCCGACCACGACCCCGGCCGCGCCGCGGCCGCGCTCGCACAGGTCCGCACCGCCGGCACCGCCTGGGGGCTCGACCCCGCCACCGGCCGGATGACCCTGACCGTCGACGACACCGTCTCCGCCCGGGACGTCGCCGCGCTGCGGGCGACCGCCGCCCGGGCCGGTGCGGTGCTCCGGCACGAACCGGGCGAGCTGCGCATCCTCATCGCCGGCGGGCAGGCGATCTACAGCGGCGGCAGGTGCTCCCTCGGCGCCAACGTCCGCAGCGGCACCACCTACTACTTCGTCACCGCCGGCCACTGCACCGCCGTCGGCACGACCTGGTACGCCAACAGCGCGCAGACCACCGTCCTCGGCAGCCGGGCGGGCAGCAGCTTCCCCGGCAACGACTACGGGCTGGTCCGCTACACGAGCCTGGTCGCCCACCCCAGCGCCGTCTACACGTACCCCGGCCTGCTCACCATCAACGGCGCCGGCAACGCCTACATCGGGCAGGCGGTCTGTCGCAGCGGCTCCACGACGGGGGTGCGCTGCGGCACGGTCACCGGGCTCAACGCGACCGTCAACTACGCCGAGGGCAGCGTCGCCGGCCTGATCCGCACCAACATCTGCGCCGAGCCGGGCGACAGCGGCGGGCCGCTCTACGCCGCCGGCACCGGCACGATCCTCGGCATCCTCTCCGGTGGCAGCGGCAACTGCACCAGCGGCGGCACCACCTACTACCAGCCGATCATGGAGATCCTGGCCGCGTACGGCGTGACCGTCCCCTGACCCGTCGAGGCCCGGCCCGGCCCGCGCGACGGGCCGGGCCGGGCGCGGCGGTCAGCCCGCAGGTCGAAAGGGAGCGCCCGCCACGACGCCGCCGGGCGGCAGCAGCTCAGGCGGCCCGGGGGGTGAGCAGGTAGTCGTCGGCCTCGGGACTCCACCGCAGGTCGACGACGCCGCTGGTGGCGGCCGCCTTGCAGAACTGGAGGAAGCTGCGGTAACCCAGCTTCTTCTCGCTGAAGTCCGGCCGCGCCCGGCGCAGCTGGTTCTTCAACCCGGAGAGGGCCACCGCGCCCTCGTCTCCGGCGAGGTCCGACACCACCGAGCCGAGCAGCCCGAACGCCACCTCCCGGTCGCCGTGCTCGGGCAGGGAGACCTCGGGGTCGCCCTTGGCGGGTCCCTCCGCCAGCTCGACCACGTTGTGCTGGGCGAGGTGCCGCATGAGCTCGCCGAACGTGCGGAACCCGTAGTCGGACTCGCTGAACGTCGGGTCCTTGCGCAGCAGGGTGCGCTTCAACGTCGAGGCCGTCACCTCGCCGCTCGAACTGCCCTGGAGGCCGGCGACGGTCTGTGCCACGAACACGGCGAGCGTGTCGACGTCCCGGCCGGGCTCCTCGGCCGCCGGCTGCGGCTCGGGCTCGGGCTCCTGCTCCACCCGCGGCACGTCGGGGCTGGGCAGGCGGGCCGGGCGGCCCCGTCGGACCCGGGCGGGAGGGATGTCGACGCCCTCCAACCGGTCGTAGTAGAGGAACTCGTCGCACGCGGGCGGCAGCAGCGCCGAGGTCGAGTTCTCCACGCCCACCCCGATGACGCGCTTGTTCAGCTCGCGGAGCTTGTGGACCAACGGGGTGAAGTCGCTGTCGCCGGTGCAGATCACGAAGGTCGAGATGTACCCGCGCTCGAAGGCCAGCTCCACCGCGTCCACGGCCATCTTGATGTCGGCGGCGTTCTTGCGCGAGGCCCCCATCCGCTGGGGAATCTCGATCAGCTCGACGTGCGACCGCGTGAGCATCCGCCGGTCCTCGTCGAAGTACGACCAGTCCGCGTACGCCCGGCGCACCACCACCCGGCCGCGCTCGGCGAGGGCGTCGGCGATGGGACGGAAGTCGAAGGCCACGCCGCCGAGGTGGTCGCGGGCCCCCAGCGCGAGGTTCTCGTAGTCGAGGAAGAGGGCGATGCGGTCTTCGTGATCCACGCAGGTCAGCCTACCCCCGTCGGGGTGCCGCACCGTCGCGTCCGCCGCTGGCCCGGCGCGCTGCCCGCCGGGGTCGTCCGGCCACCGGGTAGTGCTGGCCCTACCCGGGAACTACCTCCAGACGGCTGGGTCGGCGCGTCACCCGCCGTTAGCGTCAGCGGCATGACGACAGCCCGTCCCCTGTGCCTGGCCGAGGCGCTGCGCCGGCCCGGATACCTGCTCTCCCCGTGGCCGTGGCGCGCGCTGGCCTACCTGCTCACCACCGTCCCGGTCGCCGGGGTGCTCGCCGTCGGGCTGCTCGTCGTCGGGGCGCCCCTGCTGGCGGCGGTCAACGCCGCCCGGCAGGGCCGCCCGGTCGAGCTGCCCCTCGTGCTGTTCCTGGCCGTCGGCGCGCTGACGGTGCTGGCGTCGGCCCCGGTCGTGAGCATCGCGGTGACCGCCGTGGAACGGCAGCGGCTCGGCCTCGTGGACGGGCGGCCGTTGCCGGCGTACCGGTGGCGGGGCCTGGCCGCGCGCTACACCGGCGCCGACGCGTGGCGGGAGGTCGCTCACACCTTCTGGCTGGGCGGCGTCGTGCCGCTCGGCTACACCGTGTCCACCCTGCTCGTGCTGCTCGACCTCACGCTGGTCGCCAGCCCCTGGCTGGTGGGCGACGCCGACGAGGTCATCGTGGTCTGGACCACCGTCGACACGGCCGGCGAGGCCGTCCCGTACGCCGTCCTCGGGGTCCTGCTCCTCCCGGTGCTCTGGTACGGGCTCGGCGCGCTCGCCGCGGCCCAGGGCGCGGTGACCCGGTGGCTGCTCGGCCGGCCCGCCGACGGGGCGGCCCTGCGGGAGGTCAGCCGCTCGCGGGCCCGGCTGGTCGACGCGTACGAGACCGAACGCCGCCGCATCGAGCGCGACATGCACGACGGCGCGCAGCCCCGGCTGACCAGCCTCACCCTCCACCTGGGCCTGGCCCGGCTGGACGTGCCCGAGGGCTCCCCCGCCGCCGCCCCGCTCGCCGTGGCGCACGACCAGGCCAAGAACCTGATGGTCGAGCTCCGGCAGATCGTGCAGGGCATCCGCCCGCAGAGCCTCACCGACCTCGGCCTGGCCGGCGCGGTACGGGAACTGGCCGGCGAGGCCACCATCCCGGTCACCGTCCACGCCGACCTCGGGCAGCCGCTGTCCGAACTCGTCGAGAGCACCGCGTACTTCGTGGTGTCGGAGGCGCTGGGCAACGTCGTCCGGCACGCCGGGGCGACCCGGGCCGAGGTCCGGCTCGTCCCGGCCGACGGCGAACTCGTCGTGGAGATCTCCGACGACGGCCAGGGCGGCGCCGACCCGGCGCGGGGCACCGGTCTGACCGGCCTCGCCGACCGGGTCGCCGCGGCCGACGGGCGGCTGCTGCTCGCCAGCCCGCCCGGCGGCCCCACACTCGTCCGGGTGGAGTTGCCGTGCCGCCGGTGACGCGCGTCGTGCTCGCCGAGGACGAGGTCCTCCTGCGCGAGGGCCTCGCCGGCCTGCTGGCCCGGTTCGACTTCGAGGTGGTCGCCGCCGTCGGCACGGCACCGCAGTTGCGGGACGCGGTCCGGGCGCACGAGCCGGACCTGGTGGTGACCGACATCCGGATGCCGCCCGGCCCGCACGACGACGGGCTGCGGGCCGCCGTCGACCTGCGCGCCGAACGGCCGCGGCTCGCCGTCATGGTGCTGAGCCAGCACGTGCAGGCCGAGTACGCCGCCGCCCTGCTCGCCAGCGGCGACGGCCGGGGCGTCGGCTACCTGCTCAAGGACCGGATCGCCGAGGTCGCCGAGTTCGCCGGACAGTTGCGTACGGTCGCCGGCGGCGGCACGGTCGTCGACCCCGACGTGGTGCGCCGGCTGCTGCACCGCCCGCGCGACCCGCTCGCGGCCCTGTCCGCCCGGGAGCGCGAGGTGCTGACGCTGCTCGCCGAGGGGCACTCCAACGCGGCGATCGCCGCGCGGCTGCACGTCACCGAGGCGGCCATCGGCAAGCACATCGGCAACGTCCTGGCGAAGCTCGGCCTGCCGCCCAGCGACGACACCAACCGCCGGGTGCTGGCGGCCCTCACCTACCTGCGCGCGGGCCCGTCGCCCCGGTAGCCGGCTCCGGCGCGGCCGGTGGCCGCCTCCGGCGCGACCGTGCGGCCGGGCAGGCGCGGCCGTGTGGCGGTCAAGCGCGGCCGCCGCGCCGAAAAGTTGCGGTCCCGATCTCCCGCCGTTCACCCGCGCCCCGCTAGCATCGCTGCTCATGAATACGAGGAGCAGTACCCGCTCGGGGCCCAGAAGGCTGGCGATGGCGTTCGCGCTGGCCGTCGTCCTGGTGGCGCCCGTGGCGGTGACGGCGGCGGCGTCGGCCGCCGGCCCCCTTACCGTGGCCCAGGCGCTCGCCGCGCAGGACGGCCGGACGGCCGCCGTGACCGGCTACGTCATCGGCCAGCCGACCAGCGCCACGACGGTGCTCAGGTCCGGCTTCACCGCGGACACCGCGATCGCGATCGCCGACACGGCCGCCGAGACCGGCGCGAGCAGGATGCTCTACGTCCAGGTCACCGCCGCCTACCGGAGCACGTTCGGGCTGCTCACCAACCCGGGCCTGCGGGGCCAGCGGATCACGGCCACCGGCACGCTCACCGCCTACTTCAGCCACGGCGGCCTGAAGAACCCGACGGCGATGACCCTCGGCGGCACCACGCCCTCGCCGAGCCAGTCGCCGACTCCGGTCCCGACGGGCACCCCGGTGCCCGGCGGCGACTACGACTCCACCTACTACGCCAACGCGATCGGCAAGTCCGGCACGGCGCTGCGCAGCTCGCTGCACTCGATCATCAAGGTGCAGACGAAGCTCTCCTACGACCAGGTCTGGGAGGCGCTGAAGGACACCGACCAGGACCCGGCCAACACCAACAACGTCATCCTGCTCAACACCGGCCGGTCCCAGAGCAAGAGCAGCAACGGCGGCGGCGTCAACGACTGGAACCGCGAGCACGTCTGGGCCAAGTCGCACGGCGACTTCGGCACCGCGACCGGCCCGGGCACGGACGTCCACCACCTCCGGCCGGAGGACGTCTCGGTCAACTCGACGCGTGGCAACAAGGACTTCGACACCGGCGGCAGCCCCGTCGCCGAGGCGCCGGGCTGCTACACCGACGCCGACTCGTGGGAGCCGCGCAACGCGGTCAAGGGCGACGTGGCACGCATGCTGATGTACATGGCGATCCGGTACGAGGGCACCGACGGCTGGCCCAACCTGGAGCTGAACCAGTCGGTCAACAACGGCAGTGCGCCGTACCACGGCAAGATGTCGGTGCTGCTCCAGTGGAACCTGGCCGACCCGCCGGACACCTTCGAGAAGCGCCGCAACCAGCGGATCTACGAGCGTTGGCAGGGCAACCGGAACCCGTTCGTCGACCACCCGGAGTGGGCGACCGCCATCTGGGGCTGACCTCGCCACAGCGGCGCGTCCCGGCCGGTCCTCCGTCGGGGGGGACCGGCCGACCGGCGGGCGGCCGGTCGGCCCGCGCCCGTGGGACCCGCCGCGCCACGCGCCGCGCCCGCGCCTGATCCGTCCGCCCGCGCCCCGGACGGACCCGGCAGGCCGGCGGGCCCGGACGGATCCACCGGCCCGGCCCGCCGGGGCGAGGATCGTCACCGCGCGCCGGCGGGTTCCGGGACGAACGGCAGGCTCCTCGGCTGCACCGGCTGGGCCTCGCCGGCCGGGTGCCGCCACAGCCCCCGCGCGCGCAGGATCGGCAGCACGCCCTCGCCGAACCAGTACGCCTCCTCCAGGTGCGGGTGGCCGGAGAGGATGAACTCGTCCAGGCCGAGCGCGTGGTACTCGGCGATCCGGTCGGCCACCTCCGTGTGGCTGCCCACGAGGGCCGTGCCGGCGCCGCCCCGGACCAGGCCGAAGCCGGCCCAGAGGTTGGGGGCGACCTCCAGCCCGTCGCGGGAGCCCCCGTGCAGGTCGAGCATCCGGCGCTGCCCCTCGGACTCGCTGCCGCGCAGCCCCGCCTGGGCCGCCCGCAGGTCGGACTCGGCGATGCCGTCGAGCAGGCGGCGGGCCTGCGCCCAGGCCTCCTCGGCGGTGTCCCGGGTGATGACATGCAGCCGGATGCCGAAGCGCAGTTCGCGGCCGGCCTCGGCGGCCAGCGCGCGGACCCGGTCGAGCTTGCCGGTCACCTGGGCCGGCGGCTCGCCCCAGGTGAGGTAGACGTCGCTGTGCCGCACCGCCACCGGCAGCGCGGCGGCGGAGGAGCCGCCGAAGTAGATCGGCGGGACCGGGTCCGGTAGCCGGTTGAGCCGGCCCTGCGCGACCCGCAGGTGCTCGCCGGCGTGGTCCACGGTCTCGCCGCGCCACAGCGCCCGCACGACGTGCAGGAACTCGTCGGTGCGCGCGTAACGGGCGTCCTTGTCCAGGAAGTCGCCGTAGGCGCGCTGCTCGTACGACTCGCCGCCGGTGACGACGTTGACCATCAGCCGGCCGCCGGAGAGCCGCTGGAACGTCGAGGCCATCTGCGCCGCCAGCGCGGGCGTGAGCAGACCGGGGCGGAAGGCGACCAGGAACTTCAGCCGCTCGGTCACCTCGGTGAGCATGGCGGTGCTCAGCCAGGCGTCCTCGCACCAGGCGCCGGTCGGGGTGAGCGCGCCGACGAAGCCGAGCTGCTCGGCGGTACGCGCGATCTGGCCCAGGTAGGCGACGGTCGCCGGGCGGGCGCCGCCGGCCGTGCCGACCGGCACGCCGTGGCCCCCGCCGACGATGTCCCGGCTGTCGCCGTAGGTGGGCAGGAACCAGTGGAAGGTGAGGGCCATCCGGATCTTTCCTCCAGTGCGGTGGCTGAGAAGAGGTGCGGCGGGGCAGGCGGCCGGCGGCCGGGTGCTCCTGAGGGGTGGGACGATCCCGGCGACAGTCTACCCATAAAACCTATCGGGTTAGTAGGCTTAGTCGGGTCGGCGGCTGTCGGAGCCGTCGCGCCCCCCGGGTCCATCTCCGTAGGAGCTGTCATGCGAACCCCCAGAACGGCCCTCCCCCGTCGGCACCGCCTGGTGACGGCACTGCTCACCGCCGTGGCACTGGTCGCGGTCGGCGGCGTCAGCGCCTGCGGTGACGGGTCCGCGGCGGCCGGCGGCGACAAGGGCCCACTTCGGATCGGCTACCAGCGCTTCGGAGGACTGAGCCTGGTCAAGGCCCGCAACGCCGCCCCCGACGTCCAGTGGTCGTTGTTCGAGAGCGGCCCGGCGCTCACCGAGGCGCTCAAGGCCGGCTCGATCGACATCGGGCAGGTCGGCGAGGCACCACCCGTCTTCGCCGCGGCGGCCAGGATCCCGTTCTCCGTCATCGGCACCTCCGCGCCCGTCCCGCAGGGCGAGGCGGTGCTGGTCAAGGACGACAGCGGCTACCGCACCTTCGCCGACCTGCGGGGCAGGACGGTGGCCCTGAACAAGGGCTCCAACGTGCACTGGCTGCTCGTGCGTCTGTTGGCGGCGCACCAGATGACGTTGGACGACATCAACGTCAAGTACCTCAAGCCCGCCGAGGGACGGCCCGCGTTCGACAACGGGCAGGTCGACGCCTGGATCATCTGGGACCCGTACTTCGCCCTGGCCGAGCGGCCCGGGGTCCGGGTGCTCGCCGACGCCACCGGCCTCGCCAGCAACCGGGAGTACGTCCTGGCCTCCCCCGACGCCGTACAGAACCGGTCGGACGACGTCCAGGCGCTCCTGCGGACGTACCGGACGGTGACGGACTGGGGCATCGCCAACCCCGACGAGCGCGCCCGCACCCTCGCGCCCGAGCTGAAGATCGCGCAGGACGTCACCGAACGCGCCCTGCTCCGCAGCGCCAAGCCCCTGTCCCCGGTCACCCCGGCCATCGGCGACGAACTCCAGGCGATCGCGGACGGCTTCGTCGCGCTGAAGCTCGTCCCGGGGCCGGTCGACATCCGGGGCCGCGTCGACGGCCGGTTCAACGAGGTCTTCCAGTGAGCCGTACGACGCTGGCCGACGCCCCGGCGACCGTACCGACGCGGACTGAGCCGCCCGCGCGGCCGGCCCGGCGGTGGCGCCGGCTCGCCAGCCCGGTGCTGCTGGTGCTCTCCTGGGAGCTGGCCGGCCGGATCGGGCTGCTGGCGCCCGAGAAGCTGCCGGCGCCGAGCAACGTGCTGGCCACCGGATGGCGGCTGTCCCGCGACGGCACCCTGGCCGTCCACCTGGTCGACTCGCTCACCCGCGCCGGCGTCGGCCTGCTGATCGGCGGGGGTCTCGCCCTGCTGCTCGGCACCGTGGCGGGGCTGCTCCGGCTCGGCGACGACCTCGTCGACCCCCCGGTGCAGATGGCCCGGATGCTGCCCCACCTGGGACTGGTGCCGCTGCTGATCATCTGGGTCGGCATCGGCGAGTCGCTCAAGATCAGCCTGGTGGCCCTGGGTGCGTTCTTCCCGATCTACTTCAACACCTACGCCGGCATCCGCGACATCGACGAACGCCTCGTCGAGGCGGCCCGGACGTGCGGGCTGGGGCAGGCCGCCCGGCTGCGCCACGTGGTGCTGCCCGGCGCGCTGCCCGCCCTCTTCCTCGGCCTGCGCCTGGCGATCGGGGCGGCCTGGCTCAGCCTGGTCGTCGGCGAGCAGGTCAACGCCCAGACCGGGATCGGCTTCCTGATGATGGAGGCGCGCGAGTTCAGCCAGACCGACGTGGTCGTGCTCGGCCTGCTGATCTACGCGCTGCTCGGCCTGGCGTCCGACCTGGCGCTGCGTGTCGCGGAGAGGAGGACGCTGACGTGGCGTCGCGGACTGCGGGCGACCTGACGGGCGCGGGGCCGGTGCTGACCGCCCACGCCGTACGCCGGGCGTTCGGCCCGACGGTCGTGCTGGCCGGCGTCGACCTGACCATCGCCCCCGGCGAGGTGGTGGCCCTGCTGGGCGGCAGCGGCTCCGGCAAGAGCACCCTGCTGCGCATCCTCGCCGGCCTCGACGGCGAGGCCACCGGCGAAACCACCGTGCACGGCACGGCCGCCGTGGTGTTCCAGGAGCACCGGCTGCTGCCCTGGAAACGGGTGGCCGAGAACGTCGGGCTCGGCCTGGCCGGCGCCGACACCGACCGGCGGATCGACCGGGCCCTGACCGAGGTCGGGCTCGCCGACCGGCGCCGCGCCTGGCCGGCCGAACTCTCCGGCGGCCAGGCGCAGCGGGTGGCCGTCGCCCGGGCGCTGGTCCGCGAGCCCGACCTGCTGCTGCTCGACGAGCCGTTCGGCGCCCTCGACGCGCTCACCCGGCTGCGGATGCAGGGGCTGCTACGCCGGCTGCGCGCCGAGCACGGCTTCGCCGCCCTGCTGGTCACCCACGACGTGGACGAGGCCCTGCTGCTCGCCGACCGGATCCTGCTGCTGGAAGGGGGCGTCATCGCCGAGGAACTCCCGGTCGACCTGGGGTCGGTGCGTACGCCGGACGAGCCGGCCTTCGGCGCGCTGCGCCGCCACCTGCTCGACCGCCTCGGCGTGCCGGCCGCCTGACCGCGCCGCCGGCCCCGCACCGGCCGGTCCTCGCCACGGAGATCCGTCCACGGCCCCGGCCCCACCCGGCCGATCCGGGTGGGGCCGGGGCCGCTCTCGCCTATCCGGGTCGACCGGCGGGAAGCCGGGTCACGCGGCCTCTCGGGCCGCCCCGTCGACCCCGGTGTAGCGGCCCTGGTGGTGCAGCAGCGGCAAGCCGCCGTCGGCGTGCCGGATCAGTTCCGGCTCGGCCAGCACGACGGCGTGGTCGCCGACGGGCACCCGGTCGACCACCCGGCAGAGCAGCCAGGCCAGGACGCCCCCGAGGATCGGCGCCCCCTCCGGTCCGGTACGCCACCGGGTGGGGGTGGCGAACCGGTCGATGCCGCTGGTGGCGAAGGTGCGGGCCAGTTCCCGCTGGTCTTCGGCGAGCAGGTGCACCGCCACGTGACGGGCGCCGGCCAGGGTCGGCCAGCTGGACGATCCGAGGTTCACGCAGAACGACACGACCGGCGGCGCCAGCGACACCGAGGTGAACGACGTGGCGGTGAAGCCGACCGGCGGCGCGCCGGGCGCGGTGACCACGGTGACGGTGCTGGCCTGGTGGCGCAGCACCGTGCGCAGCGCGCGGGCGTCGGCGTCGGTTGCCCACCCGCCCTCCGGGCCGTCCTGCCACTGTTCGACGAGGGGGTCGGTGTCGTGCCGCGCGATGACCATCGGAACCTTCCGGAGGGGAGTCAGGCAAAGAGTCGTGGCGGAGCGGCGACGCCGGCCCCGGCCGCCCGCAGCGATGCCACACCGACCTCGGTCCACGGCGGCATCCTGGAGTCGGAGAGCGCCGGGGCCGGCGCTGACGCCGGCACCGGGAACCGGACCCGCGGGTGGTCGACTACCGCGACGGCCGGTTCGAGGTGGCAGGTGGCGATCACCGAGGCGGCGACGAAGCCGGGGAGCCGACCGGTGCGCCGTCGGGCGCGGCGCGATCGGCGGTCAGGCCGCCGGGCGCGGACCGGGACAGAGCTGCGAGGCGACCCGCATCAGGTCGACGACCCGGCGGGAGGTGAACAGCGGTACGCGCGGCATGACCCCCATTTTCCTACCGGATCAGTAGGAATACAAGTCCCTTCGCCGCCAGTGGGCCGAAGGAGGTCGGCGCCGGCGGTGCGTCCCGTCAGCGCCGGCGGGCGTACGCCAGCGGCAGGGGGCTCGGCTGGCCGCTCCACGTGCCGGTCAGCACGGCGCCCTCCGACGCGGTGCCGCCGTCGGGGCGGCGCACGACGGCCAACTCCACGGAGTCGGTGACGATGACGGTGAGGTCGTCCTCCACGACGCGGCGCACGGCGCCGACGGGCGGGACCTCGGCGCCCCGGGGGCCGCTGCCGGCGATGGTCATCGACAGCTCGCGGTACTCCCGCTGGCCGTCGGCCTCGAAGTACTCCTGCGCCTGCCCGGCGTCGGCAAGGACGGCCGCCGCCAGCGTCGCGGCGTAGACGGGGTCGGCGCACGCGTCGTACACCCAGCGGCGGCCGAGCACGGAGTGCTCGGTGGTGCCGACGAGCCAGTCGTCGCCGCCGTCGAGGGGCGCGTCGCGGTAGGTCAGCGGGACCTGGTGGATCGGCCCGTCGCCGGCCCTGACGAGCAGCGTCTCGACGCCGACGGCGCCGGCCGGATCGTCGAACCGGTAGGCCGCCACGCGCTCGACCTCGGCGCCGGCCGGTCCCTGGAACCAGGGTCGGCCGGGCAGCCACGCCGCCAGGAGTGCGAACTTCGTGGGGCGCATCTCCGCCCGGTACAACAGCGCCATACGCCGCATCGTAGGGGCACCCCCGTGCCCCGCGCTGACCCGGCCGCACGCGACGCGCCCGGCGCGGGCGGGGCCCGGCGGGTCAGGCGGTGGCGTAGCGGTGCAGCCCGTCGACGTCGGACCGGGTCAGGCGGCCCTGGGCGACCAGGAGTTCCAGGTGCGCCGCGGTCTCGGTGACGGCGAGCATGGCGTTGAACACGTCGAGGTCGGCCAGCCGGCGCTCCCGTCGGGTCCAGCGCAGCCGCGCGGCGACCTCGTACGCCGAACTCGCCCCCCGGGCCACGGCGGCCTCCGTCTCGTCGAGCCGCGCGCCGTGGTGCGCGACGAGTTCGTCGACCCGCGCGTGCACGCTCGGGGTCACCGGCCCGTGCGCCGGGAGCAGCCGCGCGTCCGGTCGCCGCCGCACCAGCGCGAGCGATGCCAGGAAGTCGCCGAGCGGGTCCGCCGACAGTGCGGCCTCGAAGCCGATCGAGGGCGTGATGGTGGGCAGCACGTGGTCACCGGCGAACAACAGGTGCGAGCCGGTGTCGTGGAAGACGACGTGCCCGCGCGTGTGGCCCGGTGTCTCGACGACGTGCAGGGTGCGCTCGCCGTGCCTGATCTGCTGACCGTCGTGGAACCAGTCGTCCGGCAGTTCCCAGTCCTCGGTGCTCAGCCGCGCCCCGGTCAGCCCCGCCAGGGTGTCGGCCAGCTCGCCGGCGCCCAGCAGCCGCAGGCGGCCGAGCTGCTCGGCGAGCGGGTTCCGGTGCGGCGTCATGGACACCGCCAGGCTCTCGCGTTCGCCGGCGCCGAGGCTCACCCGCATGCCGTACTCGCGGCGCAGGTGCACGGCCTGCGTGTAGTGGTCCCGGTGCACGTGCGTGACGAGGAACCGGCGCACGTCCCCCAGCGAGCAGTCCAGCTCCTTCAGCGCCGCGTCGAGCGCGGAGCGCGCCTCGGCGATCGCCCACCCGGAGTCGACGAGCACGAGACCGTCGTCGTCGCGCAGGACGTACACGTTCACCGCGCGCAGGCCGTCGTTCGGCAGCGGCAGCGGCACGCGATGGACGCCCGGGGCGACCTCGAACGTCCCGGGAGTGGTCCAGTCGTCGGAGTTGCCCGTGCCCGAGGTCATGATCCGACCATAGTGCGCGCCGCGACCTGCCCCGGCCCCTCGTCGGCGGCCGCGACGAGAATGGCGACGAAGCGGTCGCACCACGCCGCCACCGTCGCCCGGTCGAACAGGTCCGTGGAGTACTCCACGACGCCCCGCAGGCCGCCCTCGTGCGGATTGACGACCGTGGCGTAGTCCCGGCGGGCGCAGCCGAGCCCCTGGTCGGTGGCGTGCGCCACGAGCCCCGGCAGCCGCACCTCCGGCATCCCCGGATTCCAGCCGAACAGCGTCGTGGCGACCGGTGGTGGCATGCCGACCCGCCACTGCGGGTCGAGGGCCGCGTACACCTCGACCAGGGGCGCCGGCTGGTGCCGGATCGCGTCGAGGAACACCTCGTCCGTGCCGGCCACCAGCTCCGCGAAGGACGCCGCGCCCGCCAGCGGGGGCCGCAGCAGCAGCGGGCTGGTGAACAGGCCCACGACCGACTCGTCCTCGCGGTGGTCGCGGTGGGCGTACGGGCAGGCGAGGACCACGTCACGGGCGCCGGTGAGTTCGCGCACGAGCAGCGCGTACCCGCTGGCCAGGACCGGGAACAGGGTCGTGCCGCAGCGCTCGGCGAGGCCGGTCAGGCGGTCGGTCAGCTCGACCGGGACGTCGAAGGCGTACTCGCTGCCCCGGCCGGACGGTCGCGCCGGCCGTGGGCGGTCGGCCGGGAACGACACGGCGCGGGGCGCTCCGGCGAGCTGGTCCCGCCAGTACCGCAGGACGTCCGGCGGGACGGCGGTCGCCCGTTGCCGGCGCGCGTGGTCGACGTAGCGGGCCGTGGGCGCGGTGGGGGCCGCACCCTGGCCGGTCTCTGCGGCGTAGCCCCTGCCCAGCTCGTCGAGCAGTTGGAGCATCGACCAGCCGTCACCGCAGAGATGGTGCACGACCAGCATCAGCACCCACGCGTCGTCGTCGAGTCGCGCCAGCCGGGCCCGCAGCCATGGTCCCGTGTCCTCCGGGAAAGCCTCGCGGCCAGTCCGCACGCACCACTGCTCGACCTCGTCGGCGGCGAGTTCGCGCACCGGCAGGGTCCCCGGCCGGGCCGGGAGCACCTCCTGGACCAGCTCACCGGCGCGTTCCACCAGGCGGGTGCGCAGCGCCTCGTGCCGGGCGACCAGGCCGTCGACCGCCCGTTGCAGGGCCGGCACATCGAGCCGACCGGCGAGGGTCACCCGTACCGCCATGTGCACGGCCGGCGGGTCGGGGGCCTGCCGCTGGCGGTGCCACATCAGTTCCTGCGGGTAGGTCGCCGGCGCCCGGTCCACGACCTCGGACCCGCCGTCCGCGGTCGTCAGGTCCCGCGCCATCGCCCGGATGCCCGGGCTGCGCAGCACCTGGTGCGTGCCGACCTTCAGGTCCAGCAGTTCCGTCAGCCGGTTCGCCAACCGTACGGCCGCCAGGGAGTGACCGCCTGCGGCGAAGAAGGGGACGTCCACCGGCAGCCTGGCCACCCCGAGCTCGGCGCACCAGGCGTCGTGGACGAGCTGCTCCATGGCGGTGCGGGGCTGGTCGGCGGCACCGGTCACGGCGGGTGCCGGCAGCCGCGAGCGGTCCACCTTGCCGTTGTCCGTGGTGGGCAGGGTGTCCAGCAGCACCCAGGCCCGGGGCACGAGGTGTGCGGGCAGGCGCTCGGCCAGCACGGCGGCGAGTCGCTCCGCGCGGGTCGCGGCCGGTTCCCCGTCGTCGTCCGCCACGACGTACGCGGCGAGGTACGGCTCGTCGCCCCGGTCGTGCCGCGCGATGACGGTGGCCTGGCGTACCCCGGGCAGCGTGGCCAGCTCCGCAGCGGCCTCGCCGGGCTCCGTCCGCTGTCCGGCGATCTTGACCTGGTCGTCCACCCGGCCGACGAACTCGAGGGTCCCGTCGCCCCGTTCCCGGACCAGGTCCCCGGTCCGGTAGACCCGTGCCCCGGGCAGGCCGGGATCGGGCGGGAAGGCGGCGGCGGTCGCCGCGGGTCGGCCGAGGTAGCCCCGGGCCACGCCGCTTCCGCCGACGTACAGCTCCCCCACCGCCCCCCGTGGCACCGGCACACCGCGCTCGTCCAGCAGGTACAGCCGATGGTTGTCGACCGGGGTGCCGATGTCGACCGGGCCCGGGACGTCCGCCCGCACGGGACCCGCCGTGGCGACGATGCTGCACTCGGTCGGACCGTAGGCGTTGATCACCTCGGCCGGGAAGCCGGCGGGCGGTCGGCGCCGGAGCTGGCTGCCGCCCACGACGAGCGTGCGCGGGGCGTGCGCGGGCATCGGAAGGGCGAAGACCAGCTCGGCGAGCGGCGCCGGCAGGAAGGCCACCGTGACGCCGCCGCGGGCCCACTCCTCGGCGAGGGCCGCGGGGTCGGTCCGCGCCTCCTCCGGTACGAGATACACGGTGGCGCCGGCGGCGAGCGCCGGATGGATCTCGGCGAGGTTCGCGTCGAAGCCGAGCCCGAGCGCGTGGCCGACGGTGTCGGCTCCGGTGAGGGCAAGGGCCCGCACGTGCCAGTCGACGGCGTCCACGGCGGCCCGGTGCGGCACCAGGACGCCCTTCGGCCGGCCGGTCGAGCCGGACGTGTGGACGCACCAGGCCACCTGCTCCGCCGTCGGCACCCGGCTCGGGGCCGGCAGGTCCGGGTCACCGGGATCCTCGACCCGCAGGCAGACCGCGTCCGTCGGCGCGTCCACGTCCCTCGTGGTGACCAGCAGCCGGGCGCCACTGTCGGCGAACAGGGTGGCCACCCGGGCGGCGGGCAGCCCCGGATCGAGGGGGATGAAGCCCGCGCCGGCGATCAGCACGGCGAGCTGGGCGGCGATCAGCTCCGGTCGGCGCGGCAGGAGCACCGCGACGAGGTCGTCGGGCCCGACGCCGGCGGCGGCGATCCGGCGGGCGAGCAGGTCGGCCCGCTCGCGCAGTTCGCGGTACGTCCACCGGGTCGGCCCGCACACGACCGCCACGGCGTCCGGGGTGCGGGCCGCCTGCCGCAGGAACAACTCGTGCAGCCGGGCGTCGCCGACGGGTGTCCGCGGCCCGTGCAGGCGGTCGGCGGAGTCGTCCAGGTACGCCGCCAGGCCCGACAGCGGCTCGTCGGGCTCCCGGGTCGCCCGGTCGAGCAGCCGCTCGACGTAGTCCAGCAGGCGACGCACCGTCGCCCGGTCGAGCACGTCGGTCCGGTACTCGACGTGGCAGCGCACGGTGTCGCCGTGGGACAGGTAGACGACCAGGTCGACCGGGGCCTTGTCCAGGCCCACCGGGATCGGCTCGGCGGTGACCCCCGGCAGGTCGAACTGGAACGCGGGGGCGCCGCGCTCGTACTCCACGACCACGTCGAAGAGCGGGTGGCGGCCGGCCTCCCGGTTCGGGGCGAGCGCGCCGACGAGGTCGTCGAAGGGCACGCCCGCGTGTTCGTACCCGTCCGCCGAGCGGTACTGGACCCGGGCGAGCAACTCCCGGAAGGTGGGGTCACCGGTGAGGTCCAGCCGCAGCGGCACGGTGTCGACGAAGAACCCGATCAGGGCCTCGGAATCCTCGTCGCGGCCGCTCATGCCGGTGCCGATCACCAGGTCCGGTTGGCCACTGAACCGGAACAGCGCCACCCCGATCGCGCTGAGCAGCGTGGTGAACGGGGTGACCCGCTCGACGCGGCTGAGCTGCCGGACCCGTTCGGTCAGCTCCACCGGGATCTCCGCGAGGAGACTCCCACCGGCGGCCGAGACCGTGGCCGGTCGCTGCCGGTCCGAGGGCAGCACGAGGGTGGGCGGCAGCGGATCGAGCAGGTCGAGCCAGTACGCCAGGCTCTTGTCCACGCCGTCCCGGGCCGACCGGGCCCGCGCCCGGGCCAGCTCCGGGTAGGTGACCGGCAGCGGGGGCAGCGCGGCCGTCGTACCGGTCGACCGGGCCCGGTAGCACGCGCCGACCTCGCGGGTCAGGACCGCGTACGAGCCGCCGTCGGTGGCCAGGTGGTGGAACGACATCACCAGCACGTGGTGTGTCGGGGAGAAGCGCAACAGCTCGAACGCGAAGACCGGCCCCTCGACGAGGTCGAACACCCGCGCGCTCTCCCGGGCCATCGCGGCCCGCACCACGGCGTCCTCGTCGGCACCGGAATGCTCCCGCACCGGGAGGTCGACCGTCGCCATCGGCCGGATCACCTGGCAGGGTTGCCCGTCGACCTCGCGGTAGGTCGTCCGCAGTGGCGCGTGCCGGTCCACGATGTCCTGCAACGCCCCGCGCAGCGCCGCCGTGTCGAGCGCGCCGCACAGCCGCACGGCCGCGCCCTCCGTGTAGGCCGGGGTGCCCGGGTACGCCTGCTCGACCAGCCACAGCCGCCGCTGGCCGGGCGTCAACGGCGCGATCTCGACGGTCGGTGGCGCGGAGATCCCGACGGCCTCCGGCTCCGCCGTCCCGACGACCACCGCGGCCGTTGCCGGGACCGCTGCCGCAGCCGGGACCGGGGCCGCAGCCGGGGACGGTCGACGGGGCGTGGCCCGCCGCAGCGCGTCGATGGCCGGCAGGCCGTCCCGCACGGCCCCCGCCGGCAGGCCGAAGTCGACGAAGCAGGCGATCTCGTCGGCGCCGGCGTCGAGGACCGCGTCGAGCACCGGCCGGCAACTCTCCGGCGAGCCGATCAGGGCCCGCTGCTCGCAGTACCGCTGGTACGCACGGGACAGCACGAACCGGACGTCCTCGTCGGGGGTGTCGGCGAGGTCGACGTTCATGCCCAGGCTGTTGACCACCTGGCCGAGCAGGCTGAACGAGGAGCGCAGGTAGGCACAGAACGGCTCGAACGCCATGGCCCGCGCCTGCTCGGCGTCGTCGCCGAGGAAGGTGTGCAGCAGCACCACCACCCGCCCCGCAGCGGGATCGAGACCGTGTTCGGCCCGGGTGCGCCGGTACAGCGCGACGTTCTCGGCCAGCCGCGCGACGTCCTGTGTCATCAGGTTGGTGACCACGCCCAGGCCGCGACGGGCCGCCTCCCGGTAGCTGTCCGGGTTGCCGACGATCGCCGTGAAGATCGGCGGTTCCGCCTGCACCGGGCGGGGGAACAGTCGGATGTCGACGTCTTCCCCGCTGCCCGACCGCGCGGTGATCGCCTCACCGCGCCAGAGCCGCCGTACGGTGTCGAGATTGTCGTACATCACCTGCTTGTGGCGACGGTAGTTGTCCGGGTAGAAGACGAAGTCGTTGGCGTGCCATCCGGGCGCGCACCCCAGCCCGACCCGCCCTCCGGAGAGGTTGTCCACCATGGACCATTCCTCGGCGACCCGGACGGGATGGTGCAGGGGCAGCACCACCGAGCCGGCGTTGAGGCGCAGCCGGCGGGTCCGGGTCGCGAGGGCCGCGGCGAGCACCGACGGGTTGGGAAAGAGCCCGCCGAAGGAGTGGAAGTGCCGTTCGGGCAACCACACCGCGTGGAAGTCGTGGGTGTCGGCGAACTCGGCGGCCTCGATGATGGTTCCGTAGGCGTCGTCCCGGGCCGAGTCGGGGTAGTCGCCGAAGAAGTACAGGCTGAAGTCGACGGTGTCCGGCGCGTCGACGACCGACGCGGCCGGCGCCGGCCGCGTCGACGGCTCGGGGGCGACGGCCGCGCCGCCGCCGTTGCCGCCCGTGGCGCCGGTGGCGGTGGCGCCCGTGGCGTCGGTGACGGTGGCGCCCGTGGCGGTGGCGCCGGTGGCGGTGGCGGTGGCGGTGGCGGTGGCGCCCGTGGCGGTGGCGGTGGCGGTGGCGGTGGCGCCCGTGGCGGTGGCGGTGGCGCCCGTGGCGGTGGCGCCCGTGGCGGTGGCGCCCGTGGCGGTGGCGCCGGTGGCGCCCGTGGCGGCGCCGAGAAGAGCGAGCTGGTCGCGCATCAGGTCCAGCTGGCGGTGCACGATCGTGACGAGGTCGGCCGGCACGTCCCGGGGAGCGTCGCCCGGATCGGCCGGTGCCGCCGACGCGACGGGCACGGGCACCGGCCCGGCGGGAACCAGCGTTACCGGCGCGACAGGCACGGGCGCCGACGGGTCGTGCACGGGAACTGACGCGGCGGACACGGGGACCGACGCGGCGGACACGGGGACCAGCGCGACAGGGACGGAGGGCGACGTGGTCGGCGGGGTCGCCGGAGGGAGCACGCCGGCCGAGGCGCCGCGCGTCACCGCCTCGGCGAGCCGGCGGGGGGTGTCCACGGCGGCGAACAGGTCCCGGACGGGAACCCGCACCCCGAACGCGTGGTCGATCTCCCGGGACATGGTGATCAGGAGCAGCGAGTCGGCACCGAGGTCGAGGAAGGTCTCGTCCGGATCGACCTCTCCCACGTCCAGTCCGAGCCGCTCGGCCGTGAGGGCCCGGATGCGCGCCATCACCTGCTCGGCCCCGACGTCGTGTCCGGTCGACGGCCGGGGCGGCCCCGGCTCGGCGGTCGCCGACGATCCGGCCGCGCCGCCCGCGGCGGACCCGCCGGCCGCGACCCGCACGTCGCTCACGACAGAGGTGCCGGCCGCGACCCGGACGTCAGGCGCGGCGGAGGTGCCGGCCGCGACCCGCACGTCCGTCGCGGCAGAGGTGCCGGTCGCGGCGGAGATGTCGGCCGTCCCGGGCGCGGAGGCCCAGAACCGCCGGCGCTGGAACGGATAGGCCGGCAGTGGCACCGCCCGGCCACCGCAGTCGGCGGTCAGCGCGGCCCAGTCGACCGGGGACCCCGCCACGTGCAACTCCGCGACGGCCCGCCACAGCCCGTCGACCGGTGGGGCGCCACGGCGTTGCGACGGCACCCACCACAGGTCGGATCCCGCGCCGCGGGCGATGCCGGTCAGCGCCCCGTCCGCGCCCGCCTCGACGACCGACCGCACGCCCTGCTCGGCGAGGGTGGCCACGGCGGCGCTCCAGGCGACCGGCTCGCGCGCCTGCCGGCACAGGTGGTCGGCGTCCGGCAGCCAGCCGGGCGGGCGTACCCGGCCGTCCAGGCTGCTGATCAGGGGCAGGCGGGTCGGTGCGAACTGCACCTCCCCGATCACCCGGCGGAGCCGGTCGAGGACCGCGTCCACGCCGGTCGAGTGGAACGCCCGGTCGACCGGGAGCGGACGGGTCGCCACGCCCCGCTGTTCGGCTTCCCGGACGACCGCCGCCAGGGCCTCGGGGGAACCCGCGAGCACGTGGTGCTCCGCGCCGTTGCGGGCGGCGATCTCCGCCGCCGACCCACGCAGCAGCTCACCGACCGTCGCTTCGTCGGCCAGCACCGCGCACATCGCGCCGGGTGGCAGCGCGTCGCGCATCAGGGCGCCCCGGTGCGCGGCCAGCCCGACCGCGTCGCGCAGGGACAGCGCACCGGCCACGACCAGTGCGGCGTACTCGCCCACGCTGTGGCCGAGGACGACGTCCGGCGTGAGCCCCCACGACCGCCACAGCTCGGCGAACGCCACCGCGGTGACCACCAGCGCCGGCTGCGCCACGTCCGTCGGGCGGCCCGTTCCGACGGGGTGTTCCCGCAGCCGGGCGACGAGGTCGCCACCCGTCGCCCGGCGGTACGCGTCGGCCCCCTCGGCCAACACGTCCCGCGCGACCGGGAACCGCTCGGCGAGATCGAGGACGACGCAGCGACGGTCGCCCTGCCCGGGAAAGGCCAGCGCGACCGGAGTGACGCTCTCCGGCTCCGCCCGGCCGGTCAGCACGTTTCCCGCCACGCCCGCCTGGACGTACCGGTCGAGGCCGTCGGCCAGCTCGGCGGCCGAGGTGCCGAGCGCGACCAGGCGGTGCCGGAGGTGGCGTCTGCGCCGCCCGGCGCTGGTGACCACGTCTGCCAACGCCAGCCCGGGGTCCTCGCGGAGCAGGTCGCGGTGGCGGGCGGCCAACTCCACCAGCGCCGACGGGTCGGCTGCCGACAGGGGCAGCAGTCCCGGCGCGGGGTGGGCCGGCGGCTCGTCCGGCCGACGTCGGTCCGCCGGGGGCGGCTCCTCGACGATCACGTGGGCGTTGGTGCCGCCCACCCCCAACGCGCTGACGGCCGCCCGGCGCGGCCGCAGGTCCGCCGGCCACCTCGTGCCACGGGTGGTAACCGTGAAGGGGCCGGCGGCCAGGTCGATCGCCGGATTCGGCCGGCGGAAGTTGATCTGTGGGGCGACCCGGCCGGAACGCACGGTCAGGATCGTCTTGATCAGGCCGGCCATGCCCGCGCAGCTGTCCAGGTGACCGATGTTCGCCTTGACCGAGCCGAGGAACGGTCGACCGTCCGCGTACACCTCGGCGAGGGCGTGGTGCTCCACCGGGTCGCCCAGGGCCGTGCCCGTACCGTGCGCCTCGACGTACCCGATCGACTCCGCCGGGACCCGCGCGGCGGCCAGCGCCCGCCGGGCGACGTCTACCTGCCCGGCCACCCCGGGTGCCGTGAAGCCCACCTTGCCGGCGCCGTCGTTGTTCACGGCCGAGCCGATGATCACTGCGTGCACGGTGTCGCCGTCGGCGAGGGCCCGGTCGAGCGGCTTCAGCACCACGGCGGCGACGCCGTTGCCGCCGACCGTTCCGTCCGCGTCGGCGTCGAAGGGCCGGCACCGACCGCTCGCCGACAGGATCGATCCCGGGGTGTGCCGGTGACCCGTCACCTGCGGCACGTGCACGGCCACGGCGCCCGCGACCGCCTGGTCGACCTCGCCGTCGAGCAGCGCCCGCACCGCCAGGTGCACCGCCACGAGCGAGGTCGAGCAGGCGTTCTGCACGTTGATCGCCGGCCCGGTCAGCCCCAGCCGGTACGCCACCCGGGTGGCCAGGAAGTCCGGCTGGTTGCCGAGGGCGACGCCGATCGAGTCGGCCGGATCGGCGGAGACCGTCCGGTGGCCGAGCTGGCGGAGGTAGGTGTGGTGCGGATGGAGGTTCATTCCGCTGCCGGCGTAGAGGCCGGTCCGCAGCCCCCGCGCGTCGCCCGGGTGCCCGGCGTCCTCCAAGGCGTGGTGACAGGTCTCCAGGAACAGCCGGTGCTGCGGGTCGAGCAGCTCCGCCTCCCGGGCGCTGATCGAGAAGAAGCCCGCGTCGAAGCCGGCGACGTCGTCGTCGAGGACCCCGCTGGCCGCCACGAAGTCGGGGGCGTCGACGGTGTCGCGTGGGATTCCCGCCGCGACGAGTTCGTCCGGTGTGAAGGCACGCACGCTCTCCACCCCGGCGGTCAGGTTCGCCCAGTACTCGTCGACCGTGCGCGCTCCGGGGAACCGGACCGCCATGCCGATCACCGCGATCCGCCGGTCCCGTACCGGCCCGCCGACGGGCTCCGCCGTGGGCGTGGCCGCCGGGGCGGCGAGGTGCGCGCTGAGCGCGTCGACCGTCGGGTGGGCGAAGAGCACCGGCTGCGGGACCGGGCGCTCCAGTGCCCGCTCCAGGCGGGCCCGGAGACGGACGATCTCGACCGAGCCGATGCCGAGCTCGTAGAACGGACGCGCCGGGTCGACCTGGCCACCCGTCAGGTCGCCGAGGATGCCGGTCAGCAGGGCGCGCACCTCCGCCCTGCCCGGTCCGGCCGCGCGCGCCGCCGGGACCCCGGTGGGGTCGGTGGTCGCCCGCCGCCCGTCGTGCGGCCGCTGCGGCGACCGGTCGGCCAGGCAGCGCCGGACCAGCTCCGCGCGCCGGATCTTCCCCCCGGTCGTACGCGGGAACTGCTCCGCGGGGAGCGACAGCACCCGCTCGGGTACGACCTGCCAGCGTCGGGCCACCGCCGCCCGCACCGCCTCGGCCACCCCCGTCGCGGGCGCGTCGTCGTCGGGCACGTAGAAGATCACCAGCGACTCGGTGCCGGTGCGGGGCTCCGGTACGCCGACAGCGGCCACCAGGCCGCGCCGTACCCCGTCCACCTCCCCCGCCACCTGCTCGACCTCGTGGCAGGGCAGGTTGTGCCCGTTGAGGATGATCATGTCCTTCGCCCGGCCGGTGATGGTGATCCGACCGTCCCGCATGAAGGCGAGGTCGCCGGTCTCCAGCCAGCCGTCGCCGTCGGGGAAGGCCAGGCGGTTCGCCTCCGGGTCGGCGAGGTACCCGGGCGTGACCCGCGCCGACGAGACCTGGAGCCGCCCGATGCGGCCCTCGGGAAGCACCGCGCCGGCGGCGTCGACGATCCGCAGGGTGGCACCGGGCGCGGGCGGCCCGACGGAGAGGAACTCGGTGACGTCGGCCGGGTCGTCGTCCTCGGCGTACTCCAGGTCGCCGCCCAGGCTCGCCGTACGGATCCGGAGGCGGGTGCCGGGCTCGGTGAAGGAGGCGAAGGTGATTCCCGTGCTGGTCTCCGACATGCCCCAGGCCGGCGTCATCGCCTCCGCCGGTACCCCGGTCGCGGCGACGAACGCCTCGAAGGTCTCCGGCAGGCACTGCTCCCCGCCGCAGACCATACGGCGTACGCCGCCGAGGTCCCACGGTTCACCGGGGGCCCGGGCGACCGCGTCGGCCACCAGCCGCAGGCCGAAGTTCGGCGCCCAGCTGTGCGTCACCCGGTGCCGCCGCATCAGCTCCAACCACCGCAGCGGGTCGTCGAGCACCCACTCGGTGGCGACGTGGACGGACGTGGCACCGAGGAAGACGCCGCCGAGGTGGTAGAGCAGCAGGCCGGCGACGTGGTCCAGGGGAAGCCAGTTGAGCAGGACGTCGCGCGGGCCGATGTCGAGCATCGTCCGGGCGCCGACGGCGTACTCCGAGAGCCCCCGGTGCGTCAACGGGATCACCTTCGGCCGGCCGGTGCTGCCCGAGGAGAGCTGTAGCAGCGCCACCGACCCGGGGTCGGTGTCCGTCGCCGCCTCCGGATCCGGTCCGGAAGGGGCGGGGCCGTCGGGAGCGGTCGTCGCGGTCAGCTCCGCCACCGCGACCACCCGGTCCCGCAGCGGCAGCCGGGCCAGCACGTCCAGGTCCTCCGGCCCGGCCAGCACCACGGGCTCCCCCAGCACCCGCCAGGCGTGCACGAGGGCGGCGGCGGTGGGGTTGTCCGCGTCGTACCCGGTGGGCGCGCCGACGGTGAGCGGCACGATCCCGCCGAGGACGCAGCCGAAGAAGGTCGGCCAGTACTGCACGCCCGAGGTGATCCGCAGGACGACCTGGGACCCCCGACCCAGGCCGTGGGCCCGCAGACCGGGCAGCGCCGCGCGCGCCCCGGCGAGCAGCCGCCCGTGGTCGAGGAACTCCTCGCGCCCGTCGGGACCCACGATCCGGATGCCCGAGTCCGGGTGGTTCCGGGCCGCCCGCAGCAGCGCCTCGTCCAAGGTCAGGGGATGGTCGACGGGGCCGGGGAGGTCCCCGCCGTGGCTGACGGCGGCGGGGCGGTCGGCGGACGTCGACTTCACGGTGCTACCTCGACTTCTTGCGTTCGGTACGGACGGTGCGCCGGCGTACGGGCGTGGGAGATGAGGAAGGCACCGGCGGCGGCGAGCGCCAGGCCGTGCGCCAGCGCGACCACCGGCAGGGGCGTCAGGCGGTCGAGCGCGAAGGCGCTGACGATCATGCCGATGCCGAACCCCGCGTTCTGCGCCGTGCTGGCCAGGCCCATGAGTTGCGGCAGACGGGAGGGCTCGACGGTCTGCAACCGGGTGGTGTAGCTGATCTCGGCGTAGCCGTCCGCCATGCCGGCGGCCAGCGCCAGGACGGCCACCAGCCAGATCGGGGGCCCCGCGAAGGCGAGCACGAACAGCAGCGACATCGCGCAGGTGGCGACGCCGAAGGCCCTCGGCGATCCCGGGCGGGAGGTGCCGGCGGCCCGTCGGGCGTACCAGCGGCCGGCGACGAGACTGCCGACCGCCCAGGGCGTGGTGAACAGGGCGGCGAACGCGGCGGGGGCGTCGGGCCAGGCCAGGTTCGCGTACACCGGCAGGCCCACGTTGTGGGAGGCGGACCCGAACGCGTCCACGGACCGCACCGCGATCATGGCCAGGATCACGGGGGCGACCGAAGGCAGGAGGCGCCGGAGCCCCGCCCGGCGGCGGGAGCCCTTGACGGGCGGCCCGGCGGGGCGGCCCACCACGCGCCAGGCGCGGACCGCGGAGAGCAGCAGTGCGGACAGCACGAACGAGGTGGCATCGAGCAGGAACGCGGCGTGGTAGCCGAACAGGGTCACGAGGATCCCCGCGCTGCCGAAGCCCAGCAGCATGGCCACCGAGCGGGCCGCCACCAGGTTCGCGTTGGCCCGGGCCAGGTCGTCCGGGCCGACCAGCGCGGGCAACCCGCTGCGCAGCGCGACCACCCACAGCGTCTGGCTCCCGCCGAGGAGCACGGCCAGCGCGTGCAGCATGGTCGGTTGCGCGGCGGACGGCATCGCGACCAGCAGCACCAGCGCGCCGGCCGACAGCAGGTCGCCGCCGATCATGAGCCTGGCCCGCGCGTACCGGCTGACCAGCGTGCCGGCGACCAGCCCCATCAGGACGCCGGCACACAGGCGGACCGCCATGAAGATCCCGGTGGACACGGCGGAGCCCGTGATCTCCAGGGTGAACAGCCCCAGCGCCACCATGTTCAGGAAGCTGCCGTACGTGGACACGGCGTGCGCGGCGATGACGAGACGAAGCGGGCGTGCGGGAGGTTCCTCCGTTGATCGCACCTGTCGAGATCCGCCCCGCTCATGATCGTGCATGAAGCGAGGATCATGCCATCGCGGGTACAGGTATCTCAATACGTCGAAGGATCGGCGCCCGCCCCACCGACGGCGGCTGTCCGTCCGCCGTGACGCAGAGCCGTCCGGGGCACCCCGCCTTGCCGGCCGGGCGGGCGTGTGGTTGGTTTCGAGGCAGACCAGATCAGCGGCACACCGAGGAGACACGCGTGGACGACCCGGTTCTCGTCGAGCGGGACGGTCCCGTGGAGACGTGGACGATCAACCTGCCGGAGGCCCGTAACCCCATCTCCGGCGCCGACGTGATCGACGCGTTGGTGGCCCGGGTCGACGCGGTCAACGCCGACCGGGCGGTCCGGGCGGTCATCCTCACCGGCGCCGGCAGCGCCTTCTCCGCGGGCGGCAACGTCAAGGACATGGCGGACCGGGTCGGCCTCTTCGGCGGCGCCCCGCACGAGCTGCGCGACGGCTACCGCCGCGGCATCCAGCGGATCCCCCGGGCGATGTACGCGTGCGACGTGCCGCTGATCGCGGCGGTGAACGGAGCGGCCGTCGGCGCCGGCTGCGACCTGGCGCTCATGTGCGACCTGCGGATCGCCTCCGAGCGGGCGTTCTTCGCGGAGAGCTTCGTCAAGCTCGGCATCATCCCCGGCGACGGCGGCGCCTGGCTGCTGCCCCGGGCCGTCGGCGCCGCCCGGGCCGCCGAGATGACGCTGACCGGGGACCGGGTCGACGCCGCCACCGCCCTGGAGTGGGGGCTGGTCTCCCGGGTCGTGCCGCACGAGGCACTGCTCACCGAGGCGCGCCGGCTGGCCGACCGGGTGGCCGCGAACCCTCCGCACGCCGTACGGATGGCCAAGAAGCTGCTGCGCGAGGCCCAGCACCAGAGCCTCGACAGCGTGCTGGAGCTCTCCGCCGCGATGCAGGCGCTGGCGCACCAGACCCGGGACCACGACGAGGCGGTCCGGGCCTTCCTCGACCGGCGCGAACCGCACTTCACCGGGGAGTGAGCGGGACGGGCAGCAGGTGACGGCCCCGCCGTGGGTGCTGGCCGCCGGCCTGCCGCGTCGTGCACTGCGGACCGCCGCCGGGGCCCGGGAGCCGCGTCGCTCCCGGGCCGGTCGGCCGTCGGCGGGTCAGCGCTGGACGCGCGCGCCGGCACCCCGGACGAGCGCCTCGACCTCCCGGAGGGACGCCATCGAGGTGTCGCCGGGCGTGGTCATCGCCAGCGCGCCGTGCGCCGCGCCGTACTCGACGGCGGTGGCCAGGTCGCCCTTCTCCAGCAGCCCGTAGATCAGGCCGGAGGCGAAGCTGTCGCCCCCGCCGACCCGGTCCATGATCTCCAGGCCGGGACGGTGGGTCGCCTCGACGAACCGCCCGTCGGCCCAGGCGATCGCGCCCCAGTCGTTGACGGTGGCCGTGCGGACCGTACGCAGGGTGGTGGCGACGACCTTGAAGTTGTCGTACTCCCTGGTGGCCGCCTCGATCATCCGCTGGAAGTTGGCCACCTCCAGCTCCGACAGCGAGGCGTCGGTGCCGGGCACCTCGAAGCCCAGCGAGGCGGTGAAGTCCTCCTCGTTGCCGATCATCACGTCGACGTACCGGGCCAGCCGCCGGTTCACCTCCTGGGCGCGGGCCTGCCCGCCGACCGCCTTCCAGAGGCTGGGCCGGTAGTTGAGGTCGTACGAGACGACGGTGCCGTGCCGGGCGGCGGCGGCCATCGCGGCCTCCATCGTCTCCGGGGTGGTCTCGGACAGGGCGGCGTAGATGCCGCCGGTGTGCAGCCACCGCACCCCCAGGGTGCCGAACAGGTGGTCCCAGTCCACCTGGTCGGGGCGGAGCTGGCTGGCGGCGCTGTGGCCACGGTCGGAGGTGCCGACGGCGCCCCGGACGCCGAAGCCGCGCTCGGTGAAGTTCAGCCCGTTGCGCACGGCGCGGCCGACCCCGTCGTAGGGCAGCCAGGTCACCAGCGACGTGTCCACCCCGCCCTGGAGCACGAGGTCCTCCAGCAGCCGGCCCACCTCGTTGTCGGCGAACGCGGTGACGACGGCGGTCCGCAGCCCGAAGCAGCGGCGCAGGCCACGCGCCACGTTGTACTCGCCGCCGCCCTCCCAGGCCCGGAAGGTGCGGGCGGTGCGGACCCGGCCCTCGCCCGGGTCGAGTCGCAGCATGATCTCGCCGAGGGAGACCAGGTCGTACCGGCACTCGCCGGCCGGACGGATGGACAGCACGGCTCAGACCTCCACGGCGGGTCGGGCGGCCTCGACGGCCGCGGCGGTGCGGGCGGCGACCTCGTCCCAACGCCCGGCGGCGATCAGGTCGGGGGCGACCATCCAGGTGCCACCGACGGCCAGGACGGCGGGCAGGGCGAGGTAGTCGGAGAGGTTGGCGGTGTTGACCCCACCGGTCGGGATGAACCGCACCGAGCGGTACGGCGCGGCGAGCGCCTTGATCATCGCAACGCCGCCGAGCTGCTCGGCGGGGAAGAACTTGACCGTGTCGAGCCCGGCGTCGAGGGCCATCTGGATCTCGGTGCCGGTGGCGACGCCGGGAAAGACGGGCACGCCCGCCTCCTGGCAGCGCCGGACGACGGCCGGGGAGAACCCGGGGGTGACGACGAACCGGGCACCCGCCTCGACGGCCCGGTCGACCTGGGCCGGGGTCAGCACGGTGCCCGCGCCGACGAGCAGGTCGCCCCGCTCGGACATGACGCGGATCGACTCGGCTGCGGCGTCGGTGCGGAAGGTCACCTCGGCGCAGGGCAGCCCACCGCGCGCCAGCGCCTCGGCCAACGGGGCGGCGTCGCGGGCGTCGTCGAGCACGACGACCGGCAGGATCCGGGCCGCGCCGACGGCCGCCACGACCGCGGGTCTCTGTTCATCATTCTGTACGCCAGTCACATATGTGACCCTAGCGCTGCCGCCTGGCCTGTCAACCCCGCTAGAGTGGCGCCCATGACGCTGCCCGGCGGGTTCCAACCCGTGAAGTCCTCCACCCGGACGCTGGAGGTGCTGGAGGCGCTGGCCGCCTCGCCGCAGCGGCGCTCGCTGGTCGACCTGGCCCGCGCGCTGGACATCCCGAAGAGCAGCCTGCACGGCATCCTGCGCACCATGGCCCAGCGCGGCTGGGTCGAGAGCGACCCGACCGGCACCCGCTTCGGGCTCGGGGTGCGCGCGCTCCAGGTCGGTGCCGCGTACCTCACCAGCGACGACACCGTGGGCCTGCTCGGCGGGGTGCTCGACGACCTGTCCCGGCAGTTCGGCGAGACCGTCCACCTCGGGCGCCTCGACGGCGCGCACATCGTCTACCTCGCCAAGCGCGAGTCGGTGCACCCGCTGCGGCTCTACAGCGCGATCGGCCGGCAACTGCCGGCCCACGCCACCGCCCTGGGCAAGGCGCTGCTCGCCGAGCGCCCCGACGAGGCGCTCGACGGGCTGCTGACCTGGCCGTTGTCCGCGCTCACCCCGCACACCGTCACCGACCCCGACGCGCTGCGCGCCGAGCTGGCCGCCGTCCGGGAGCGGGGGTACGCGGTGGACCGCGAGGAGAACACCGAGGGCATCGTCTGCTTCGCGACGGCCGTACCCCTGGCTGCGCCGGCCACCGACGCGATCAGCCTGTCGGTGCCGGTGGCCCGGCTGGGCGCCGCCGGCGAGGACCGGATCGTGGCCGCGCTCCGCCGGGCCGTCGACCAGGTCCAGGCGGCGCGCGGCCTGCTCTCCACCGCCTGACCCGGCGCCGCTTCGACGCCCCCGCCGCCGGACCCGGCGCGGGCGCGCACCGGCCGTCGCCGAGGGCGACGCGCGGGCCACAACTGGCAACCTTCTTGACAGATGTGTCGAGATATCGACAGACTTCTTTCAGAGAGCGCTCTCTTGTATCGTCTGCCGCCCTCGCCGCACCGGGAGGAACCCCCTTGTCTCGAAGACTGCGCATGCTCGTCCCCGCCGCCGCCGGCCTCCTGCTCCTCGGCCTGACCCCGGCGGCGGGCCACGCCAGCGACACGTCCCCCGCCGCCCCGGACCGCGCTGCGGCGGCCCCGGCCGGCCCCAGCCCCGCCCTCGTCGAGGCGATGCGCCGCGACCTCGACCTCACCCCCACCCAGGTCGACGAACGCCTGCGCACCGAGGCGGCGGCGCCGGTGGTCGAGCGGCGCCTGCGGGCGAAGCTCGGCTCGGCGTTCGCCGGCGCGTGGATCCCGCCCGGCGGGCAGCGCCTCACCGTCGCCGTCACGGATGCGGCCCTCGCCACGGCCGTCCGCGCCGAGGGCGCCGACGTCACTGTCGTCGCCCGCAGCGAGCGCACCCTCGACGTGGTCAAGCGCGCCCTCGACCGGCGGGCCGCCGACGCCGCTCCCCGCGACGTCCACGCCTGGCGCGTCGACGTCGCCCGCAACAGCGTGGTCGTGACGGCCCGTCCGGGCGCCACCGCCAAGGCGATCGCGTACGCCAAGGCCGCCGGCGTGCCCGCGGACGCGATCCAGGTGGTCACCTCCGCCGACGCGCCCCGCCCGCTCTACGACATCCGCGGCGGCGACCAGTACGTGATCAACGGCAACACCCTCTGCTCGGTAGGCTTCGCGGTCGTCGGCGGCTTCGTCACCGCGGGCCACTGCGGGGGCGTCGGCAGCCCCACCCTCGGCTACAACAACGTCTCCCAGGGCACGTTCGCGGGATCGTCGTTCCCCGGCAACGACTACGGATGGGTACGCACCAACGGCTCCTGGACGCCGCAGCCCTGGGTGAACAACTACGCCGGGGGCAACGTGACGGTCGCCGGCTCGCAGGACGCGGCGATCGGCAGCTCGGTCTGCCGCTCCGGGCGGACCACCGGCTGGCGCTGCGGGACCATCCTGGGTCGCAACGAGACCGTCAACTACCCGCAGGGCGCGGTGTCGGGCCTCACCCGCAGCAACGCCTGCGCCGAGGGCGGCGACTCCGGCGGGGCCTGGGTCTCCGGCAACCAGGCCCAGGGCGTCACCTCCGGCGGCTCCGGCAACTGCTCCACCGGCGGCACGACCTGGTTCCAGCCGGTCAACGAGATCCTCGGCGTCTACGGGCTGACCCTGGTGACCACCGGTGGCGGTGGCGGGAGCCGGCTGATCAGCAACTGGAACAACCGCTGCATCGACGTGCCGAACTCCAACTTCTCCGACGGCGTGCCCCTGCAGACCTGGACCTGCAACGGCACCGCCGCGCAGTCCTGGACCTTCACCGGCGGCACGCTGCGTACGCAGAACAACAAGTGCATGGACGTGGCGTGGGGGTCCACCGCCAACGGCGCGGTCATCCAGATCGCCAACTGCAGCGGCAACCCGGCCCAGCAGTTCGTCCTCTCGGCGGCCGGCGACCTGGTCAACCCGCAGGCCAACAAGTGCGTTGACATCAAGGAGTGGAACAACTCCGACGGCGCCCGCCTGCACCTGTGGGACTGCCTCGGCGCCGCCAACCAGAAGTGGCGTCGCGGCTGACCCGGTGCCCGCCCGTCGTCGCGCCCGCACCGACCGGCCGACCGACCGACCGCCGCGAGAGACGTCGCGCCGGCGCAGTTTCGCCAAGGAGGTCCTACATGTTCAGAGTCCGTACCCGCCGCCGGCCGTGGGCGCTCGCCCTCGCCGCGACCGCCATCATCGCCGCCACGACAGCCCTCTCCGTGCCGGTCCACCCCGAACCGGCGCAGGCCGCCATCGGGGGGATCACCTGGCAGGACGAGTTCAACGCCTCCGCCGGCACGCCCGTCAACCAGAGCAAGTGGCGCTTCGACATCGGCGGCGGCGGCTGGGGCAACAACGAACGGCAGTACTACACCAACAGCACGAGCAACGCCGTACACGACGGCCAGGGCAACCTGGTGATCACCGCCCGCCGGGAGAACCCCGCCAACTACCAGTGCCACTACGGCCGGTGCGAGTACACCTCGGCCCGGCTGCTCACGGCGGCCACGTTCACCCAGGCGTACGGCCGCTTCGAGGCCCGCATCAAGATCCCGCGCGGGCAGGGCATCTGGCCGGCGTTCTGGATGCTCGGCAACGACATGGGCAGCGTGGGCTGGCCGAACGCGGGCGAGATCGACATCATGGAGAACATCGGCCGGGAGCCGAACACCGTCTACGGCACGATCCACGGCCCGGGCTACTCGGGCGGCGGCGGCATCACCGGCAGCCGCACCATCGGCCAGCCGCTGGCCGACGCCTTCCACACCTACCGGGTGGACTGGGAGCCGAACTCGATCATCTGGTACCTCGACGGCGTCGAGTTCCACCGGGTCGACCCGGGTCGGCTCGGTGGCAACCGCTGGGTGTTCGACCACCCCTTCTTCATGATCCTCAACGTGGCGGTGGGCGGCAACTGGCCGGGCTACCCCGACGGCTCCACGCAGTTCCCGCAGCAGATGCTCGTGGACTACGTCCGCGTCTCGGGCTACACCTCGGGCGGCAACCCGCCGACGGGCACCAACGCCATCCGGGGCGCGCTCAGCGGTCGCTGCATCGACATCCCGAGCGCCAACCCGGTCGACGGGGCCAAGCTCCAGATCTGGGACTGCAACGGCACCGCCGCGCAGGCCTGGACGTTCGCCTCCGACGGCACGATCCGGGCGATGGGCAAGTGCATGGACCCGGCCTGGGCCGGCACGGCGAACGGCACCGAGGTCAACCTCGTCACCTGCAACGGCAACCCGGCCCAGCGCTTCACCCTGAACGCCGCCGGTGACCTGGTCAACCTCAGCGCCAACCGGTGCGTCGACGTACGGGACCGCAACCCCAACAACGGGGGCAAGCTCCAACTGTGGGACTGCACGGGCGACGCCAACCAGAAGTGGTCCCGCGTCTGATCCCTCGGGCAGCACGCGGACGTTGGCAGGGTCAGCCGGGGCACACCGCCTCGGCCGGCCCTGCCGGCTCGCGCCCCCTCAGCGCTCGTCCTGCCGGTCCCGCACCACGACCGTCTCGTCGGCACCCGTCACACCCTGTCCGGCACGCCACGCCCAACCCAACGCCGGACCTGCTCGGCCACCTGGTCAGCAACGGCGTGCCCCACGGGGCGAGTCACCAGGTCACTCAACGCGAACATGTCCAGGACCCGCCCCACGTAGGCCCAGTCCTCGACCAGGGCCAGGTCCGCAGGCTGCTGCTCAGCGAAGCCCGCGCGGAAGCCGTCCAGGAAGCCGGCGGGATAGTCGTCGCCGAACCGGGCCATGTTCGCGGCGTCGCCATACGGGCAACCGGAATAGCTGAACTCCCAGTCGAGCAGCGCAGCCACCCGCCAACCGCCGCCCACGCGAGAGACCAGGATGTTCTTCGGGTTGATGTCGGCATGCACCAGCCGGGTGTGACCGTCGACGCCTTCCAGCGCCGACGAGTGAGCCGCGCACAACTCCACCCAGGCGCGACGCGTCCCGCCGTCGAGCCGGCCCTCGGGAACCGCGGCCATACACGCTTCGGCGACCTCAACCAGTTGCTGCGACCACGGGTCTTCCTCCTTGACGGTGAGGTCCCCGTCAAGGAAGAAGCCTCGTCGGTCGAACGCCACGACAGCGACCTCCGCGACGACCCTTCCGACCTCAGCCCCCAGCTCACATGCTTCCACCCGGCTGAGACCACCCTTGGCGAGCACCCCGCTCAGCGCATCGCCGTCCACATACTCGATGACCATCGCCGGCCGCACGCTCTCGTCCTCACCGGGCGTGACCAACAGGACGTCCGGAACTGGCACGTGCCGACGGGCGGCGGCCATGACCCCGGCCTCGATCGCCGGGTCCGTTCCTCCGAACCGGGCAACGACCTGGCCGTCAGCAAGCGTGAGCAGACACGTCTCGTGGGAGAAGCCGCCCGCCAACACCGACGTCGTCACCACCCTGCTGCCCAGCGCCGCCGCGATGCCCTCGAGTTCTCCGATCCGCATCCGCCCAGTCCATCAGGACGGTAGGACATCCCACCGACCGAAGTTGCCTGCCGACGTACGCCGCGACCGCTGCTCCACGGCGTGGCGGCACCCGGCCCCGCCGTTCCCGTCGGACAGGCCCGGCCCGGTCGCGGCCTGCTGCCGTTTGTCACCCCGTCGGGCCGGGCAAGTGGCCACAGTGACCCGCACCGATGAGCCTCGCACCGTCGAGTTCAGACGGTCGGCCCTCCGGCTGGTCGGGAGGGTGGCCCTGGGGCTGCTCGCCGCCGCAGCGATCGGGGTCGTCGTCAACCTGGCGCGGGGCCGGCCGTGGTGGGACGGGCTGTGGACGTACCTGCCGATCGTCGTGCTCTTCCACTTCTGGCGGCTACCGACCCCACCGGGAGGCAGCCAGCGGACACGCCTGCCGGTGCGGCTCGACGACCAGCGACTGGAGGTGTCGGGACCCGGCGACACGACCCTGGCGATCGACTGGTCGAACGTCGAGCGCGCCGAGGTCCGCGGGCGCCTGACGCCGTCGCTGCACGTCGAGCCGGCCGATCCGGAACGGACCCGACCACCGATGAGGCGATGGCAGTGGGCCGGGTACGGGCAGAGCCGCCCGTACGAGATCGTGGTGCCGCTCACCGGCATGACGCCCGGCCCGGGTGTGCTGCGCCGCGAGCTGGCCCGGCGGTTGCCGGGAGCCACCCGGGAGGACACGCTGGGGCTGCGGCAGTGAACTGGCTTGCCCACTTCCGCACGGGTCGCCTACCGTCGGCGGGCACCTCCCGGTGCGCAGGCAACGGCTACTTCCGCTTCCAACGGGGAGACGCGGGTGCGAATCCCGCCGCCGCCGGAAGGCGGTGTCGACCAGCAGCCCAGGTCACCTTGGCCCGCGAGGGCCGGTCTCCGTTGCCGCTCTGATCTCGGGAGGTGCCCGCGCCGCGTACCCGGTGCGACAGACACAGCTACTTCCTGGCTGGGAGCCTGGGCCCCGCGGTGGTGATACGCGGCGCTGTGTCGGACCTCGATCTCGGGTGCGCGGCATCGCCCGTTTCGGCCTCCGCGTCCACGGGCCGGCAAACTCCGTTGTCCGCTGTATGCCGCCGCCGCTACGGTCGTGCCCGCACCTCCCGGTGCGAAGGCGACGGTTACATCTTGGAGGGGTGCCCGCACCCCGTTGAAGAGGCCGTCCGTCGCCGGCTCCGATCTCGGGAGGCGCGACCACGCCGCACGCCCGGTGCGCAGGTGACGGTTACTTCAGGGATCCGCGGGTTGGAGGTTCGAGTCCTCCGCCGCCTTCGGGTGGCTAGCTCAAGCGGCAGAGCAGCGGACAGGTCCGTCGCCGACTTCTGGTCTCGGGTGTGCGGTGCGGTCGCGCCTTCCGCTCCACCCACACGGGGTACGCGATGGCCAAGTTCAACCTCAAGCTGCGGCGCGACAAGCCGCCCGTCACCGCCGAGGGCGCGCCCGGCTTCGTCCGCGAGCCACGGGCCGAGCTGTTCCTGCTGGGCGTGTCGAACATGGTCGGCGAGGACACCTTCTACGAGGGCGCCGCCGACCGGGACTCCCGGTTCCGCGAGCTGGTCGCCGCCGTGGCCGTCGCAGACCCGGACTGGTTCGCGCGCTTCGTGCGGTGGCTGCGTACCGGCGCGATGCTGCGTTCCGCATCCGTCGTGGCCGCCCTGGAGGGTGCCCGCGCGCAGGTCGCCGCCGGCATCCCCGGTTCCCGGGCGGTGGTGGACTCGGCGTTGCAGCGGGCCGACGAGCCGGGCGAGGCCCTCGCGTACTGGCTGGGGCGCCACGGCCGGACGATGCCCAAGCCGGTCAAGCGGGGCGTCGCCGACGCGGTGACGCGGCTGTACCACGAGCGGAGCCTGCTCAAGTACGACGCCGACGGCAGCCCGGTGCGGTTCGGCGACGTCATCGACCTGACCCACCCGACGGCGCGGGACGCGCGGCAGGGCGACCTCTTCCGGCACGCGCTGGACCGCCGGCACAAGCGCGACAACCCGCTGCCCGGGTCCCTCACGATGCTGGCGGCGCGGGCCGAGCTGATGGCGTTGCCGGTCGAGCGGCGCGTGGAGATCACCGACCCGGCGGTGCTGGGCGCGGCCGGCATGACCTGGGAGGCCCTCGCGGGCTGGCGGCAGACCGCGATGGACGCCGCGGCGTGGGAGGCAATCATCCCGACAATGGGCTACCTGGCGCTGCTGCGCAACCTGCGCAACTTCGACCGGGCCGGTGTCAGCGACGCCGTCGCCGGGGCCGTGGCGGCCAGGTTGGCCGACCCGGCCGAGGTCGCCCGGTCGCGCGTGCTGCCGATGCGGTACCTGTCGGCGTACAACGCGGCACCGAGCCTGCGGTGGGCGTACCCGTTGGAGCGGGCGTTGCAGCAGGCGCTGGCGCACGTGCCCGCCCTGGACGGGCGGACCCTGGTTCTGATCGACACGTCGGGGTCGATGAACACCGCGTTCAGCAAGGACGGCACGTTGCGCTGCTGGGACGCGGCCACGGTGTTCGGCCTCGCGCTGGCTGCCCGCGCGCAGGACGCCACCGTGGTGTCGTTCTCCAACGCCAGCACGGTGTTCCCGGCCGTCGCCGGCGAGTCGGTGCTGGCGGCGGTGCGCCGGTTCAAGGAGGGTGGCTACTTCCACGGCGCCGGGACCCAGACCGAGAAGGCGGTGCGCGACCACTACGACGGGCACGACCGGGTGGTCATCCTCACGGACGAGCAGGCGCACTGGCACGGCGCGGCGGACGTCACGGCCGCCGTGCCCGCGCGGATACCGGTGTACACCTGGAACCTGGCCGGGTACCGGGTCGGGCACGCACCGGCGGCCGGCAACCGGCACACGTTCGGCGGCCTATCCGACGCCGCGTTCGCGATGATTCCGCTCATCGAGGCGGGGTCACGCGACCAGTGGCCCTTCTGACCCGCGTCGCGGCGTCGGCCCCGTCGCCCGGGGCCGGCGCCGGGGCACGGCCGGTGGACGACACCCATTGACGGTCGTCTGCGCACGTTGCAAGATGCGGGCGCACCCGTCGTGGTGTGAAGCTCCGGTGATCCCTGGCGTACCGCGATCAGGAGGCCCAGCACTGTGAATACCGGTCTGTCGCTCGTGCTCTTCCCCATCGCGCTGGGCATCGTCATGCTCGGCCTCGGCCTCACCCTGACCATCGCCGACTTCCGTCGCGTCGTCGCCTATCCCCGGGCCGTGATCATCTCCCTGGTCTGCCAGATGCTGGTCCTGCCGGCCGTCTGCCTGGGCCTGGTGCTCGCCGCCGACCTGCGCCCCGAGTTGGCCGTCGGCATGATGCTGCTCGCCGCCTCCCCCGGCGGCAGCACCGCCAGCCTCTTCAGCCACCTGTTCCAGGGCAACGTCGCGCTGAACGTCACCCTGACCGCCATCAACTCGGTGCTCGCCCTGTTCACGCTGCCGGTGATCGTCAACCTCTCCGTCGCCGCGTTCATGGGCTCGGACAGCTCGCTCGGCCTCCAGTTCGACAAGGTGCTCCAGGTGTTCGCCCTGGTGCTCATCCCGATCGCGATCGGCATGGTCGTCCGGCAGCGGCGTCCCGCGTTCGCCGAGCGTATGCAGCGACCGGTGAAGATCCTCTCCATCGTGGTCCTCATGGTCGTGATCGTCGGCGCGGTCCTCGGCGTCAAGGACGAACTCGCCGCCACCATCGGCGCGGTCGGCCTCATCGCCCTGCTGTTCAACCTGCTCAGCCTGGCCATCGGGTACGCGGCGCCGCGCCTGCTGCGCGTCGGGCACCGGGATTCCGTCGCGTCGTCGTTCGAGATCGGCGTCCACAACGCCACCCTGGCCATCACGATCGCACTCAGCCCGGCCCTGCTCAACAACACGGACATCGGTATGCCGCCGGCGATCTACGGCATCCTGATGTTCTTCACCGCCACCGCCTTCGGCTTCGTCGCCGCGCGGCGTGGCAGGGCCGCCGCCGATCCCACGAGGCAGCCGACCGCGGCGGCGTGAGCGGCCCGGCGCCGGAGGGCGGAGGACGCCCTCCGGCCGGGCGCCACCGGCAAGTACGCGCCATCTTCCCGGCCCAGGGGGATGGACCGGCGCGTCGCTGGCAGTGACCATTGGTAGTTGGTCGAATGCCCTGAGTGGAGACGGTGGGGGGCGACCCCCGCCGCCCGCCGTGCCACCACCCGGGCGCGACCGACGACCACGTCACCGCGCAGCGAGGAGACACGCCCGTGACCGGAGCCGCCACCCGCACCGAGCGGGACACCACGTCGGAACAGTCGGCTCCGGCAGGGGCGCAGTCGGTCCTGCCGGAGCTGCGGACGATGTACTGGGAGACCGGGATGCAGGCGCGGTCGGAAGCCGGCCTGTTCACCGTGTTCGCCGAACTGCCCCGGCTGGTCTGGACGGCGGTCCGGACCAGCTGGCGGGCCGACCGCCTCCGGACCTCGGTGGTGGCCGCCGCGACACTCGGCGGCGGGGCGATGGCCGCCTTCGGGCTGCTGGCCACCCAGCGGGTGCTCGTCGAGCTGTTCGCCGGGGGCCCGACCACGGAGAAGGTGGTCGCCGCGACGCCCGCGCTCGCCGTGCTGGCGGGGGCGACCGCGCTGCGCGCCGGCATGGGCATCGCCACCGGGTACGCGCAGAACGGGCTCACCCCGCGGGTGAGCCGGGAGGTGGAACGCGGCCTGTTCGAGATGTCCACGGCGGTACGGCTGGAGGCGTTCGACGCCGACGCGTTCGCCGACGACATGGAGCGCGCCTCCCGGGGGACCGAGTCGACTGTCGACCTGGTGGAGTCGTCGATGAACCTGCTCGCCGGGCTGGCCGGCCTGCTCGCCGTGGCGGTCGCCGTCGTCGTCATCCACCCGCTGCTGCTGCTGGCGCTGCTGGTCGCGACGCTGCCCAAGGCCTGGGCGTCGCTGCGGGCCGGGCACCTGCGCTACCGGACCTACACGGCCGGCTCGGTGCGGCGACGGCGACTGTGGCTGCTGCACCGGCTGATGGCCGAGCGGGACTCGGCGCCGGAGCTGCGCTCCTACGGGCTGCGCCGCTTCCTGCTGGACCAGTACGACCGGGTGATGGAGGTCGAGACCGACATCGAGCTGGCCCTCGCCCGCCGGGTCACCACGACCACCACGGTCGGGGCGGTGATCGGTGGAATCGCCACCGCCGTGGTCTACCTCCTGCTCGGGCTGCTGCTCGTCGACGGTCAGATCCCGCTCGCGGCGGCGGCGACCTGCGTGGTCGCGGTGCAGGCCGCGCAGCGTTCGCTGGCCGTCACCACCTTCCAGGTCGACCGCGTCTACACCGAGGGCCAGCACTTCGGCGACTACACCGGGTTCATGACCCGCGCCGCCGACTACCTGCCCGACCCGGCGGCGGGCGCCGGCCCCGGCCCGCTGCGCGAACTGGCCGTGCGGGAGGTCAGCCTGCGCTACCCCGACCGGGACGTCCCCGCCGTGGACCGCGTGACGCTGACGATCACGGCGGGGCAGACGGTGGCGTTCGTGGGCGAGAACGGCTCGGGCAAGACCACCCTTGCCGCGATGATCGCCACCCTCCGCGCGCCCACCGAGGGCGTCATCTGCTGGAACGGGCGGCCCCTGCCCGAGTGGGACCTCGACGGGCTGCGGGCCCGCATCGCGGTGGTCACGCAGGAATACCACAAGTGGCCGTTCACGGCCGCGACGAACATCGCCGTCGGCGACGTCGAGAGCGAGGCCCGGCAGGACCGGATCGAGGCCGCCGCCGCCCGTGCCGTCGCGCACGACATGATCCAGGAGCTCCCCGACGGGTACGAGACGCTGCTCGACCGGACGTTCGCCAGGGGCCAGGACCTCTCCGGCGGCCAGTGGCAGCGCATCACCGCCGCGCGCGGCTTCCTCCGCGACGCCGAGCTGCTGGTCATGGACGAGCCGTCCTCCGCCCTCGACCCGCGCGCCGAGGACGCCCTGTTCCAGGCCATCCGGGACCGGCAGGGTCGGGCGACCACCATCCTCATCACCCACCGGCTGGCCAACGTCCGGCACGCCGACCGGATCTTCGTCATGCACGACGGCGCGCTGGTCGAGGCCGGCAGTCACGCCGAACTCGTCGCCGCCGGTGGCCGGTACGCCGAACTGTTCGCCCTCCAGGCCGCCGGCTACCACGGCGCCCACGACGAGCACGCCCCCGCGCCACGGCAGCGTTGACCCGACGGGCGCTGCGGCCCCCAGGGGCGTCCCGGGGGCCGCAGCGTCGCGTCAGTGGACGATGACGGGAGCCTTCGGCTGCCCCTCCTGCTGGCCGTCGAGCAGGTGCGACGGCTCGCGCCGACGCGGCAGGAACGCCACCGGGACGAACGTGAGGAGCACCAGCGCGAACGCGACCCAGAACGTGGTGGCGAAGGAGCTGGCGGCGAAGTCGAGGCCACGCTGGATCAGCGACGGGTCGACCGGGAACTGCTCGGCCAGCTCCGGCTGCTGCTGGAGGGCGATGGCGAGACCGGCCTCCGTCACCGGCTCCCCGCTCGGGTCGGTCACCCCGGGGATCGGCCGGGAGTCGTTGAGCTCGCTGGTGAGGATCACCGACATCATGGCGGCGCCCACGGACCCGCCGATCTGCTGGAGGATGTTGACCAGGGTGGAGCCGCGGGCCACCTCGTGCGCCTTGAGCGTCTTCAGCGCCGAGGTCATGATCGGCATCATGGTGCCGCCCATTCCCAGGCCCATGACGAACAGCGACCCGCAGAGCAGGACGTAGGAGGTCTGCGGGTCGACCTGGGTGAAGGTGAAGAACCCGACGGCGATGAGTGCCAGCGCGAACGGCACGGTACGGCCGACGGGGACCCGGTCGGCAAGCATCCCGGCCACCGGCATGGTCACCATCGCGCCGATGCCCTGCGGCGCCATCAGCAGGCCTGCGGTCAGCGTCGACTCGCCGCGGATCTGCAGGAAGTAGCTCGGGAACAGCAGGCCGGCGCCCATGAACGCGATGATGAACACGAACATGGTCACGGACGCGATGGTCAGGTTGCGGTTGGCGAACAGCCGCAGGTCCAGCAGGGGGTGCCGGGGCCGGAAGGAGTAGATGACGAAGGCGACAAGGAGCGCGCCGCCGACCAGCATGGGTGCCCACACCCCGGTGTCGGCGAACGTGCCGGTCTCGGGCAGCGACGAGACGCCGTAGAGGAAGAGGGCGAGCCCCGGCGAGAGCATCAGCATGCCGAGGAAGTCGAACGACTCGGACGGCTCGGGGTTGTCCTTCGGCAGCGCGAGTGCGGCGTAGACGAGCCCGACGGCGCCGATCGGCAGGTTGATCAGGAAGATCCAGTGCCAGCTCGCGATGTCGATCAGCCAGCCACCGAGGATCGGGCCGCCGATGGGCCCGAGCAGCATCGGGATGCCCAGGACGGCCATCAGCCGACCGATCCGGTGCGGACCGGCCGCCCGGGTCATGATGGTCATGCCCAGCGGCATGAGCATGCCGCCACCGAGGCCCTGGAGCACGCGGTAGCCGACCAGTTCCCCGAGGGTGTCGGCGGTGGCACACAGCCCCGACCCGATCGTGAAGAGGGCCAACGCGATCATGTAGAGGCGTTTGGTGCCGAACCGGTCGGCAGCCCAGCCGCTGAGTGGGATCACCGTGGCCAGGGCCAGCGTGTAGGCGGTCATGGTCCAGGCGACCTCGGCGTAGGACGCCTGGAACTCGCGCTGGAAGGTGGGCAGGGCGACGCCGACGACCGTCACGTCGAGGATCGACATGATCGCGCCGAGGACGACGACCCCGGCGATCTTGAGCACCGAGGCGTCGAGCTTGTCCGAGGTCGCGATGGATTGTTGTGTCACTAATTCTCCTGGGTCCCCGTGGTGGCCGGCGCGAGCCGTGCCTCGACCTGTCACGTGCTGACACTGTCCGCAGGCAGACTAACGAGCGGCACCGACGATCGGCGTAGGATTTCCGACCGCCGGAGAGTGGGCGACGCCACGTCGGCGGGCGGGTCGACCGCCGGAAGGGGCGCTCCTTCGCGCGAAGGTCGGGGCCCGGTCGGTGGCGGTCAGCCCACCTTGGGCACGGCGCGGGAGATGATCGCGGCGAAGTCGACGCCGCGGGGCAGCGTGCCGTACGCCTGGCCGTGGTCGCCGCCGAGCCGGGAGGCGCAGAAGGCGTCGGCGACGGCGGGGTGGCCGTGCCGCACCAGCAGCGAGCCCTGCAGGACCAGGGCGAGCCGCTCGACGACCCGGCGGGCCCGCAGCTCGACGTCGTCGCGGTCGGACAGCTCGGCCTGCACCTCGCGTACGGCGGCGTCGAGCCGGGCGTCGGCGCCGGCCGCAGCGGCGACCTCGGCCTGGAACGCCGCCATGACCTCGGGTTCCCTGCTGAGGGCGCGCAGCACGTCCAGCGCGGCGACGTTGCCCGAGCCCTCCCAGATCGAGTTCAGCGGGGACTCGCGGAACAGCCTCGGCATGCCCGACTCCTCGACGTAGCCGTTGCCGCCCAGGCATTCGAGGGCCTCGGCGGCATGCGCCGGCCAGCGCTTGCAGACCCAGTACTTGCCGACGGCGAGGGCGAGCCGCTTGAACGCGGTCTCGCCGGCGTCGCCGCGCGCGGACCGGTCGGTGGCCCCGGCGAGGCGCATCATCAGGACGGTGGCGGCCTCGGACTCGACCGCGAGGTCGGCGAGCACGTTGCGCATCAGGGGCGCCTCGACGAGGTACCGGCCGAAGGCCTGCCGGTGGGTGGCGTGGTGGGCGGCGGTGGTCACGCCCTGGCGCATGCCGGCCGCCGCGCCGATGACGCAGTCGAGGCGGGTCAGGTTGACCATGTCGATGATGGTGCGCACGCCACGGCCCTCGTCGCCGACCCGCCAGGCGACCGCGTGCTCGTACTCGATCTCGGCCGAGGCGTTGGAGCGGTTGCCCAGCTTGTCCTTGAGGCGCATCAGCCGCATCGGGTTGCGCGTGCCGTCCGGCAGGACGCGCGGGACGAGGAAACAGGTGAGCCCGCCCGGCGCCTGGGCGAGGGTGAGGAAGACGTCGCACATCGGCGCCGACGTGAACCACTTGTGCCCGAGCAGGCGGTAGGTGCCGTCCGGCTCGGGGCGGGCGGTGGTGGTGTTGGCGCGTACGTCCGAGCCGCCCTGCTTCTCCGTCATCGACATGCCGGCCAGCAGTCCCCGCTTGGCCAGCGGCGGACGCAGCCCGAAGTCGTACGACGTGGCGGTGAGCAGCGGCTCGTAGCGCGCGGCCAGCTCCGGGGCGTGCCGCAGCGCCGGCACGGCGGCGTAGGTCATCGAGATCGGGCAGCCGTGGCCGGCGTCGGGACGCCAGGTGTAGAACTTGGCCGCGCGGGCCACGTGCGCGCCCGGCCGGTCGTCCGCCCACGGCGCGGCGTGCAGGCCGTGCGTGACCGCGGTACGCATCAGCTCGTGCCAGGCCGGGTGGAACTCCACCTCGTCGACGCGGTGGCCGTGCCGGTCGTGGGTGCGCAGGACCGGCGGGTGCTCGTTCGCCAGCCGCCCGTGCTCGATCGCCTGCTCGCCGCCGCCGAGGCGGCCCAGCTCGTGCAGCTCGGCGGCGGCCCAGCCGGCGCCCTCGCGGTCGAGCCCGTCGAGCAGCGCCGCGTCGTCGGCCGTGTCGTGACCGACCAGCGGCGGAACCTGGTTGAGGACCTCGTGCGTCGTCACGGCGACACTCCCAGCGCGCGGTGGAGGAAGGTGATCAGGTGTTCGATGGTGCGCGGCCCGGCGACCCCGGCAGCGAGGGGGCCGACCATCGCCTCGGCCAGGGCGCCGACCAGCGCGGTGGCGGTCAGCTCGGGATCCTGCGGGGGAAGTTCGCCGCTCGCCACCCCCTGGGCGACGTGACCGGCGATCAGCGCGGCGTACGCGCGGCGGAAGACGAGCCGCTCGGCGTCGACCGCCGGGTCGGCCGGCTCGGCGAGCAGCGCGTACGCCAACCGGGGCGAGCGCAGCGCCCGGCCGGAGAACGTCTCGATGACGGCGGTGACCCGCTCGGCGACGGTGCCCTCCAGCGCCGCCGCGCGCGCCACCGCGTCCACCTCCCGCTGCGAGGCGGTGCGGAACACCTCGGCGACCAGGTCGGCCTTGGTGGGAAAGTGCCGGTAGACGCTGCCGGTCGCCATCCCGGCCCGCTCGGCGACGGCGGCGACCGAGCAGCCGGCGTACCCGTGCTCGGCCATGATCTCCAGCGCGGCGGCGATGATCCGCTCCCGGGACGCGCTGAGCCGGGCCTTCACGCGTTCGGTGCTCCGGTAGACCACGCAAGGATTGAACCACCATTCAATCTTTGCCGGCAAGGTCGCCGCCGCGAGCGGCAGAGGGGCGCCTCCCGTCCCCGGGGAGGCGCCCCTCTGCGATGGCCGACACCTGACCCGCTGGCCGAGCGGGGCGGGTGCGGTCAGCAGCCCTGCCGGCGGCTGTAGATCTGGTGGCGCTCGCCCGCCCACCCGATGTAGCCGACCGCCTCGACGCAGTAGGACGCCGTGCCGGTGACGCCGACCGGGCCGGCGTGGTAGCTGAAGTCACCGGAGTCGGTGTCCGCGCTACCCGAGCGGGTGCAGTGCGCGCCCTCACCGGAACGCTCGGCGCAGCGGTAGATCTGCACGAAGGTGGGTGCCGACTTCCCGTAGGCCGCGCCGCGGTGGTAGAAGCACGCGCTGTTGGTGCCCCCGTTGCTGCTGTTGTAGTAGATCACCAGTTCGCCGTAGCCCGAGGACTGCACCTGGCTGTAGATGATCGTGCCCGAGCAGGAGCCGGCCGCCTGGGCGGCGGGTGCGCCGATCGTCATGACCGACGCGACGGTCACCAGTGCCATCAGGGTCGAGAACACTCTCTTCATGGTCACCAAGGCCCAATCCACAGTCGACTGTCTTCCGATGTGGATCATGATCGCACGACGCGCGCCCCGGCACCGCCCCGTGGACGGCACGTCGCCGGGCGTCAGAGCTGCCGCAGGACGCGCGGACACCCGCCCACGCCGCCGCCGGCGTCACGGGGCGTGGCGCCACCAGGGGTTCTCGAGAACGAGTTCCTCGAGGTCACGGACGTTCTCGGCAACCGTCTGCGCGGGAATGTCCGGGCGTTGGAGCGAGACGCGGAGGTCCGCGGCGAGGTAGCTCGCCTCGCGCACCTCGCACTCCCGGCGCAGGGTGGCCGGGGACGTCCCCGTCTCGTCGGCGACGACGTCGAGGACGGCCTCCATGTGCGGGCCGCTGAACCGGACCAGGAAGAACCAGTCATCCATCGGTTCACCGAAGCGCGCCCACTCGAAGTCCAGCAGCGCCGTCACACTGCGGTCACGAGCGAGCCAGTTCCCCCAGTGGCAGTCCGCGTGGACCGGGACGGCCACGCTCGCCTGCGCCGGCGCGCCCTCCGCTATCGCCGCCAGACCGTCGAGCACCCGGCGAGGGATGGTCCCGTCCCGGTTCAGGGCGGCGAGGCTCTCCACCTCGGCGAAGAGCGCTGCCTGGCTGACGAATCCGCCATGGTCGAGCGTCTCTGCCAGCGTCTGCCGGGCGGGGGCCGCAGGCGTCCAGCGGTGCAGTGCGTGCAGCCGCTGCACCGCCTCCGCCGCCAGCAGGCGCGCGGTCACCTCGTCCACGCCGGGCATGTCCATGCCGGGCGTCGCCCCGGGCGCGCGGGCGTAGCAGGCGTAGCGGACCTCGCGGGTCTCCAGCTCGTAGCGCCCGCTGTCGAGCAGCGGCGCCGTGATGCCGGCGGGCAGGTGGGGCGCGAGGGCGATCTCCCGGTCCAGTCGCGAGTGGCGGTCGGCGTCGATCACCTTCACGACGACGTCCGCCCCCAGGTAGACGTGGTGCGAGAGGCTGTCGGCGACGGTCATGGGGCCGGGGTCCCGGCCCAGGGCCGCCGTGGCGATCGCGTGGGCCACGTCGTGGGCCTGTCGCGGGTCGATCATCGGCGGTCGCACTGCGGCGTGGCCGTCGTCCTGGAGAGCGTCATCCGGGTGTCCGATCGTGAGGGCCGGTCGCGAGCACACTATCCCCGTACGGCGATCGTCGCTGTCCACCTTCGACGCGCCTGCGTCCCTCACCCGGCCGTAGGGGTTCCCGCGGTGCCGAACCACCTGGCGAGCGCGACGTCGAGCGTCTGCTGGTCCTCGCCGACCCACGCGACGTGCCCGTCCGGCCGGAGCAGTACCGCCGGCACGCCCCACTCGTCGCTGCCGTCGGCGACGTGGTCGACCCGGTCGGCCCAGCCGTCCACCGCGAGCCGCCCCGTCTGGTCGAGCAGCAGCCCGTTGCCGGTGCGCAACAGCTCGAACAGACGCCCGTGCTTCAGCCCGACGTCGCGCAGCCGCCGCCCGAGCAGGTCGTGGCCCGCACCGAAGTCGTACCGGATGTCGATCGCCGTGATCTTCTCCATCAGGAACCGGTTGACGTCGTTGAAGTCCATGAGCTGCGCCAACAACCGCCGAACCGCCTGTGGTCCGGGTTCGTTGGTCGTCAGCTGCATCTGTGCGCGGGTGTTGTCCAGCACGTCGGCGGCCACCGGATGCCGCTCGGACTCGTAGCTGTCCAGCAGGTCGTCCGGCGCCCAGCCGTTGACGGCCGCCGCCAGCTTCCAGCCCAGGTTGAACGAGTCCTGGATGCCGAGGTTGAGTCCCTGCCCACCCATGGGCGGGTGGACGTGCGCGGCGTCCCCGGCCAGGAACACCCGGCCGACCCGGTAGCGCTCGGCCTGGCGGGTCGCGTCGCCGAAGCGCGACAGCCAGCGCGGGGAGTGCGCGCCGAAGTCGGTGCCGGCGTACCTGCGTAGCTGTCGCGTGAACTCCTCGAACGTCGGCGGCACCGAACGGTCCTCGGCCACACCCTCCGCCGGTACGACCGCCCGGAACACCCCCGGCTTGCCCGACGGCCCGATCCCGAACCGCTTCTCCGTCCTGCGCACCTCGGTCATCACCTCGGTGAGGTGTTCCGGGGACGCCGTCACCTCCATCTCGCCCAGCAGGGTGTCGATCTTCGACGGCTCGCCGGGGAATCCGACCCCGAGCAGTTTCCGAACCGTGCTGCGCCCACCGTCGCAGCCGACGACGAACCGCGCCCGCAACGCGGTCGCGGAGCCACTGCCAAGGTGTACGGTCACACCGTCGTCGTCCTCCGCCAACCCGACCACCGCACCACCACGCCGGATCTCGGCCCCGACTTCGGCCGCGTGTTCCGCGAGCAGCCGGTCGGTGAGCGTCTGCGGAATGCCGAGCACGTATCCGTGGGCGGTGTCCAGCCCGATCGGGGCGGGCTTTTCGATGCCCGCGAAGAATCCCCTGAGCGGATACTGCCTGCCGTTTTCGAGGAACCGCTCCAACAGCCCCCGCTGATCCATCACCTCGATACTGCGCACGTGCAGTCCGAGCGACCGCACGAACGGCGGCGGCTCGGCGTCCTTCTCGATCACGAGCACGTGGACGCCCCGAAGACGCAATTCACTCGCCAGCATCATGCCGGTCGGGCCGCCGCCAACAATGATCACATCGAACATGAATCCCCCATGGTGTGCCGATTTCTGCGCTCGGCCGACGATTCTGCGCCACGACGGGGGTCTTGCCGCAAGCCCTGAGGTGCGGTATATGTTAATGGTGGCAAGGAGTTCCCCTCCTTGCCTTTGGTGTTCTCCGGCCCCGCACGCGCGGCCTTTGTCGTTCCCAGGCCGACAGGATCTGCCCGTCAGTACGCTGCGCTCGTCACCGGTTCCTCACGAACGGCCCTGCTGCCGGCGCACCATCTCGGTGATCCAGACGGGCGCGAACGGAGACGTGCAGCCCGGGGAGGTCGGGTAATCCTTCAGCACCCCCAGGCGCTCACCGATCTCGATCGCACGGGCGCGGTGCCCGGCGTGCTCGATCCCGATCCGAGCCAGGCACTCGTTCATCGCCCACTGCAGGCGATCCGGCGCGTCTCCCATCTCCGCCTCGATGACGTCGAGCAGTCCTTCGAGGTCGAGGCCTTCGGGCTTCTTCGTCACGCGTTCGGCGGTCAGGGCCCAGCCGGCACTCGCCACCACGGGATCGGGATCGGCGGACCACGCCAGGCGAAGCTCTTCGGAGTGCGGGTTCTTCTTCACCACGTAGTTCACGAGCCAGTCGTGCACCTTGGGTGTGCGCGCCTCGCGCAACATGACGTCCAACTCGTCACGCCCGTACGCCTTCGGGCGGCAGATCAGGATCGCCAGCAGCCTCGCCGCGGTGTCGTCCGTCGCCCAGAGCCGGCACGCGAGTTCCTGCTGCGTCCTGAGCCGCTTCGCGAGGGCGCGCAGCTTGCCGAGGTTCACACCGTGGTCGTCACCGTGTCTCCTGTTCACCTCGCGCGCCTGCGGGTCCTCGAGCGCGGCCAACTCGGCCATCACCTCGGCCACGGTCGTCTCCGTCACCCCAGCCTCCTCCCCCGTCTGTGCGGCTCAGCCTACGAGGGAAGCGCGGGTGAACCAGCTGATCAGCGAGGGCATGGTCGAGACAACCCATGGCGTTGTGGCGTCGTGGGCGCTTCGCCTGCGTGCCGGGGCTCCGCCGGTCGCCGGTGGGCCTAAGGTGCCGGAGAGCCCTGTGCCCGCGCCGGGTCGGCGGATCCGCCCGTCGCGCTGGCTGGCTGTGGGTTCTCCGTGCCGGCCGACCGCGCCCGCAGTCGGCGTACCTCCGGCACCGCGAGCGTCGCTGCCGTGCCGACCGCGACGGCGCCGGCCCCGGCGACCAGCGTCGCGCCGGCCCCGATCAGGGCGCTCGCCGGGCCGGCCAGGGCGTACCCGATCGGTTCGAAGGTGTAGGCGCCCAGCCAGTCGTACGAGCTGATCCGCGACAGGGTCTCCGGCGGGACGTTCTCGTGCATGGCCGTCTGCCAGTACGTCCAGAAGACGGACTGGGCGATCCCGCCGAGGAACGCGACCGCGGCGATGGCGACCGGGGAAGCCGCGACGGAGAGCAGCAGGAGCATGGGTACGAAGAGGAACGCGCCGGCCACCGCCGGGATCAACGGCCGCCGGGGGTGGGCCGACATGGCGACGAGTCCACCGACGAACGCCCCGAGACTGATCGCGCCCAGGATGAGGCCCCAGCTGGCCGGCCCGCCGAGCTCGTCCTTCGCGATCAGCGGGCCGAGCACCATGAACGGCGCCAGGCCGAGCATCCGCACGAGCGCGCTCTGGAGCGTCACCGGCCAGAGCCACCTGCGCGACCGGAAGTCCTGCCAGCCGTCCCGAACGTCGCGCAGCACGCTCTTGCCCGAATTGACGACGGGCGCGGCGCCGACCCGGATCGCGCTGATGAGCACGGCGCTGAGCAGGAAGGAGAGCGAATCCAACGCCAGCGCGTAACCGGCACCGACCGCCACCACCAACAGCCCGCCCAGAGCCGGCCCCACCACCCCCGCAGCCGCGATCATCAGCCCTCGCAGCGCGTTGGCCTCCCGGTGGCGCTCCGCCGGCACCGTCTCCGGTTGCAGGGCGCTGACGGCCGGGATGAAGAACGCCGAGGCGATTCCGGACACCACCTGCAACAGCAGGAGATGCCAGATCCTGGCGTGGCCGGAGATCAGCAGCGCCGCCATCACGCCCTGCGACACGAACCGCACCAGGTCGGCGGTGATCATGAGCCGACGCCGGGACATCCGGTCCGCGACCGCGCCGCCGACCACGAGGAACAGCGCCAGGGAGAACGCCTCCACGGCGAGCACGAGCCCCAGGTCGGAGGCGGAACCGGTCAGTTCGAGCACCCCGAAGGCCAGGGCCACGACGGTGATCTGGTTGCCGAGCTGCGAGGTGATGCGCCCGCCGAGCAGCAGCCGGAAGTCGCGCTCCCGCAACACGCGCATCGATGGAAGTGCGAACAAGAGGGGGGCCTCCTCAGACCGGACGGACCGCCGCCGTGCCGCGCCACGGCGGCGGTCACGAGCCCTCCATCTTCGCCCAACAGTCGGGCAAGGACGCCGCGAATTTCGCGATCCCGTCGGGACTGACCACCGAGGCAGAACGGCACGTTGCGGGGCGAGGTCGTCGAGGTGGTGGCGGTCGTTGCGGATGCGGCGGTGGCCGCGACGTACGAGTCGCCTGCGGCGGAGCGCTTGCTCCTCACGCGACGTCATGCCACATAGTCGGGGGCGTGGCGGAGCACCTGACGGTGGGGCGTGTGGCGGAATTGGCCGGGGTCAGCGTCCGCACCCTGCATCACTACGACGAGATCGGCCTCCTGGAGCCGTCCACGCGGACCGCGGCCGGGCACCGGGCCTACTCCGCGGGCGATGTGGAACGGCTGCGGGAGGTGCTCGCCTACCGGCGGCTCGGCTTCGGACTGCGGGAGATCGCAGATCTGGTCGACGACCCGGCCACCGACGCGGTCGCGCACCTGTGCCGGCTGCGCGGCCTGCTGATGGACCAGCGCGACCGCGCTGCCGCCATGGTGACGGCCATAGACAGGGAACTGGAGGCACGGGCGATGGGGATCAGGACGACGCCGGAGGAGCAGCTGAAGGTGTTCGGCGCACAGTTGTACGACGCCATCGGCTCTGCCTACCCGGCGACGCGGCGCACCGAGCCACGGATCGCCGCCCGCATCTGGGACGCGCTGGGGGATGCACGGACGGTGCTGAACGTCGGGGCTGGCACCGGCTCCTACGAACCACCCGACCGGGACGTCACGGCCGTGGAACCGTCGGCGGTCATGCGGGCGCAGCGTCCCGCGGGCGCGGCGCCGTGCGTGGCCGCCCATGCGGAGAATCTGCCGTTCGAGGACCAGTCCTTCGACGCCGCGATGGCCGTCAGCACCCTTCACCACTGGCCGGACCCCGTCGCCGGGCTGCGTGAGATGCGGCGGGTGGCCCGCCGCGTGGTGGTCTTCACGTACGACGCGGATGACACCGGCTGGCGTGAACGGTTCTGGCTCACCCGCGACTACCTGCCCGAGTTCGCGAACCTTCTCGTCGGTTGGCCCTCACTGGCCGACCTGACCAGCGCGATCGGAGGACGCGCGGAGCCGTTGCTCGTCCCGTGGGACTGCGCCGACGGCTTCTTCGAGGCACACTGGCGCCGGCCCGAGGCGTACCTGGACGAACGTGTCCGCCGCGCGGTCTCGGTGTGGACCAGAGTCGGACCGCAGGCTGAGCAGCGGGCGGTCCGCAATCTCCGCGAAGACCTCGCCTCAGGCCGGTGGGCCGAACGCAACCGCGACATCCTCGCCCTCGACACGGCAGAGCTCGGCCTCCGCCTGCTCGTGGCCTGAACCGCCGTGCGGCATGCGGGTGCTCCGGCGCACGCTCGTGCCGCGAAGCGCTCTACGCAAGCTGGTCGGCTCACTGGTGTACGGGCCGAATCGAGGTGGTCCGGCTCGGGTGCCGAGTGACTGGCAAGGGCTACGGCCCGTTCCCGACGGAGGAACGGGCCGTAGCTGTGATGCAAGGGTGGACAGGGCGGCGGTGAGCCGGTGATCAGATGGTGAAGCCGCCGTCCACGTTGATCGTCGCCCCGGTGACGTAGCGCCCGTCGGCGCTGGCGAGGAACGCCACCGCAGCGGCCACATCGGCCGGGTCCGCGTAGTGACCGAGGGCGGTGAACCCGTTGATCGTGTCGGCGTTGGGGCCGTCGGCCGGGTTCAGCTCCGTGTCCGTGGCCCCTGGATTCACCAGGTTCACGGTGATCGCTCTGCCGCCGAGTTCGCGGCCGAGTGCTTTGGTCAGGCCGATCAGGGCGGTCTTGCTCATCGCGTACAGCGCGAAGCCCGGGAAGACGGCCCGCTCTGCCACGTTGCTGCCGATGTTGATGATCCGCCCACCGGCCGACATGTGTCGCACCGCAGCCTGGGAGGCGACGAACGGTGCCCGGACGTTGACCGCGACAGTCTGTTCGAACTCTTCCAGAGTCAGTTGCTCCAACGGTCCGAGCAGGAACGCGCCAGCGTTGTTGACCAGGATGTCCAACCGACCCAGCTCGCCGGCGACCCGGTCGACCGCGCCGACCACGGCCGCCGGGTCGGCGCTGTCCGCCTGCACGGCGATGGCCCGCCGTCCCGCGGCCTTGATCTGGTCCACCACGTCATCGGCGCGCTGCTGATTCTGCTGGAACGTCAACGCCACATCGGCGCCGTCCTCCGCCAGGCGCAACGCCACCGCAGCGCCGATGCCACGACCACCACCAGTAACCAGAGCTACCTTGCCGTCAAGTGCGTTGTTCATGACAGCAGCCTGGCCGACAGGAGACCCGCCGTCTGGCGGCGATCGGACGGCGCGTTCTCGGTTTCCACGTGCTGGATGATCGTGGCGTGGAATACCTCGTCGACCGGTCGCCGTACGACTACCTCGGCTTTCCCCTGCCGATGCGGACCGTCGGGTGGCTGGGGCGCCGCCACGGAGTGCAGGGCGCCAGCGCGACGCCGATGACCGGTGCCCAGTTGAAGCGGCTCAGAGCCGCCTCCCAGCGGCTCGGCAGCATCACGCTCGGCTGGCACGACTGCGACTTCTGCGGGGACTTCAAGGGCAACGGCGAGTACCGCTACTACCTGCCCGACAGGGACATCTACGCCGCGCCGATGATGATCCTGCATTACGTTGAGGAGCACGGATACCGGCCACCCAGGGAGTTGCGCGACGGCTTACCGGAAGCCGAGCAACCGCCGTGGGACTGGCGCGCGGAGCGCTTGCACGCGGTGCTGCTGGACCAGTCGGGAGACCCAGATTTCCGGTGCCAGGCCGCGGTCGACCTCGCGAACTGGAACGACCCGCGCGCGCTGGACGCCCTGCGACGCGCCGCCCACGATGAGGAACTGGCCGACGTGGCAGGAGACGAGATCGGCCGCTCGTTGGCAGCGTTCCTGGATCGTGGCCTCGCGAGGGACCTACTCACCGAGGACCTGCACGTCATGGTGCGGTACGGCATCGACGAAGCGTCAGGCCGGTGACGTCCCCGGGCATCCGGATCTGCCGCGCAGCGGCCGTCCAGGGGCAATAGCGGAGAAGCCGGTCACCGAGTGAACCAGTGACGGGCTTCTGATCCGTTGCACTGCGGTGGGCGATACCGATCGCACCGGCGACCTCTTCGGTGTCTGTCGGCACCAACGGCTTCTGACCTGGTGTTCATCGACGCCGGACCGGGGCGGGCACGGCCAGTTTGGCGGATAGCTGGCATCGACTTCGCCGAGCGATGCTCCAATCGCTGACCAGTCTTGCCGCATGTCGCAAGCGGTGGAGTCATTCGGTTGAAGTCGCGCCGCGTGCTGCCGTCTGCCTGTCTTAACTGCGGCATCGGGCACGCGCCGGGCATGTCTGTGCCGCTCGGCGGTGGAAGGTCCTAGGGTGGTCGGCGTGTGGATCAGAGCCGTTGCCGTGACGGCCGCGCTGACGCTCCTCCTGACCCCTGCGGTTGGCTGTGCGCCCTCAGCCCCGCCACCGCAACCCACGAACGTTGACCTGACGGGAACCTGGTGCGGATCCTCCGGCGACCGGCTCGACCTCCGCCAGGACGGGTCGTCACAGCTGGATCCGATCTCGGACGCCTACCTTTCGCACCTCCTTCAGGACCTGCGGGACACGTGGAGCGACGAGTACATCTGGCGCACTTACTTCGATGGCCGTCGGCCCGCATCCGCTCAGGGCACATGGCTGCTGAGTGACAACAGAAACGGCCAAGCCTACGACGGCGACGACCGATGGGTGCAACTTGACTTCGGGGAACGCAAGGCCGCACCGACGCGTGACCATGAATCCCCACAGCGCTACAGGCTCGGTGACGCGCTGCTCGTCAACCACGACGGCAACGGGTTCGAGCTGTTGGCCCTCCAGGGGATGCCTGACGAGGAATGGTCGAGCCGATTCACCCCCTGCGCTGGCTAGCGGACGAGATCGGACGTTGATGCGGAAATGGACGGGCAGTCGCGTGAACTGCGGTGACATGATCGGAGCAGGCGCCCTTGCGGTGACGTTCAAGCTCATCGAATCCGCCCAGAAACGCCGGCGCACGGTCAACGCTCCTCACCTGGTCGCTCCCGTACGCGCCGGGGCCCGATCCGACAAGGGCGTGCTCGTCGAGCGCGAACAGTTCGCCGCGGCATGACCGACCCTGCGGAGAGTCCACTGCTGTTCCTCGATGTCGATGGGCCACTCCTTCCGTTCGGGGACGGCCCGCAGCGTGAACTGTCAGGCGACATGTCGACCTCGCATCTGGCGCGGCTCGACCCACAAGTCGGGCATCGTCTGGCGGCGCTGCCATGTGCGTTGGTCTGGGCCACGACCTGGGAAGAGGAGGCGAACACCGAGATCGCGCCCCGGATCGGGTTGCCACGCCTACCAGTCGTGCGCTGGCCGGAGGCCTCCGACGAGCACGAACGTGAGGACCAGTGGTTCGGACTTCACTGGAAGACCCGGACCGTGGTCGCGTGGGCGGATGGACGCCCGTTCGCCTGGGTCGACGACGAGATCAGCGACGCCGATCGGGACTGGGTGTCCGCGCACCATCCCGGCCACGCCCTCCTCCATCACGTCGTGGCATCGCGAGGCCTCACCGACGACGACTTTGCAGCCCTCGATCAATGGCTGAACGCAGCCTGGGCCAACCACAGGATGTGACAATTGCTTAATGGAGACCTGGCGTGTCCTGGCGGCTGTCATCATCGGCCCGGCTGTGAGCCTCCTAGGCGTCGCCCTGGCCACCAACTTTCGCGGGGTGACGGAGTGGCATGTTCGGCGATCGATGTCCACGGCGAGCGTGCTACGGCGAGTCCCACCGTGGCGCTCGCTACCCGACGTGCCGCACGAGGAGCGTCTAGCGCGCTTCATCCTGCTGGAACGGGTGATGGGCGTAGCGTTCGCAGTGGCCGGCGTGATGATCTTGGTTGCTGTCGGCTACAGCGCCTTGACCGGGCAGCCGATAAAGACGGTGAAGTAGGCAGCTTCATCTCGACCACCGACCCGCCCTTCGAGGGAGCGGGCCGGCTGCTCATCCCGCCACGTCAAACCGGGCCTGGGCTGCTCGTACGGCCGCTGTCGGAACAGACTGAGTCGGCTCCCGGGTCACGGACCGCACCCCTCGGCGGACACCGCCCCCATGCTGGGGCGTTGCCGCGCGGTCCCGGCGCGCCCCTTCCCTGCGCCGCGCTGGTCTGGCGCGGCGCGGCCGACGCGCGCCCAAGCGGCGGCGCGCGCGGCCCGTTGCGGGCCGCCTCGATAGACGTACAGAGAGTTCCAAGTCCGCCGGCAGCCGGCTGTGTCCTCCGTCGCCTGATTGTGGGACAGTCGTCCGCCGACTGATCTGCGACGCCTGAGCAAGCTGATCACGGCATGAGAGGGTGCTGGACCGGATGGGCGGCCCGTTACACACCGGTGCCGGCCGCTGCGGTGCTCAGACTGTCGAGGTCGGTGTGATACCAGGTGGATCGGATGAAGGCGTGCATCTCTCCGCCTCGGGCGATGTACTGCAATCCGCGGGTTTCCATGCCGTCGGGGAGCACGACTCGGCATTGCGCACCCAACTGAGGTTGGTCGTCTCGGCTGATCCGCAGCATCGTCGCGACGTCGTACTCCGGACCCCATCCCCTGATCAGTGCGAGATCCGGGCCGCGTCGCAAGAGGTGGTGAGCAGACCTGTACGGGGATGGTCCCCAGTCGGTCACCTGGCTGCCGGTCGCGGAGAGGATGTGGAAGTGGGTGTAGGGACAGAAGTATGCGGTTTCGCTGGCGACGTTGAGCGAGTAGCAGTCCGAGATGTAGGGCAGCCCGGAGTTCAGCGGGTACAGCCAATCGACGGTCAGGTCGCTGTTGAAGCGCGCCAGGCCGTGGCCTTCGGGGCCGCATCCGCCCATCGCCTCGTCGAAATAGCTGGCCCACACCTTGCCGGAGGGGGTGGTCAGCAGATCCTCGATGGCGTCGCCGAGGTGGCCCCGGTGCTGTAGATCGCCGCTGCTGCTCCATACCTCGGCGTTGGCTTCGCTAGTCCGGGCCCGAGCAGCCGCCAGGAGCACGCGCCCCTCGGGCAGCGGCTGCACGAAGCTCACCTGCAGGTCGGTTTCGACATCGACAGCACCGAGGACACGTCGCCTGCCGGGTACGTGCCACGTCACCTGCTTGCGATTGACGCCCTCGCGAAACCGCCATACGGCCAACGCGGTGCCGTCGGGACCTACGGCGACCGCTTCAGGCTCCCGCATCGTGTCCGCTGGCTGCGCTGGCATCACGAATCCGTGGCGTTGCAACGGCGCGACCGGCAGCTTCAAAACCTCCAGTCGCCGCAGGAGATTCGCCCGATCACGCTCCACGTCAGTTCTCATCGCGAGCGTCATCTTGACATGACGGTCTGCCGATGCGGACGCACCGCCGCGACCGGCCCGTCAACTGAAAGCCGAGCCGCGTGGCACACATACGTACGATGGCCCCGTCCAATCCAGGCGGCCAGCGGCAGGTGCTTGATGTGTGGGCACTGCCGTCTCCGCCGTCGTTGGTGCATGATGGTGTCTCATGTTCGTGGACCAGCGGCAGTTTCCCTTCCTGGCCGATCTTCGGGCACGGTGGGAGGCGATCCGGAATGAGTGTCTTGCTCTACCGCGGGAGACCTATCAGCCGTGGGTGCAACGCGAGATGTACGGCCAGGGCTGGAGCGTGTACGGACTTGTCGCCTTCGGGGAACGGATCGAGGGCGCGCTCGAAGCGTGCCCGGATACTGCCTCCGCGTTGACGAAGGTTCCTCACCTGACGACCGCTGGGTTTTCTCGAATGGCTCCTGGTACCCACATCAAGCCACATCAGGGATGGGTGACGACCGTTTACCGCGCGCATCTCGGGCTGGTCGTGCCGAGGGACTGCGCGCTGCGAGTGGGCGACGACACCCGGCAGTGGCGCGAAGGTAAGACCTTCGTCTTCGACGACACTGTCACGCATGAGGCGTGGAACTACGGCTCCAGCGACCGCGTCGTGCTCTTGCTTGACTTCGCCCGTCCCGGCTACGAGGACATGCCGCAAGACGAACTGCCGGTCTCAGTGGCAGGCTTCGTACGACGCGGTGGATGAGCGAGACATCCCCACGCATCTCCACGACCCTGTCTGACCCGCTCCCGAAAACCCGGCCAAACGCCGGGTGCGCACCGTAGTGCCCGAGAGCGGTCACGACTCCGCGCAGCGCCATACGCGGCATGAGCGTGCAGCCGACCTAGCTTTCAAGCTGTCCGCGGAAATGCTCCTGGCCGCGGTAGGTGCGTCACCACCGGCAATGAACACCAGTCCGCCCGGAGCGGCAGATCCGGATGCCCGTTGACGTCACCGGCCCGACGCTTCCTCGATGCCGTACCGCACCGTGGCGTGCAGGTCCGCAGTGGGTATTTCCCTCGCGAGGCCCCGATCCACGAGCGCTGCTAACGAGGCAGAAGAGGGGGCGATTCGGGAAGGGTCGTTCAGACGGCCCGACCCGGTCGTAGCAGGATGGCTGACAGCCGTCGAGAAGGGGATCTATGAAGAGAAGGGGCCGATGAGAGGCATCGCCCGACCCATACTCATCCTGGAAGGCAGTTCTCGTGGACGGCGCACCGGTTACCCTCAGCCCGTACGATCCGCAATGGGCTGTGCTGTTCGAGCAGGAGCGGGTCATTCTCGAAACCGCTCTGGCGCAATGGCTGGTCGGGCCAGTCGAGCACATCGGCTCCACATCGGTTCCCGGCCTGGCAGCAAAGCCGATCATCGACATGATGGCGCCGGTGCGCAGTCTGTCAGAGGCAGTAGCCGCCATCGAGGTGGTGACCGCTCTCGGCTACCGCAACGGTGTGCACCGTCCGGAGGAAGCGCACTACTTCTTCAAGCCGGAGACCGACAACTGGTGGGAGCGCACCTACCAGCTTCATCTCACCGAGCCGACCTCCCTGCTGTGGCGGCGACGAGTCGCGTTCCGCGATGCGCTGCGGTGCCGGGCGGATTACCGGTCCCGGTACGAGCGCCTCAAGCGCGATCTCGCGCACGCTCACGGCGCTGACCTCACGGCCTACGCACGCAACAAGGACGACTTCGTCAACGAGGTCCTCGGCGCGCGCGACAGGACGCAAGCTCCGACCGTCAGCTACACCCAAAGACCCTGACGGTCTCTCACCCGCTGTGAAATGCCCATGCGTTCCTGTGTTCCTCCGGGTAGGGTCGCCACCGCCGTACGGGTCGGCCAGGGCATGGCGGCGGCGATCTGCCCGCAGCCCTTCCGGCCTCACCAGCCGCCGACCGATGTCGTGATGCCCAGCCGAAACCGGAGGCCTCCAGCAATGGCCCGCAAGACATACCAGGTCATCGTGCGTGGCAAGTTCGCGCCACTCGATGACGAGCAGCGGGCCGCACTGCTCGCCAAGGCTGACGAACACGACGTGTTTCGGGCGAAGTTCACCGAGGAAGGCACCGTGACCTACGAGCGGTCCCTGCTCGCCTTCACCTTCCGTTGCCTGGTCTCGGCCACCGCGGAGGACGAGGAAGCGATCGTGATTAGCAAGGCGGAAGCGCTCGCGGCAGCCGCCGTCTCGGGAATCGGTGCCGACTACCGCGACCTCAAGTCGGTGTCGACCGACCTCGACGACATCAAGATCCGCCGCCGACGGGAACACTGACACTCGCAGCCGCCGGGCCGATCCTGACGCGTGGATGGTGTCACGTAACTCCGTCCCCCGTCCACGCACCGGAGCCGTCCCGGTCAGCACCGATCAACGTCTGATCGGCCCTCGCTCTCCTTCGGAGGGCCGGAGATCCGCTTCATACTGTAGTTGATGTACGTCAATTTCTCTGGCAGGCTCGGCATCCGGATCGAACAGAGTGGAGCTCGCATGTCTGCACTTCGTCGGGTCGTCGCAGCCACAGCGCTGGTCGGGGCGGTGTCCGCGTCCGTCCTGCTCTCCGGACCTGCGGTCGCCGCCGAAACCAAGGCCTTTTACGGCAACGGAATGAGTAACAACTACTTCACGGCGCTGACCAACGCCAACAACGCTGCACGTTCCCTTGCCAGCGCCGACGGCTTCGACCCGGACACGCAGTGCAGCCACGCTGGAAGCTTCACGACGCAGCCGTGGCCGGGCCTCTACTCGGTGCTGGCGCAGATCAACTGCACCCGCTGAGCATCCACCTCAGAGGCCTTCGGGGGTAGTCTCGCCCGGCTCCGGGGACGCTGTGGCTTTCATCCTGTTGGCCCACCGACCCAACGGCCCTGCTCACCTCGGATGGGCGGGGCCACTTCCTGCTGCCTGGACCACCTCACCGCCCAGCGCGGCGTCACGTGCTCGCCCTCTCGCACGTACTCGACGAGCACCGGCCGCTTCCGACGGGCGGGATCGACGCATCGGCGACGCGTTCGCTGACGATCCGCTGACGCCCAACGACGACTGACGACGGAATCAGCAAGAGCCACCCTCATCCGAGGGTGGCTCTTCTGCGTTACTTCGATGGTGGGCGATACTGGGATCGAACCAGTGACCTCTTCGGTGTGAACGAAGCGCTCTCCCGCTGAGCTAATCGCCCTCAGCGCCGCTGACTCTACCTGATCGAGGGACCGGACCGGAAATCCGGGGTCCGCGCGCCGCGCCGCGGTCAGTCGACCCGACAGAACGCCGGGTCGGTCCGGGTCAGTGCGTCGCCAGGTAGTGCAGCGCCTCGGCGACCACGTCGATGCCGAAGCTGTACTTCAGTGACAGCCAGACCACCGAGCCGACGAAGACCAGGCCGACGGAGCCGAGCACGAAGCGTACGGCGAGTGAGCGGTCCTTCACCCACTGGGTCCAGTTGTGTACGTGGCGGCGGGTGAAGCCGAGCAGCCGGCGGGCCCAGTGGAACTCGACGGCCCAGATGCCGAGGCCGGCGATCACCAGCAGCCAGCCCGGCCCGGGCAGCGGGATGAGGGCGATGCCGATGGTGACGACGAGGGCGCCGGCGATGGCGATGAAGATCTTGAGGGTGACCCGTCCGGTCGGGTTGGCCCGGATCAGGTCGAGGGTGGTGCTCAGCCGCTGCCGCCAGCGGGGTCGCCGCCGCCGCTCGGCCAGCGTCGTGCCGCCTGCGCCATCCCGCTCGGTCGTCGGCCGACCGGGCCGGTCGTGCTGCTCCGTCGGCACCCCGTACCCCCGCCTTTCGGCTGCTCGGGCCGCGACGTTCGGCGGGCCCGGCACTGCCATCGGATCCACTGAGGATCGTTTCGTAACCATTTCCTCCCCCAGTGTGGCTCGCGCCCGTCACTGCAACGGCCGACTGGACGTTACCGGAGTAAGTCGACGACTGAACCACCCGATGCCGGGCGGGATCACGCACTGGGCAGAACCGGAAATCCTACATGAATATTCACATTCACGCGGCCTTTCCGACCCCCTTCCCACCACTGGGTGAAGTCAGCGTATGGCGGAGCGTAGCCAGGAGTAGCACCTGAGTATGGGAAAAGCGGGACACGCGCGTTCCGCAGCGGTGCCGGGGGGAGATCGTCCATGAGTGTCATCCGACCGACGACCGTAGAGGTCGAGACGTCGCTAAGGCTCGTCGCACCTGACGCCACCGCCTTGCCGGTGCGTGCCAGTCTGCGTTACGACCCTGCTGATCCGTATGCGGTCCATGTCCTGTTCCACGCCGAATCCGCCGGCGGAGAGGCGGTCAGCTGGTCGTTCGCCCGGGAGCTGCTGGTCACGGGCCTCGACGAGCCGGCCGGCATCGGCGACGTGCGGGTCTGGCCCTGGGCCACCCCGCGTGGGGACTTCGTCGCCCTGGCGCTGTCGTCGCCCGACGGCAACGCCCTGTTCGAGGTGCCGCGCAGCGTCCTGGTGCGCTTCCTGCGGCGGACCTACGTCGTCGTTCCGCGCGGCCGCGAGGCCGAGCACCTGGACGTCGACACCGCGGTGACCCGGCTGCTCGCCGGCCGCTGAACCACCGGCCACACCGGCCGTCCGGGGCCGCGCGGATCTGCCGAGTCCGCGCGGCTCCGGCCCACCAGGGGGTACGCGCACCGTCTCCCGCCCTTCGCCGAGCTCAGCCGTGGGTGGTGATGCCGCCGTCCACCGGGATCACCGCACCCGTGAGGTACGCCCCGGCGCGCGACGACAGGTAGATCGCGGTGCCGGCCATGTCCTCCGGCCGACCGATGCGACCCAGCGGCACCTGCCCCTCGATGGCGGCCCGGGACGCGGGGTCGTCCAGCGCGAACGCCATCATCTTGCTCTCGAACGGCCCCGGCGCGATCGCGTTGACGGTGATCTGCTCGCCGGCGAGCTGGTGGGCCAGGCTGCGGGTGAGCATGTGCACGGCGGCCTTGGTCGCCGAGTACGCGTACACCTCCATCATCGGCACCCGGATGCCGTCGATGGACCCGATGTTGATCACGCGGGCCGGGTCGTCGGCGCTGGCCGACGCGCGCAGCGCGGGCAGCAGCGCGGTGGTGAGCCGGAAGACGGCCTTGACGTTGACGGCCCAGAGCTTGTCGAACGCGCTCTCCGGGTACGACTCCAGCGGCGCGCCCCACGTCGCGCCCGCGTTGTTGACCAGCACGTCGAGCCGGTCGAACCGCTCCCGGACGGCGGCGGCCAGGCCCTCGGCGCCGGCGTCGTCGCCGAGGTCGGCGGGGATGGCCTCGCAGCGCCCCTCGGCGGAGAGTTCCTTGGCCACGGCCTCGCAGACGTCCGCCTTGCGGGACGAGATGATCACGTGTGCGCCGGCCCGGACGAAGCCCTGGGCGATCATCAGGCCGATCCCCCGCGAGCCGCCGGTGACCAGGACCGTCTTGCCTTCGACCGAGAACAGATCCGTCATGCCCATCCCATCGCGAGTCGGCCGGGGCCGCCGGGGCGGGGGCGGCCCGGTCCGCGCGGACCGGCTCCGGCCGTGCCTCCACCGGACGGCGCTACCGTTCGGTAACGTAGCCCGCCCCCGACGACCTCGACAACCCCCGCCGGGCGCCCGCGCGGCCCGGCGCACCGCTCGGCCGGCGGGGCGGAGCCACGGTGCGACCGGCCGGCCGCTGGCCTGGGCGGCCTTCCCGGGATGCGTCGACCGTCGCCCCGGGCTACCGTCGCAGGCGATGGTCTCTTCCGGTCAGCTCTCCCCCGCTCCGCCCGGCAACCCGGCGACCGCCCCCGCCGAGATCGACACGGTCGCCCTCGGTGACCTCGCCCCCGAGCCGCGCTGGCGTCGTCCGGTGCTGCTGGAGAAGGACCTGCTCGTGCTGACCACGGGCGGACACGGCACGGCCGAGCTGGACTTCCGCGCCCTGCCCTGCCGCCCCGGCACGCTGCTGCGGGTGCGCGCCGGCCAGGTGCTGCGCTGCGCCGGCCCGCAGCTCGACGCGACGGTGGTGCGCTGGGATCCGGCGGCGCTGCGCGGGCTCGACGTCGACCCGGACGCCGTCCCGGCCTGGCTCCAGCTCGCCGGCGAGGACGAGGACGCGGTGATCAACGAGGTGAGCCAGCTGGCAGTGGACTGCCAGCGGCACCGGGGGTTGGCCGTCGCGCGCGGACTGCTCCGCCACCAGCTCGCCGTGCTGCTGCTCCGCCTGTCGATGCTGCCCGAACGCGCCCACCCGGCGACCCGGGCCGAGGCCGCCACCTTCCATCGGCTGTGCCGCGAGGTCGAACGCGGCTACCAGCACACCCGCCGGGTCGAGGACTACGCCGCCCGGCTGGGCTGCTCGGTGCGTACGCTCACCCGGGCCTGCCTGGCGGTGACCGGGCGCAGCGCCAAGCAGGTGGTCGACGAGCGGGTGGCCCTCCAGGCGAGCCGGCTGCTGGCCGCCACCGACGAGCCGATCGCCCGCATCGGCCGGCGGCTGGGCTTCTCCGAGCCGACGAACTTCGGCCGGTTCTTCACCCGGGAGGTCGGGGTGAGCCCGGGCGCGTTCCGCGCGGCCCGCGAGCAGCCGGTACCCGGGCCGGTGGTCCGGCCCCGCCCGCCCGCCGACGCGACCGACCGACCGCGCGGGGCATGATGTCGGGGTGCAGATCTCCGCGCGCGGCGACTACGCGGTACGGGCGGCCCTGAGCCTCGCCACCGCGTACCCTCGGCTGCTGTCCACCCAGGCCATCGCCACGGAGCAGGACATGCCGCGCAAGTTCCTGGAGGCCGTCCTGGCCGACCTGCGGCGGGCCGGCATCGTCCGGGCGCAGCGCGGCGCCGAGGGCGGCTACACGCTGGCCCGGCCGCCGCGCGAGGTGACCGTCGGCGCGGTGCTGCGCGCCGTGGAGGGTCCGCTGGCCGGGGTGCGCGGGCTGCGCCCGGAGGAGACCAGCTACGAGGGAGCGGCGGAGAACCTGCCCGGGCTCTGGGTCGCGGTGCGGGCCGCCGTGCGACGGGTGGTCGACGAGGTGAGCCTCGCGGAGATAATCAGTGGTCGGCTGCCCGCCCACGTCCGTAGGTTGACGGCTTTGCCCGACGCCTGGGAGCCGCGCTGATGCCCACCCCCGTCCTGCGCACCGAGCGCCTGCTGCTGGAGCCCTACCGGCCGGACGACGCCGAGGACTCCATAGCCCTGCTCACCGACCCTGAGGTGGGCCGGTTCATGGGCGACGGTCCGCTGAGCGCCGAGGCGGCCGGCGCCCTCTTCGGGCGGATCTTCACGAAGGTCTACGCGGAGGACCTCTTCGACGTCTGGGCGGTGCGCCGGGACGGTCGCTACGTCGGGCACGCCGAGATCAAGCGGACGGACCAGGTCGACGGTCACGAGATCATCTACGCGCTGGCGAAGCCGGCCTGGGGCGCCGGTCTCGGCACGGAGCTGGCCCGGGCCCTGGTCCGCTACGGCTTCGACACCCTCGGCCTGCCCCGCGTGTACGCGACGGTCGCCGACGCCAACCACGCCTCGCTGTCGCTGCTGGGCAGGATCGGCTTCGTCCACGAACGCGACATCGCCGAGGACGACGGCAGCGTGACCCGCGTGCTCGTCATCGACCGCGCTCCCGCCTGACCAGGGCCGGCCGGCCGCGCCGTCGGGCGGGGCCCGGCCCGGTCAGGGCCCCGGCGGCGGGCCCGTCGTGGTGTAGCCGCCCCGGTGGTGGACCAGCGGGTCCCCGTCCTCGCCGCCGCCGAGCGCGAGCGGCTCGACCACGAAAAGGGTGTGGTCGCCGACCGGCACCCGGTGCACGACCCGGCACAGCAGCAGGGCCAGCGCTCCGGTCAGCAGCGGCACGTCGAACGGCCCCGGCGTCCAGTGCGGATAGGCGGCGAACCGGTCGATCCCGCCGGTGGCGAAGACCCGGGCGGCCTCCCGCTGGTGGGCGCCGAGCAGGTGCACGGCGACGTGCTCGACCCGGGCGAAGACGGGCCAGCTCGACGAGGCGGTCCCGAGGCAGAACGAGACCAGCGGCGGGTCCAGCGAGACCGACGTGAACGACGTGGCGGTGAAGCCGGCCCGGACGGGCCCGCCGGAGGCGTCCGGGTGGGCCGGCGCGGTGCCCGGGGCGACGGCGGTGACGACGGTGACGGTGGCGGCCTGCCGGCGCAGCAGCGTCCGGAACAGGTCCCGGTCCACCGGCAGCAGGTCGGCATCGCCCTGCCGGGACCACTCCACGGTGGTCACGCCGGCTGCGGCGTCGGGTGGGCGCCGGAGGTGCGGGGCAGCCCTGCGTCGACGGGCAGGCGAGCCGCGTGGAGAAGATCGTCCCGCTGCGTCATCGCCCCATGCTGCCGGGGGCCGGGGCCCCGGTCAATGCCCCTATCGGGGACGGGATCGACGACGGCCGACGCCGCTCCGAACCCCTATGCCGGCGGGTGGGGTTCGACCCCCTCGGACGTACAGGATTCGTCACCGCCCCTCGACACCGTCCAGACCGGACGGGCGGGGGTTTCACGATTCGGCGATCCGGGCATGTTCGGGTTCGACAGGGCAGGGAAGGGAATCGAAGGGAGTCCGACGATGGGTCTGATGTTCCGCAAGCGCAAGAAGTACGGTCCGATCATCCTGAACTTCACCGAGAACGGTTTCTCCTCCTGGAGCATCAAGATCGGTCGCTGGTCCTGGAACTCGCGGGCCAAGGCGCACCGGGTCGACCTGCCGGGTCCGCTGTCCTGGAAGCAGGACAAGTCCCGGGCGTGAGGTCCCGAGGTCGAGCGGGGGGGGGGGGGGGGGCGCCCGCCCCCCCCCCCCCCCGGGGGGCGGGCGGGGCCCGCGCCCCCCCCCCCCCCCCCCCCCCCCCCCCCCCCCCCCCCCCCCCCCGCCCCCCCCCCGCGGCGCCCCCCCCCCCCCGGGGGGGGGGGGGCGCGGGGGGCCCGGCGCCCCCCCCCCCGGCGCCGGGGGGGGGGGGCGCGCCGCGGCCGACGCGCGCCCAAGCGGCGGCGCGCGCGGCCCGTTGCGGGCCGCCTCGATAGACGTACA